>JBGTBC010000289.1:0-7870 GCA_041749555.1 Pyrinomonadaceae bacterium | reverse complement strand
AACCGCAAAGATCGTGCTAGCGAGAACGTCGCAAGATGGGTCTTTTCGAAGATGAAGGAACGCGAGGATATCGACCCTCAATTCTTCGATGTCCGCGATTTCGAACTTCCGGTTGATGACTATGGGACGGCGATCGGCCCTTTGTTTCCCGAATGGCGTGACGCTGTCGTAGCGGCAGACGGCCTTGTAATTGTTGTGCCGGAGTACAATCACGGATATCCCGGAATTCTCAAGAGCGTCATGGACACGCTTTTGAAGGAGTACATTCATAAAGCCGTCGCATTGGTAGGCGTTTCGGCCGGGCCATGGGGCGGCACTCGCGTGATCGAATCGATGGTGCCAATGGTGCGTGAACTCGGACTCGCGATCACTTTCAGGGACCTGAATTTCCCCCAAGTCGGTACAAAATTTGACGCGGCGGGCAACCTGCTCGATGATGCCTATAATAAACGGGTCACAGGTTTCCTCGACGAACTAGTCTGGATGGCGACGGCTTTGCGCTGGGGCCGTAACAACCTTTCTTAATATCGCATAACGTAAGAATGAGCCATCGTGAACATCATCGGACCGACAGGATCGGGTGGCTTAGGGCCGCGGTGCTTGGGGCCAACGACGGAATCGTCTCGACGGCCAGTCTGATCATTGGAGTGGCAGCCGCGCAGGCCGAATACGGAGCTATTATGATCGCGGGTGTCGCGGGGCTAGTCGCCGGATCGATGTCCATGGCTGCCGGCGAATATGTGTCTGTACATTCCCAGGCTGATACTGAAAATGCCGATCTTGAACGGGAAAAGAAAGAACTGGCCCTGAGTCCAGACCATGAATTAAAAGAGCTGGCCGGCATTTATGTTGACCGCGGCCTTGATCCCGAGTTGGCACATCAAGTCGCGATACAGTTGACCGAACATGACGCTCTCGGCGCTCATGCCCGTGACGAACTTGGGATCTCTGAGGTTATGAGCGCAAGGCCGATTCAGGCGGCATTGTTTTCGGCAGTTAGTTTTGCCTTAGGTGCGGCGTTGCCGTTAGGTGTCGCCGCGATCGTTGCGGGTTCGGCGATGATCCCGACGGTTGCCGTTTCTTCACTGGTGTTCCTCGCGTTGCTGGGTGCCGTCGCCGCCAAAGCCGGCGGCGCGAATATGATCACTGGTTCGCTGCGTGTCTTATTCTGGGGTGCAATGGCAATGGCCGTGACTGCCCTGATCGGATTGCTCTTTGGTACGGTCGTTTAGCTAGCGCCTTCTCACCGGGCCGGTATATTCTCGCCGATCGTCCAGACGACAACAGAACTCGACAGGCCGAGGCCTGACAGACGGCCTGCGAGCATTACGATCGTTTCACCGTTTTCGACGACCTGAGCGTCGCGAAGGGTCATCTCGCCGGTTTTGAGCATTTCGTCGGTCGCGTCCGTGTCTGAATTCATAAGGTCGAACATTGTCGAATCACCGATCGAATTATTGATCCCCATCGAATTCAATTTCTCATCGAAAAACGGCCTTACACCCCAGATGAGAGCTAGTTGGCTGCACGTATCGGCTGAGGTAGTCAAGGCGAATGTCTGCAGTCCGGATCGGAACGCGGACAATCGTCTTGCCATCAATCCTGACTCTGTGAATACGGCCACCTTTTCGGTCTGCATCTCCTTAGCGGCGGAGGCGGCTGCCTTGCATAACGCCTGGCTGGTCCTGCCCGAAGGCGGCTGGCTGAATTTCACCGGTTGTTTCAGCTCGTCCTGCCTGATCGTCTCAGCCGAATCTATGATACGGGCCATTGTTCTGACGGCTTCGACGGGATATTTACCCGCGGCTGTCTCAGCGGAGAGCATAACGGCATCGGTACCATCCCAAACAGCGTTGGCCACATCCGAGGCCTCGGCCCGTGTTGGGTAAGGGCTGTCGATCATTGACTGAAGCATCTGGGTCGCCGTTATTACAAACTTATCGTTTGCAACCGCCTTTTCGATTATCCGTTTCTGATAAACCGGTACGAGTTCCACGCTCGTTTCGACGCCGAGGTCGCCGCGTGCCACCATCACACCATCAGTCGCGGCCATGATCTCATCCAGATTTTCGATCGCTTCCGCTTTTTCGATCTTAGCCACCAGAAGGGCCCGGCCAAGTTTCCGCCGGTTCAATTTTTTGATGATCTCCTTGGCCTCGATACAATCTTGACCCGTTCGGACAAAAGACAGGGCGATGTAATCGACATTCTGCTCCATCGCCCAAATAATGTCCGCATGGTCTTTCTCTGTCATCGAGGGTATCGGCAGCGGCGTATTTGGTAAATTTATTCCCTTTCGTTCCGAAAGTACGCCGCCTGTGACTACCGTTGTGATGACATCCGTTTCAGTTTTCGAAAGGACCGACAGCTCGATGGCCCCATCGTCGAGCAATATCCGCGAACCTGTTTCAACCGCGTCCGGCAGGTCGGCAAAATTAGTTGCAACTTCGCGATGGTCACCGACAACGTCACGCGTAGTGATAACAAACGGTTCCCCCTGCTGCAGAATGACCGGAATGCCGTCGTGCAAGCCGCGGGTCCGTATCTTTGGCCCGGACAGATCGACCAATATCGAAATAGGCTGACCAACCGCTGCCGCGGCGGCCCGGGCATGCTCGATCGCCTGTTCGTGCTCTTGGTTTGTACCGTGAGACATGTTTATCCTCACAGCGTTGAGTCCGCCAGCGAGCATTTGTTCGATCACAGCCCTTGATTCCGATGATGGGCCCAAGGTGGCAAGTATTTTTGCTTTTCGCATTCTTTAGATTTTATCGCTATCGGGCTCGTTTCCGTGAATCCGAGCCAGCAAAAGATCAGAATTGACTTAGTTTAGCCATGTAGCTATGTACCGCGGCAACAAATGTAGAATGTGACCACGTTAACGGAGAAACGGACATGGGGTCGCCTGTGTCCGGATCGATCTGCTCAGCCAGTACGCCTGAGGGAAGAGCCCTGTTTGCGGTCCATTCAAGAATGGCAAGGGCCCTCGCCATGTCGTCGACGGTTTTCGCCGACGCAATATAATACTCAGCCAGCCACAGCGTTGTAATGATCCACGAATTCGGCGAATTCTCGCCGCTCCGCATATAACCATCATTCTCGAACCGCATCACGCCCCCGTAAGGCCCGTGGTTCATAAGGCGCTGCTCGACGGCATTCATCGTATTTCTAACCATCGGATCGTCGACGTCAAAACAACTGAAATAGAATATGCCGAATAGGGATGCGTCGACCGTCGAGTCGGATGTTAGGGAATCATCGCCGTTTGCGAGCAGCCCTCGCAAAAATCTGCCGTCGGATTCACTGTAAAGATGTGTCCGCATTGCCGAGATCATCTCATCGGCGGCGACTGAATATTTCCCCGCGCGTTCCTGATCTTTAAACAAATGCGCGATTTGTGCCCCGGCCCTGAGCCCGGCGACAACCGCGGCACATGTAAAAGTGTGAACGCCCCGGCGGTCCTCCCACAGGTTCCAGCTCGACTGCGGTAGTCCGGTGTCGGGATCGCGAAACGCAACCATGAAATCCGCACACTTCACGATCAGCGGTTGATAAATTTCTTCTAAAAGGAGCAGATCGCCGTATATCAAATGATGTTCCCAAATCGCCCATAGAACGAGAGCGGTCTCATCTTCCTGGATGGGATACATTGGCTTCTTCCCATATTTATCCCAATACGAGTGCCAGCCGGAACCGACCGATCCGTCAGGATTATATTTTTGAAGAAAATACCCCCGTTCATGCACGATCCGGCTGCATAGCTCAAAAAATGCACGCGAATATTGGGGGAATCCGGCGATATCGAGGGCATTTGTTACAAATGCGCCATCTCGCGGCCATAAATAGCTGTAATGATCGGTCGCCCGCTCCGTTACATCATGATCATTTGCCGCGATGATCGCACCGCCGTTGTCGATCTGCGTCCTTATGATCAACAAACTTCTGCGATAAAGATCGTCGACTTGAGCAGACAATCCCTCGAATTCCGGCTTCGGATCGCCCAGCCATCTGATCCAGTGATCCCGGGTCCCCACCATTAGGGCCCCTGGACCTCTCTCAAGAACGAGGCGATTAAGCCGAGCAACTTCGTGATGCGAGATCCCGGCTGCGATCCAATAATTGAAGTGAGACGAACCGCCGGGAGCGAGTTCTGAGAAGATGCCGATCGTCGAATCTACCGAGCCTTCGGTAATTGTCCCGCCGTGAAGGTCGCCGTCCTCCGCATCCCGCCAGGTCCCCTCGCTGTTATGAAACGCCTTGCGGCCGGTTGCAAATTCATCAAAGTGAGGCAGGGAATTGATCAGGAAATACCTGTGTTTTTGGTAATGGATCAGGGCCAGGGTGTCCGGATCGTAAAAGGCGGTATCGCCCACTTTGTTTTCGTAAATCCGAAAATCCTGGTGAAGGAAGACCCGTACTTTACGCGTTTTATTAAAGAGATCATTAACCCGGACCGACCGCAGGAAAAGGTCCTCGCTTTCGACAACGGTGTCGTTACAAATTACCTCGATCCCGAGGTTCTCGTTGCGCAGGGTGACTTCAGTAACCAGAGTGTCGGGCAAATATCTGAGATCGCGGGCCCAGTCGTCCGAAAAGACCCAGGAAAATATCCCGTCCGCCCAAACCCCAAACCGGAATGGGAAACCCTCGGTATGGTTCTCTTGTCCGACGTGAGGGAAGTAGAAGTCGCGTAACTGATATTTCTCGTCAAAATTAACCAACAGGCTGCCGTTGCCAACGGGAAGATCTCGCATATTGGAGCCAATCTATTCTGAATTAACTGCTTTTTCCACAGCTTCGTCCAGCTGCTTCTGGATCGCCGGGTTAAATCCGATCAGTTTCGCGATCATTTCACCGTTCTTGTTGAATACGGCCGTCTGTGGTATTTCGCTTCTCTCTGCGAAGATAAAGTTGCTTAAGGCGTCCTCGGGAAACGCTATCGGGTAGTCGATGCGGGTGGTAGCGACGAATTGCGGGATCTTCATGCGATCTTCGGGGCCGCCGACGTTCAGACCGACGATAAGAAGATTCTCTCCGTATTTTGCGGCAAGAGAGTTAAGATGCGGTATCGCCTCGCGGCAGGGGCCGCAATATGTCGCCCAGAAATCAAGTATGACGGCCTTGCCTTTCATATCAGAGATCTTTTGCACGCGATCGTTTGAATCCGTCCAGCTCATTTCCGCCAGCGGCTTGGTCGGGGCCATCGGAAGGTTGGTTGTGGGACGGTCGTTGATCGAAACGGGACGGTTGCCGACTGAAACAGGCGCCGCGGCGGGCCGGCAACCGACCACGACAAACGCCGCGAAAATTAAGATCAATACACTCCGCATAGTGAGTATCCTAAAATGTTCGGGCGGGAAGTTCAATGATCAAAGTCCGAAGTCGAAGCTGTCTGGTAATTCTTCGCCCTTTTCGTGTTCCCGAAAGCTCCCTACAGAGATAGACTCTACTTCGTGGTATATCCGGAAAAAATATCTGAACGAGTCACGATGGCGGCGGGGCGGCTCGCGGAGGGTCTGGAAATAGATGCAATAGGCGTGGCCGCGAACTTCCGCTGCGGGTCGTTTGTGCGGTTCTTGCTGTCGATCACCGGTGGCACCGCGATCCGGGGGGCCGTTGTCAGGTCAAACGGCTGCGGCTACATGTTGGCCGCGGCAGACATTTTGGCGGAATATATTGAGGGCCGGGACCTTACCGAGCTTCAGGGGCTGCGGCGGGACGAACTCCGCTTATTGATCGTAGAAGATGTCGGCAAGATACCCTCAGACCGAGGGGAGTGTGCCGCCGCCGCGATCGAGGCATTGCGGTCAGCTTTTTCCGACCTCAGAGCGAGACGCGTTGAGGAATTTCGAGGCGAAGAGGCACTCATCTGCACGTGTTTTGGCGTTTCTCAGGAAAAGATCGAGACATTGATAAACAATCAGGTCATGGAAACCGTAGAGGAAGTAACGCTGGCCTGTAATGCCGGCGGTGGGTGCGGTTCATGCCTGATGCTGATCCAGGAACTGTTGGATCAGCACGCCCGCGGGCATTCCGATCGAGTTTAATTTCTGGTATTTTGCTGCAAGTGGTGTGATATAATCCACAAATTGGTAGTGAATTTAGACCCTGAACCGAAAGAAGACGACCGCAAGAGCTAATCTGCATATCCGCAATGGACGATCCCGCTAGTTTGTTTCTGTTGTTAGCTGCCGAAAACCTGACACCCGGAGAATTGCCGACTCTGCTGAGCACGATATTTAAGATCGCCTTGGTGATATTTCTCGTTTTGGCCAATGGCTTTTTTGTCGCAAGTGAGTTTGCACTCGTTGCTGTCCGCAAATCGCGAATCGAGGCGACGGCTGCAGAGGGCGACCCGGCCGCGAAGAGATTGCTGGCGATGCTCAACAATCTTAACGCGTACATTTCGGCTACACAGCTCGGGATCACGCTGTCTTCGCTTGGCCTGGGCTGGATAGGCGAGCCTGCGGTCGCTTCGGTCCTGGAGCCGCTGCTGGTACGGTTTGGCGAGATGGCCGGCATCCCGTTCCTGGCATCGGGGCCGGTGCTCCATACTATTTCGTTCGCCATCGCGTTTTCGTTCATAACCTTTTTACATATAGTCTATGGCGAGCTCGCGCCGAAGACAGCCGCTCTGGAATTGTCCGAACGAGTGTCTTATGCGATTGCGGTGCCTCTTCAACTGTTCTACCGGATATTTAACTACCCGATCCGCCTGCTAGATTGGGCTGGAACAAAAACTGTTCGGTTGTTTGGGTTGGTGCCGTCCGGCGAACACGGATCGAGCTACACTGAGGATGAGATCAGACAGCTCATAAACGTGTCGCAGGCAAGCGGGCATCTCAATCAGGAAGAAAAAGCTCTGATCAACAAGATCTTTGATTTTTCGGAAACAACGGTGAAAGAGGCTATGATCCCGCGAACGGAGATCGTGGCGATCCCGGAGAATATCTCGATCGACGAAATGTTCAAGGCTTTCGGAGAGAGCGGGTATTCGCGGCTTCCGGTTTATCGCGGGTCGCTTGACGACATCGCCGGTGTGCTGCACAGTAAGGACCTGGTGGGTTACGTTCGCCGGCCTAAGGCATTTAAGCTTGCTGACGTGCTTCATAAGCCCAATTATGTCGTCGATACCGCCCGTCTTGAGGACGTGTTGCGGCAGATGCAGAAAGAAAAATTTCATTTCGGATTTGTTGTCGATGAACATGGCGGCGTAGAGGGGATCATTACGATCGAAGACCTGCTAGAAGAGATCGTGGGCGAGATATCGGACGAGCACGATGTCGAGGTAAACGAGCAGATCAACGAGCAGCCGGATGGAGCTTACTTGTTGGATGGCGGGCTGGCGGTTCGCGATCTTAACAGGCGTCTCGAACTTCACCTGCCGATCTCCGAAGGTTACACGACGATCGCCGGATTCTTGATGGCCACGGCGGGAGAGATCCTTTCAGAAGGCGAAACGGTCGCATTCAACGGGCATGTATTCAGGGTCGAAAAAGTTGACAAACGTCGGATAAAACAAGTTCGTATGGAATCCGCTGAAAACACTAACGGCTCCGAACCAGTTACCGGCGATCCAGATTAAATATAGATATTCAGAATAATAAAGGAGTCGTTTAGTAAATAATGAGTTTTATAGAACAGGTGTGGGCACGCGAGATAATGGATTCGAGGGGCAATCCCACCATCGAAGCCGAGGTTATTCTTGAGGACGGAACGCAGGGCCGCGCGGCGGTACCGAGCGGAGCATCGACCGGCGAAAACGAAGCTGTCGAGCTGCGTGACGGTGATGCAGGCCGCTACCTGGGCAAGGGTGTTCTGACGGCCGTGAAGAACGTAAACGACATCATTGGCCGCGAGCTCGAGGGCC
>JBGTBC010000288.1:0-4219 GCA_041749555.1 Pyrinomonadaceae bacterium | reverse complement strand
GGTGCGCTTCGATTCAATGGCCGACCAATGAGTCCGGTTTCGGACTATACCTTTATGCTCGGCGTTACGCGGATCATGTTTACTGTCGATAAAGACGGAAAACCAATCTTGGCAGAAGGCAATAACAACGGCGATATACAGCGTCACTTTTTCGAATCTGCATGGGCACCGACCGCGACAGATCTCGCCTCTTTTGCCGGCGATTGGTACAGCGAAGAGGCGCAGGCTAGGTTTACTTTTGCCGTCGAAGGCGACAAGGCATTTGTAGTCCAAAGGCCCGTGCTAAAATTGCAGATGACGCCGCTCTATAAGGACCATTTTTCCGCCGGAAGCTTCGTAGTGTGGTTCACCCGCGACCGGGCTGGTAAGATCGACAAGCTGCATGTCGGCGGCTCGCGAATGCGGGACATGCCGTTTGAACTGGTGAGGAATTAACCGACAATTGCTAGAAAGTAAATTTCTCTGCCGGCAATGGATCAAACTCGGATCTGCATTTACGCAAACAGCGATCATCCGGCGTTCAATATCGTCTGGGGGCCGTTTCCGGTTGCGAACAGACTTCGGTCGGATGTTGGCAGGGGTTGACCTGTCCTTTCAGGAAATCGACACAAAACATCGCGGCCAGATAAGTCAGATATCCTATGAAAAAACAGAAGATGCAAATTGCAATGGCAAGGACAGTCGTTCCTTTCATCTTTGGCGTTCTCCTTTTCCTAAAGCGGTTATGGAATAATTGCTCTTTGAATCAGGTCGGATAGCGCCAGCTTCGCGAATTAATGTCGTCAAGATATCATAGGAATCAAATTTGTTCAATAACTGGATGCGATTTTTGCTTCGGGACGGAGCCTGATTCTGTTCGCGATTGATCTCAAATGAAAAATTGCACAAAATGCTCAGCCGAATTATCTGAACGGCATACAAGATGCCCTGCCTGCGGTTTGAGCATCGAAGACGTGTCTGCTGAGACCGCTGTCTTGCCGGCCAATCAATCACCCCAGAGACGTGAAGAGCACCTAGGAATTTTTAACTTGACCAAGTAGGCTAAGTAGGCCATAATGGCCATGTTATGAAAACTGCAAATATAGCAGAATTGAAAAATAGTCTAAGCAAATATCTCAACGAGGTGAAACGCGGTGGGCAGGTGCTCGTCAGTGAGCGCAACGTCCCGTTCGCCAAAATCGTGCCGATCGATTACACCGATGATTATGAGGCCGAGGAGCTTGATCTGATCGCAAGAGGCATATTGCGACCGCCCTTGGATCGAAATCCCTTGCCGGATTCTTTCTGGGATGATGATGACGATCTTCCGAATGTTCCGCTTGAGAAAATTCTTGAGGTTATAAGAGAGGATCGTGATGCCCGCTAAGATCGCATTTTGGGATACAAGCGCGATCATCCCGCTGTTTTGTAACCAGGCGGCGTCACGCAAATCGCGTCTTATACGGAGAAGTTGTAATGAATTAGTATTTTGGTGGGGCACTCACGTAGAGGTGCATAGCGGCATAAACCGGCTGCTAAACGAAGTCGCTATTCGTGAAAGTCAGTCGCTTGCGGCGATAAGCAAATGGGATCAGGTGTACGCAACATCACTCGTTGTGAAGCCAACAGAGGCAGTGCTAAATATGGCTGTCTTGCTCACCTCCAAAATGAACATCAGAGCCTTGGATGCTTTCCAACTTGCAGCGGCCTTGGCCTGGTGCAATGAACGTCCGCGAAACCGGCCGTTTATCTGCTCGGATAAGAGATTATCCGTTGCGGCGAAAGAAGCTGGGTTTGATGTCATCGAGATCGGCTGAGCCGTGTTTACGGCAACGTCATCCGCATCGGCGTCGTGCTTAATTTAACGACCGATTCGATTGGGAAGGTCATCGAGGAGCTGGAAGCCGGATTGGTGTTGTGCTAGGAATATGAAAAAGGTGTCTCTAAACTTGGGCTTTTTACTGGCGATTCTGACCGGCGGAGCGTATGGTCAGAACCTTTCTCGAACGGACTCGCACCATGCGGAAAGTTTGAAACCGGCCGAATCAGAAGTGAGCCGAGAGGCGATGGTGGGCGGTAACGATTCCCCAGCATTTATCAGCTTTATTGGCGGGAACTATTCACGTTACAAGCCGTTCTCGATCAGCGCCGACAAAGCCAATGCATTTATTGACTCACTCTCCACTGAGCAGAAGAAGGAGGCTGTGTTTCCCTTTTATGAGCTGACGCCTCCTTTGTGGTCGTATTTTCCCGCCTCAATGTCACCTGCCGATGGCGTGGCTGTAAAAGATCTGAGTGCAGCACAAAAGGAGCGGCTTTTCGACTTATTGAAGGCATATTTGAGCAACTCAGGTTACCTGAAAACCAGGACGATCATGGACCTGGAAAATGTGCTCCGCGAAATGCAACCGAATACCCCAAGCCGCATACCGGAAAATTATCTCGTGGCAATTTACGGTACACCGAGTAAAGATGCACCTTGGGGATGGTCCTTTCAAGGCCATCATGTTGTTCTAAACTTTACGGTCGTAAAGGACAGCATCGCTTTCGCTCCATTCTTTTTCGGTGCCAATCCTGGGGAGATAACAACCGGGCCGCGAAAAGGCACAAAGCCACTGGCCGTAGAACAGGACGTTGCGTTTGAGTTATTGAATTCGTTTTCAGCGGAACAGAAGCGACAAGCGATATTTCAGACGACTTCGTTCGTCGATGTCGTAACCGGAAGTGCAAATCAGGTTGCTCCATTGCCTAAGGTCGGTATTCCGGCGAAGAACCTTTCGAAGAGTCAGCGGGACATTCTCAAACGGCTGTTGGCAGCCATACTTGCGGCTATGCCGGAAAAACTGGCGGTAAAACGCTTGGCCAATATCCAGGCCGAAGATCTTGGCTCGGTACGTTTCGGCTGGGCCGGGAAAACGACTAAGACTGAACCGCATTATTACCGTATTCAGGGGAAATCGTTTTTGGTCGAGTTTGACAGCATTGATGGCGATCACGTCCATATTGTGTGGCGAGATTTCGACGGTGACTTTGGTAGAGACTTGTTGAGAGAACACTATAAAACTTCCACTCATCACAAATAACTGATGTTGGCGACACTTTGTCAAAAAATATTTGCGACAGAGAACACAGAGGCCGTTGAGTAGTCCCACTGTGCTCTCTGTGCCTCTGTGGTGAATTCATTATGAAAACACTTGTAAAAAACGGCCTCATCGTCACGGCCGTTGACGATATTTTTATTGACAGCGAGACGGTGACGACACGGCCAGGCGGCTGGATATGGAGGTGGATGTTGTGCTGGACGCGTCGGGGATGCTGGTGATCCCTGGCGGGATCGATCCGCATCTGCATATGGGGCTGCCGTTTGGCGGGACGCAGTCGTCGGACGATTTTTTTACCGGGACGCGGGCGGCGGCGTTTGGCAAAGGATCGAACTCAGATCTGCATTTACGCAACAGCGTTCATCCGAGGTTCAATATCCTCGATTTGCTGTTTCCGGCTGCGAACAGATCTCGGTCGTATGTTGGCAGGGGTTGACCTGTCCTTTCAGGAAATCGACAAAAAACATCGTCCCCAGATAAGTCATATATCCGAGGAAAAAACAGAAAATACAAATTGCAATGGCAAGGACAGTCGTTCCTTTCATTTCCGGCGTTCTCCTTTCTAAAGCGGTTATGGAATAATTGCTCTTTGAATCGGTCGGATAACGCCAGTTTCGCGAATTAATGTCGTCAAGATATCATAGGATGCGAAATTATCCAATAGTTGAACAAGATCTAATCCCTTTTCCTGCGGACGATCTCAAATGAAAAATTGCCCTCAATGCTCAACTGAGCTAACGACCACGCAAACTAGATGCCCTGCGTGCGGTCTAAGCATCGACGACGTGTCTGCTGAGACAGCCGTCCTGCCGGCCGATCCGCAAGGGAACACACCCACAAGACTTTCTAACCCTTCAAAACGAAACAAAACGCCGCTTACCACCGGGGGCGGAGCGCGATTTGTTTCGGGCAGCGTTCTCGCGGGCCGCTATCGCATTGTCGGCCTGATCGGCAAGGGCGGGATGGGCGAGGTCTATAAGGCCGATGACCTCGAACTCGATCAGACCGTTGCTCTTAAATTCCTTCCCGAGGAACTCTCAAAGAACGAAGAACTGCTGCGTCGCTTTCGCGGGGAAGTGCGCAACGCGAGACAGGTTTCGCATCGCAACGTCTGCCGAGTTTTCGACATAGGCGAGACC
>JBGTBC010000287.1:0-3535 GCA_041749555.1 Pyrinomonadaceae bacterium | reverse complement strand
GCGGCTCGAATGATGACAATAAATTTATAAACATAACCGCGTCATTGGTTGGCCCAGAGGGTATCAGGCCATTGCAGCGATCTCGCACAAGGTTCTTTTACGAATCATTGGTGTGAAGATGTTTCAGATCTTTTCCGATCGACTCCGGGTCCTCCGTTTGGTACGCAGCCTTTTCAACTTACTTCTAGTTCGATTATTATTGAGCGAGCCCAATACTGGAGGAACCGTGAAGAATCTCTGCCGATCTCTGATATTTGCCTTTTTTCTACTTTTTCCGCTTGCTGCCGCCGGACAGGAAACGGAACAGCGTCGATTGGAGGCACTCGCCCGCAATGTCACGATCACCCGTGATAATTGGGGTATCGCGCACGTAAAGGGAAAGACGGATGCCGATGCCGTTTTTGGGGCGATGTATGCTCAGGCCGAGGACGACTTTAACAGGATCGAGATTAACTATCTCAACTCGATCGGACGAATGGCCGAGGCCGAGGGTGAACAGGCGATCTGGAGCGACCTGCGGCAGCGACTTTTCATCGATGAACAGGAAATGAAGCGGCTATATCTGGGGAGCCCGGAATGGCTGCGAAAGCTGATGAACGCCTGGGCCGACGGGCTGAATTTCTATCTGGCCACGCATCCGAATGTAAAGCCGCGCGTGATCAACAAATTCGAGCCCTGGATGCCGCTGACATTTAGCGAGGGAAGTATCGGCGGTGACATTGAATCAGTGAATACCGAGAGTCTTAGGGGATTGTATAGCTATTATGTCGTTGAGCGGGACTATAGCATCAATGAACGCCTACAACCGATCATTCATGACGGGGAAGACGACGTTCTTAGAGAACCGTCCGGCTCTAATGGAATAGCGATCTCGCCGGCGAACACGAAAGGCAAGAACGCACTTCTGCTGATCAACCCTCACACATCCTTCTTTTTCCGGTCTGAGCTTCAGATGACGAGCGATGAAGGGTTAAATGCATATGGAGCTTCGACGTGGGGACAATTTTTTATTTATCAGGGGTTTAATGAACGTCTTGGCTGGATGCACACGTCGAGCGCGGTCGATGCGATCGATGAATTTGTAGAAACGATAATCAAGAAGAGCGATGGGAAATTTTATTATCGTTACGGTGATGACGAGAAGCCAATTATAGAAAAACAGATCACGGTCAGATATAGGGGTAAAATCAGAGAATTGGCAGAACGAACATTTAAGACCTTCTATACGCATCACGGCCCGATCGTCCGATCAGGCGGTTTGGATAAATGGATCTCGGTTGGCCTGATGAATGAACCCGTCAAGGCCTTGATGCAGTCATACGGACGCACGAAAGCTAAAGACTATGACGAGTTCAAAAAGGTCATGGGATTGCAGGCGAATTCGTCCAACGCCACTATTTACGCCGATGCCGACGGCAATACCGCATATTTTCATCCGAATTTTGTACCTCGCCGCGATCCGAAATTCGACTGGACTAGACCTGTCGACGGTAGTGATCCCGCGTCGGATTGGAAAGGATTGCTTTCGTTTGACGAGCTGCCAAATCTCAAAAACCCGGCGTCCGGCTGGTTATATAACAGCAATGACTGGCCGTGGTCGGCGGCCGGGCCGAGCAGCCTGAAACAGGAAAATTATCCGAAATATGTCGACAGCGGAAACGAATCGGCACGCGGCCGACATGCGGTCCGTGTGCTTGAGAATAGGAAAGATTTTACACTCGATTCACTGACGGCGGCAGCTTATGACAGTTATCTGCCGTGGTTTGAAAAGACCATACCCGCACTGATTCGAGCGTGGGAGAGAGCAGCCGAGAGCCCTGCACGATCGGCATTAATGGAACAGATCAACGAACTGCGCCGATGGGACCTGCGATGGTCAACGAGTTCCGTACCGACTTCGCTTGCTGTACTGTGGGCTGAAGATATCAGCCGCCGCGCTGGTGCCTCGGCCCGCCAGGAGCGAATGCCGGTCGAAAAGTATGTAGCAGAGAAGGCTTCTGGCGAAATGCTGTTAGCGTCGCTTACTGCAGTATCGGAGAGGCTTACTCGTGATTTTGGTTCATGGAAAACTGCGTGGGGCGAGATCAACCGCTTTCAGAGGCTGACGGGTGACATTGTCCATCCTTTCAGTGATTCAGCTCCGAGTATTCCGGTCGGCTTCACATCGGGAAACTGGGGCTCGCTCGCATCATTCGGGGCCCGGCCTTACAAGGGGTCGAAGAAATACTACGGCACCAGCGGCAACAGCTTTGTCGCCGTGGTCGAGTTCGGCAAAAAGGTCCGTGCCCGCGCCGTCTCCGCCGGCGGTGAAAGCGGAGATCCAAAGTCACCGCATTTCACCGACCAGGCCGAAAGATACGCCGCCGGCAACCTGCGGGATGTATATTTTTACCCTGACGACCTTAAAGGAAGAACGAAATCAGTCTATCATCCGGGACAGATAGGAAAGTGACCGCTCTGCGTTACTTTCTCTTCACTACCGAGATCACGACCTCCGCCGGATACTGTTTGGAATGATGGACCGCGTTCTTTGCGACCACGCCTTTGACCTCGTCGTAGTTTTTTCCACCCGTATTCATATTGCGGTCGAAGCGGGGGAAGTTGCTGCTAGAGATCTCGATCCGGAGTCGATGGCCTGGAGCAAAGTAATTGCTGGTGTTCATCGGTTGAAACTTCACCTTGTAAACCTTGTCTTTCTCCATCCACACCAGCGGTTTATCGTAGCCATCGCGGTAACGCATGCGTTGTATGGTCTCGTCAAGATTCCAGGCCTTTCCGGTTTCTTCGACATCGATCAATTTGACGGTGAAATCCGTATCCTTGGCGTCCGAGGATACGTATAGCGTAACGTCGATCGGCCCGCTAAGCTCAAAGCCTTCTTTCAGAACGTCGGTCGAGTAAACGAGGATATCATCCCGCTCTTCCATCTTGCTCTGGTCGAACGAACCGCCCTGAACAGCATTTCCGGTACAGCAGACATTGCCGCCGTAAGAGGGAACCGGACTCATCGGATCATAGGTGAAAATATCGGGCATATCGGCCGCGGGGGGCTCGGCGACGAGTTTGCCATCGCCATTCAACGTATTGGCCTTTCCACCGCTCGACAGATAGAACTTCATCGGCTCAGCACCGACGGGCGGCCAAGTCTCCGATGACTGCCATTTGTTGCTGCCCATCGTGAAGTACTGGACTTTAGGCCGTTTGAGCACGTCGTTCTGTTCGCCTTTCAGAAAATGATCGAACCAGTCGTACGTCATCTTGCTGTAATCGAGCCGCGCGTCGCCCATACTTCGCTGGCCGACGATCGTGTTTTCAGTTGCGCGGGTGTAGCTGCAGTGCAGAACGGGAGCGATCACCGCGTACTGCTTGTCGGCCATTTCCTTATCGGCGGTTTTGCGGATGTGGTTGTACATCGCAAGATTTGGCCCTGTCGAAACGTCATACCACGACATAAAATAAAAGCCGGGAATGTTGACCTTCATGTTGTCGTGCCACAGCCCGCCCTTGTACCACGCCGGATCGTTCGGAGCGCGTT
>JBGTBC010000286.1:0-2169 GCA_041749555.1 Pyrinomonadaceae bacterium | reverse complement strand
ACTCGTGTTTACCGAGATCCAGCGCATAACATGCTCCATCTCGTTTATTGTTAGTGGCGACGGGCGCGGTGGCGTTTCTCCGGAGCGTGTCGCGCTGGTAAGGGTTGTATCCGGCGTTGAAGCCACGAACGGAGCATTGCTGGAGCTCGCGATCGGGGATTTGAGGGTCGACCCGGCCGTGCCAATGATGCTTCGTTCCTTTTTGAAGAGATCCAATACGATCCTCACCTCTTGGCATGCCAGATAGACTGACCATTCGTCTCTGCCGGTTTCGTTGCAAGTTTGCGATACGTTTCCGCCAGAGATGACCTGCCACGACTTGTCACCGGCCTGACGGTAGATAGTTTCGGGCATAATGCCGGAACCGGCTATCGTTACCTCGGTAGCATCCATCCCCTTTGCTTGTGCATAGGTACCCACTTGCAAAAACGCGCATACTGTTAGTGCTGAACATGTCAGCAATATTGTTTTATATATCTTGTTCATTTTTCCTCCTGTCTTTCTGAGTTCTAGCCTCGAAACTTTCAGTCTATGGGAGACAAATCACTTTCACTTTGCGACGACTTTCGCGGCAGCCGCCCTCGCCAAAACCTGACGCTGCGCGGCTAGGATATTCGCCAATGATTCTGAATCGATCGCACCCGGAATTATCTGATCGCCAATGATGTAAGCCGGCGTGCCGTTGATATCGAGAGATCCCGCCAGCCGCTGGTTCCGGGTGATCTGTTCGTCAATTTGTGGATCAGCCATGTCCTTCTGGAGTTTTGTATAGTCGATCCCAAGGGTCTTAGAGATACTCTTGATCGAATCCTCATCTGTGTTTTCAGCGGTCATTAAGGCATGGTGAAACTCGACATACTTTCCTTGCCGAGCGGCAGCGAGTGCGGCCTTTGCGGCGAACGTCGACTGCGGGCCCAGAACCGGGAATTCCTTAAAGACAATGCGGACCAGCGGGTCCTTCTCTGAAATACTCTGAAGTTGGGGAAGAGTTTGCTTACAGTATCCGCAGTTGTAATCAAAGAACACCACGATCGAAATATCACCCTTGGCGTTCCCTCCGATCGGTGAACCCGGATCGGACAAGATCTCGCTTCGAAGCTCTTTCATCTGGCTGGCCGCACGCTCTTGCTTCTCCTTAAGTTCCTGGGCTTGAAGGGCCTGCATCGCTTCGCGTATCACGACGGGATTCTTCATAAGGTAGTTGCGAACGATCTTCTCGATCGCCTCTACATCATTCTCTGCCGATGTCGCCGGGGAGACTACGATCGCTGGATCGAACCCAATAGGCTGTTTAGCCTGGCCCTTAACCTCTACGATTGCGCTCGTGACCAACGATAGAAAGAGTATTCCCGCCGACGTAAACAACCTTGTCATTAATCTATTGTTCATATTTCCTCCTGGTTTCCTGATAAAACGCTCCTAAACCGCAGGTGATCTGTTAAACTGCGGTGCAATCGGATCAGTTTTCTGCTTCACAATTTTTGCTCTCAACTACATAAACAAGATATTTCGCCTAAAAGGAACATAAGCGGGAGATTTATTAATTCGGGTTTTTCAGGTACAATTTGGGCAATTTCTCGTCCACATAGTTAACGCATATGCTTGAGAGTGATTCGCATCGAGTGACACTATTGCTAAACCAATGGAGCGACGGAAATGACGCCGCTCTTGATGAATTAATGCCGCTTGTCTATGGTGAGCTGCGGACTATGGCTAAGCGGTATATGAGTGGGCAAAACAAGGGGCATACATTTCAGACCACCGAACTTATACACGAGGCATACCTAAAACTCGCGGGCGGAGAAAAGCAGGAATGGAAAAACCGTTCCCATTTTTTGGGGGTCGCCGCTCTGGCGATGCGTCATATACTTGTTAATTACGCTATTTCAAAACAATCGCAAAAACGCGGCGGTGATCGGCAAAAGGTCACTTTGAATGATGATTCGGTAGTGTCAATGGAGCGCTCAGATGAAATAGTGGCTCTCGATGAAGCTCTAAAGAGCCTCGAAATACTTGATCAAAGGAAGAGCCGCGTCGTGGAACTTCGATACTTTGGGGGCATGAGCATCGAAGAAACGGCTTCGGTACTCAAAGTCTCGCAGCAGACCGTCCAGCGAGACTGGCGCTTCGCAAAATCGTGGCTGATGCGCGAGCTAACCTGTTAGCCTT
>JBGTBC010000285.1:0-9961 GCA_041749555.1 Pyrinomonadaceae bacterium | reverse complement strand
CTAATGGGAGGTGTTTAGCAATCCATGTGGACTTTCCTGTTCCTCGAGGGCCAAATAAGAATGCTGAATGCTTTGGCGGCGATAAAAGGCGTGTAAACATATACGGCAAATATACCGGAAAATTGCTGTCTTAGATAGCAAAAAAATAAGTCAAAATTAGAGTTGTAGTTGCTTAAACTGCATAGCGCAAAGCTCAGAGCCGAAGTCATTTGCTTGGCTTAAATAATCTTACGAACAAGAATCCGTCACATAAGACTAAGAAAGTCATTTTGAATAGAGGGGATGAAGACAGCGTCACTCCAAAAACTTTTTCTTTTCTCTTTTTTCGGAATTGTTAGTCTGCTGAATGCAGCACCGAAGAGTACAATCCTTACTGACATTCAAATGCTCGAGGAAGTAAAAATTCCTGCTCTGCATTTTGACGAAAGCACCGGCTTAGCTGTCGCAGAGATCAGTAGCTTTCAGCAAAGTCTTATTCTTCGCAAGAGTCATGAGATGGGTCGTTGTGGTGGATTCGAATTACTTTCTGACGAAATCACGTTATTTAATCTGAGTCTCATTTCATCGAAATGGTCAGCGAGTGAACAAAGGTACGCATCGATTGTTGCGGTGTGACCGTCAGCCAGTCAATGACGACGTTATGAGCGACGAACCTCACTCTCATCGTTTGTCGGTTACAACTATTTCCAAAACATGATTCAAATCATATTTTTGAAATCGATAAATATGATAAGCGTTAGTGCATTGGCAGAGACTAGGGGAGACTCCCCTAGCTTCCTACTGCCGACGAAGGAGAAAAAAGATGAAAAATACACGGACTTTAGCAATTACGGCCATTGCCGTACTCGTCTTTGTTAGTGTTGCTGGTTCTCAGCAGTCGACAGAGATTTATCTAAATGAGGCGATCGTTACGACGGGCGAAAACTTGCCAATTATTCCTCAGGCAAACACGGTCAAGCTTTCGGCAACGGCGAACGTGCTATCCAAAAGCGGCTGCCCCATGACCGCGTGGGTTGGATTTATTAATACTCAGGGGCAAAAGTACCCATTGAAGAATTATATGGTGAACTTTGTCAAGGTATCCGGCTCGGGGACGGCTCCGGCTTCAGGTGTAACAAACGTCAAAGGGGAATTGAGGCGTGTCGTTCCATCGAACACGGTCGTTCGTGCAACGGTCCAGTCTTATCAACTACTGACAAGCAACGACTATAAATGCGGCGAGCAAAACCCAAAAACATTATGAGTCAATAAGTCGCAGTTCTTCGACAACATACTTAGTAGAACGATAATTGCGGAATTCTACCTGAACAAAGCTATAAACGCCGATCATTGACGCAGTATGTGGAAATATTCGCACTAAAGGCGTGTAGATTTTTAGGGGTTTGGAGAACCGAACGGAATGTTACCGCTTAATGTTCACGTCCCGGACGTGAGTCACCATCAGAATCTTATTTCATGCCAAGTCGCATGTCCTGTGCATACTGATGCTCGCGGGTATGTTCGGGCAATTGCTGATGGCCGCATTGAGGAAGCGTATTTGATAGCTCGCGGACCGAATCCGTTCGCATCGATTTGCGGCCGCATATGTGGAGCCCCGTGTGAGATCGCTTGCCGTCGCGGAAAAATTCCAAAAGTTAATGACGATGGAATGTTCGTCGGGCAGGATCGCCCGATTGCGATCCGTGCGTTGAAGCGATTCGCGTGTGATCAGTTTGGGCCGGAGGTCCGACCGGTCGATGAGGTGTTGGATTCAATAAAGAACTTCGTCCCGCCGATCGCTGCCGATGCTGAAGAGATGGCGGCGTTGCTCAGGTCAGGCACCGATCACTCTGTCGAAAAAGCGGACGGCGCACGGATCGCGATCATAGGTGCCGGTCCGGCGGGTCTTTCGGCGGCGCACGATCTGGCGTTGATGGGCTTCAGGCCGGTCGTCTTTGAGATCGAACCTGTCGCCGCCGGGATGTTGGCGGTCGGTGTTCCTGCGTACCGCCTACCGCGCGAACTGATCGCAAAAGAGGTCGCCGTTATCGAAGCGCTCGGCGTCGAGATCCGCTGCGGCATTCAGGTCGGGAAAGACATTTCGTTCGCGGAACTACGGGAGGACTACGCCGCCGTGATCATCGCCGTCGGGGCAAAGTCGTCGCGCGGTCTTGGTCTGCCCGGCGAGGACGGCCCGGACGTAATCGGGGGGGTCGATCTGCTGCGGGCCGTATCACTCAGCGAAAAGATCGATATGGGCCGCGAGATCGTGGTAGTCGGCGGCGGCAACGTCGCCTACGACGTGGCACGGTCGGTCGTCCGCCAGATCGCGTTCGACACGGCGCGGACGGCAGCCAGGCTCTCCCAAACCGCGCACGTCAATCTTGTCTCGCTCGAAAGTGCGGAAGAAATGCCGGCCGATACGATCGAGATCGTCGAAGGCGATGAGGAAGGCATCACTCGAAGTAACGGGTGGGGGCCGACTGAAATACTGCGCGAAGACAATGGCCGCGTTACAGGTGTCGCTTTTCGAAGATGCTTGCGGGTGTATGACGATGAGCGGAAGTTTTCGCCACTTTACGACGAAAGCGACACAAAAGTGATCCCTTGTGACACAGTCCTGCTCGCCGTGGGCCAGGCACCTACGCTCTCGTTCCTTGACGAAGGCGGAAAAGATATAGAACGCATGCGTGGGGACTGGCTCAAGGTCGATGCGGCCACGTTGCAGACAACGGCTGACGGGGTATTCGTTGCCGGAGATCTCGCCCACGGAACGCGTTTGCTGATTGACGCCGTAGCCTCAGGCAAAGCAGCAGCGCGTTCCGTTTATCAATATCTCACCGGCAAAACGCTCGAACACGAGTTGATCAAGACACACGTCGTTCTGGATCGCTATCGACGCGAACGCGGCTACGAATCGATTCGTCGCGTCGAAGTTCCAACTATAGACCCGGACGAACGGCTTAAACATCCCGAAAACGTCGTCGAGGTCGGATACAACCGCGAGCAAGCGATGCGTGAGGCGTCGCGATGTCTGGATTGCGGGGTTACACCCGTTTTTGACGGAAACCGATGCGTGCTCTGCGGAGGCTGTGCCGATGTCTGCCCGACCGAATGTTTGAAACTTATTTCACTCGATGGCCTTGAATTCGACTCTGACGTTTCCGAACTCTTCGCGCGATCGATCGGCAGTGACGCCGAGCTCGGTGAGAATTCGGCGATCTTAAAAGACGAAGACAGATGCATCCGCTGTGCTCTCTGTGAGATCCGCTGCCCCGTGGATGCGATCTCGATGGAAAGGGTCACGTTTACTACAAATTGGAGTTCTGTATGACGACACGTCCCGGCGAAAAAAAATCACGATTTGATCCGGAGCCCATGCCCCGGCGCGATTTCCTCGGACTCGCGGCTCTCGGTTCGATGGCCGCGGCGTTTGGGCTCTCAATCTTAGGAATGCTCAAGCTGCCCAAGGCTGCGGTGTCCGCTTCACAGGCGAAGAAGTTCAGTCTGTCGCTGCCGGATACCTTGCCGGAAGGTGAGGCATTTATTCCACCCGGGAGAAACGTCGCGGTCTTCCGCGATGGCGAGGGCGTTTTCGCGATCTCGACAGTTTGTACGCATCTCGGCTGCATCGTCAAGACGAGCCCAAATGGTTTCGATTGTCCCTGCCACGGATCCGGTTTTACAAAAGATGGAACGGTAAGAAAAGGCCCAGCCCCAAAACCGCTTCCGTGGCTGAAGGTTTCTATAGATGGCGGGACGTTAACCGTCGATGAAGAGAGCAGCGTAAAGGCCGGAACGAAGGTATAGGTATGGAGCCTGCCAGCTATTCAGCATTGCACGAATTTTGGATCAATCTCCGAGGGATCCCGAATCATGTTTACCGGGCGATGTTCCGTGGGGGCCCGCCCAGAACTGACCGCACTCGTTCTTCATTCATCTTCGGCAATGTTTTTCTGCATCTTCACTCGGTTCGAACGCACCTTTGGTCGCTGCGGTGGTCAACAACCGCTGGCCTTGGAATTATCACCACGGCGGCATTCTTTATCACGCTCGTTACCGGCATCCTCTTGATGTTCTATTACAAACCGTATCCGGACGTGGCATATCAATCGATAAAGGACATTCACTTCATCGTCCCGACCGGTCGTTTCATGCGAAACATACATCGCTGGGCGGCAAATGTAATGGTTGTCGCAGTGATCCTGCATATGGCACGGACGTTCTATACGGCCGCATACCGCAAGCCACGCGAGTTCAACTGGTTCATAGGTTGGGGGCTATTGGTAACGACTTTGGGATTGTCTTTCACCGGTTACCTGCTTCCGTGGGATCAACTTGCGTACTGGGCGATCACGATCGGGGCGAACATCGCACAATCGCCGCGTGAGATCACGGATGCGATGGGAATTACCGAATGGATGGACGTCGGCGGCTTCCAGAGAGAGATCCTGCTCGGTTCAGACACGGTCGGCGAAGAAGCACTGATACGTTTCTACTTGTTGCATGTGATGATCCTCCCGCTTGTGCTCGCCGCTTTGATGGCGGTCCATTTCTGGCGCATTCGCAAAGACGGTGGCCTGGCGAAGCCGGAGGATGCCGACGAACTTGTCGCTGAGGAAGCAAAAGAGTTCTATCCAGTTTTCACCGATGCCCCGACGAAGACCTATCATCTTGCCGCTGTCGTAAAGGGGAAGACCCCCGCGGTCGGGAGCGGTCCCGAACACACAGTTCCGTCGATGCCGCATCTCTTCTACGCGGAACTTGGCGTGCTGATGTTTACGACGCTCATTTGCCTTGCACTCGCGCTTGTTTCGGATGCACCGCTAAAAGAGCTTGCGAACCCACTCGTTCCCGAAAACCCTGCGAAGGCACCCTGGTATTTTCTCGGGCTGCAGGAGATCGTCTCGTTCTCCGCTTTCATGGGCGGGATCGGTATTCCGATGCTGTGCGTAATCGGCCTTGGGCTGATCCCTTTCCTTGACCGCGAGAAAGAAGGAACGGGCGAATGGTTCGGCGGGCCAGGCGGTTGGAAATTGGTGAAGTGGTCAATCGTGTTCGGCTTCGCTGCCTCGATCGGGGTTGAGGCGTTCGCGATCCGTTTTGGTTGGCTTCGTGAGTGGTTCCCGGATATTCCGCAGTTGTTTATCACGTTCATTAACCCGGGTACTGTGCTGACGGCGATCTATGCGGCGTATTCGATCTGGGCAGTTCGAAAATACAACTCGACGCGTGCAGGAGCTCTCGCGCTGTTTACGTGTTTCTTGTGCGGGTTTATCGTGCTGACGGTCATCGGCACATACTTCCGCGGGCCGAACTGGGACTTTTTCTGGTCGCCGTCCGATTGGGGAGGTCACTGATGCAATGAACAAGAATAAGTACCTGTTGATGGTATCAAGCATCGGGGTGTTCATTCTCCTCGCGATCGCTGCCGTTTCCGAGAACTTCCTGAAGGAATGGCACGGAATACAGAACAGTGCCAAAACCACCGAGGGGGCCGTCGACCCGCGGCTTCGTCAGATCGTCAACCCAAGTCTGAAAGTGACTGACCGCTGCGTCACATGTCATGTCGGTATGGCCGCCGGGGAACAGATCAGTTCCGAGCTGAAGGTCGGAGCGGCGCACAAACTGGTGGTGCACTCCCCTACGGAGATTGGCTGTACGACGTGTCACGGTGGGCAGGGTCAGGCGACTGAGAAAGACCACGCTCACGGAAATGTTCATTTCTGGACCGAGCCGATGCTCCCTGCGAAGTACGCTTACGCGAGCTGCGGAACGTGCCACACGCCTCTCAATGTCCCGAATCTTCCTACACTTCAAAATGCGCGAAAGACCTTTGAACGTCTTGATTGTTATGCATGCCATAGACTCGATGGCCGAGGCGGAACGCTTCGACCGGGCGGCAATTTAACCGGAATGGAAGGGCCCGACCTGTCTCACGTCGGTCTCAAGGGATATAACGCAGAGTGGTACGCATCGCATTTGCAGCAGTCGCAGCAAGCGGCAGATAATGCGTGGAAAGTCTCATTTAGAGAGATCAGCGAAACAGACCGAGCCGCACTGAAGATCTTCCTTGATACACAAATGGGTGCTCCGAAACTCATCGAGGCAAAAGCACAATTCAATACTGTCGGATGTGCGGGCTGCCATACGGTCGGAAGTTTCGGAGGCGACGCGGGAGTCAACTTATCCGTATCGGGCTTCAAGGACCCCAATCAGCTTAATTTCACCAAAGTTCAGGGCGAGCACACATTGGAGAATTGGGTAGTCCAGCATTTCCGTTCTCCGGCTTCGACGGTTGTCGGTTCGCAGATGCCCGCTTTAGGTTTGACCGATAAACAGATCGACCTTTTAACTCTCTACACGCTTTCGCTTCGCCGTCGCACTTTGCCTGACACTTACCTCCCCAAGGATCGCGTTAAGGCAATGCGCTTTGGTGCGAGAGAATTTGCAGGTAATGGAGAAACGATCTACACCGCGGTCTGTTCGAGTTGTCATGGACCGAGCGGACAAGGCGCTCGTTTTCCAGGGCTGGTGCCAAATCCTTCTGTGACTAATCCCGACTTCCTCGAATTAGCTTCGGATGATTTTCTGTTTACAACGATTCAAAAAGGGCGGCCCGGCAGACCGATGCTGGCGTGGGGGGAACGCGAAAACGGATTCTCACCCGATGAGATCCGATCGGTGATCGCCTATATCCGCGCTCTAGGCGGAAATGTCTTGCATATACCAAACACGATGCCACAGATCTGGGCGAAAGGTGACGCTGATTTCGGCGCCCGGCTGTACGAAGCTAATTGTTCGGGATGTCATGGCAAGAAGGGCGAGGGTCTGGAAGGTCCGGCGCTTAATAACAAGGTTTTCCTATCCTCCGTAACCGACACATTCTTGGTTGAGACGATCTCTCGCGGCCGCCGCGGCACCGTCATGCAGGGATTCAGCAATCCCTCGCTGACAAGGCCGGTTTTGGCCCCCGACGAGATCGAATCGATCGTAGTTTTTATAAGGTCTTTGGAAGCGAAGTGAGCAGATCGAGGCAAATAGTATGAATAAAGAGATCTCAAGACGTGAATTCTTGGCCCGAGTTTCGGCAGCCGGCTTCGGCGCCTTGGTCGCATCGACGACTGATGCCTGGGGCCTTCAGGCCATCACCAATCCTTTAAGTGTTTATCCGAATCGGGATTGGGAAAAAGTATATCGCGATCTGTGGAAATACGATTCAACATATACATTCACTTGCGCGCCAAATGATACGCATAATTGTTTGCTGAATGCCTATGTCCGGCAGGGCGTGATCACCCGCATCGGACCTTCGATGAAGTATGGCGAGGCAAAAGATCTGAACGGCAATGGCACGACGCATCGCTGGGACCCGCGAGTATGTCAAAAGGGCTTGGCCCTCACACGGCGATTTTACGGTGACCGCCGCGTCAATCAAACCATGGTGCGAGCTGGCTTCAAACGATGGTACGAGGAAGGTTTTCCCCGTCGGGCAGACGGCAGCCCTGATCCGAGCTACTTCAACAGAGGCAGAGACGAATGGGTGCGGTTACCGCACGACGAGGCGGCGGCGATTGTTGCCGCATCGCTCAAAAACATTGCCGAAACCTATTCGGGCGATGAAGGAAAGCGGCGTCTGAAAGAGCAGCATTACGACGAAGCAACTATTGAGGCGATGCAGGGCGCCGGTACGCAGGCGATGAAGTTTCGCGGCGGCATGCCTTTACTGGGCATAACACGCATTTTCGGTATGTATAGAATGTCCAATTCGATGGCTTTGCTAGATTCGCACATCCGAAAAGTAGGTCCCGACGCGGCGATAGGCGGAAAGGGTTTCGATAACTACTCGTGGCACACCGATCTCCCGCCTGGGCATCCTATGGTGACCGGACAGCAGAGCTCGGAATTCGATCTAAATTCGGTAGAGCACGCCAAAACTGTCGTCGCGTGGGGAATGAATTGGATATCGACAAAAATGCCGGACGCTCACTGGCTGACCGAAGCCCGGGTGAAGGGTACTCGTGTCGTTGTCATTGCATGCGAATATTCATCCACCGCTACGAAAGCAGACGAGGTTGTTGTCGTCCGCCCGGGGACAACGCCGGCACTTGCGCTCGGCTTCGCTAACGTCATTCTCCAGGAAGAGCTTTACGACAAGGACTATCTTCGCCAATGGACCGATATGCCGATCCTTGTGCGGATGGACACGCTGAAATATCTCAAGGCAGGCGAGGTTTTTGGAACCGCGCCGGCCGAATTGAAGCTATCTCAAGTTCTGAAAGAAGGCGAGAAAGAATTGGCTCCGCTAAACCAGAGTAGTCTCAACATCATTCCGGAAAAGATGCGTCTGGAATGGGGGGATTATGTCTGGTGGGACTCGAAGGAAAACAAACCAAAACCCCTCACCCGAGATGATGTTGGGAAAAACTCCAAGATAAGCGAGGTCCTGCTTCAAGGCGCAGTTGACGTGACCCTAGCAGATGGAACTACGGTTAAATGCCGTCCGGTATTTGATCTTATAAAAGAATATGCGGCGCACTTTGACCCAAAATCCGTCGAAGAATTGACCTGGGCTCCAGCTACTGCGGTGGAGAAACTCGCTCGCCACTTCGCCAAAGAACCGGGCACGACACTGTTTGCTATTGGCATGGGTCCCAATCAGTTTTTCAACAATGTATGTAAAGACCGCGATGTCATGCTGCTCGCCGCCTTGACCGGCAACATCGGAAAGATCACGGGAAATGTCGGTTCATTCTCGGGAAATCATCGCACAGCGCTTTTTAACGGCTCTGCGCAGTATATTAATGAAGACCCGTTTGACATCGAGCTCGACCCGTCAAAATCGGCCCGTCCAAAGCAATACTGGAAAGCGGAATCGGCCCACTATTACAATCACGAAGATCATCCATACAAAATAGGCAATACGGTCTTGACCGGGAAAACCCATATGCCTTGCCCGACAAAGTCCCTCTGGTTCGCCAATGCGAATTCGATACTCGGCAATGTTAAATGGCATTACAACATGGTCGTCAACGCCCTGCCGAAGATCGAGATGATCGCCGTCAATGAATGGTGGTGGTCGACATCGTGCGAATGGGCTGACGTCGTCTTCGGCGTCGATTCGTGGGCGGAACTAAAGCATCCCGACATGACGGCTTCGGTAACTAATCCGTTCTTAGTCGTGTTTCCCCGCACCCCGATCGACCGCATCTTCAACACGATGGGCGATATAGAAGTCTATGCCCTTGTTTCCTCTAAACTCGCTGAACTCACCGGCGATCAGAGGTTCAATGACTACTGGAAATTTGTACGCGAGAACCAGACCGATGTTTATTTACAGCGGATCTTGGATAATTCGACCAACACCAAAGGCTATCAGTTCGAAGATCTTCACGAGAAGGCTCTTAAAGGTATCCCTGTTTTGATGAACAGCCGCACAACGCCAAAATCGGTCGGGTATGACCAAATAACCGATTCTTCGCCCTGGTACACGAAAAGCGGAAGACTCGAGTTCTACCGCGAAGAAGATGAATTTATAGACGCGGGTGAGAATCTTCCTGTTCACCGTGAGCCGGTGGATTCAACATTCCTCGAGCCGAACATCATCATCGCTCCGCCCCATGAAGCCATGCGTCCGAAGGGCCCTGAGGCTTACGGAGCCAAACTCGACGATCTGACCTGCGAAACCCGGTGCGGGCGCAACGTGGTTTATAGTTGGGCGGATGCAAAGAAGACCGTACATCCGTTAATGAAGGACGGCTATAAATTCGTTTTCCACACTCCAAAATACCGCCACGGCTCGCACACCACGCCTATCGATACAGATATGATAGCAATTTTGTTTGGACCTTTCGGCGATATTTACCGCCGCGATAAGAGATCGCCATTCGTGACGGAGGGTTATGTTGACATCAATCCCACGGACGCGCAGGAGCTCGGCATAAACGATGGCGATTACGTTTGGATCGATTCTGATCCCGAG
>JBGTBC010000284.1:0-11425 GCA_041749555.1 Pyrinomonadaceae bacterium | reverse complement strand
TCGACGTCGAAGGCATTTCCCTCGATCGTATGCAGCCTATCGCTTACGCCAAACCTTTCTGCGTTTTCCCGCGCTACGGGCAAAACATTCTTCCAGTCAACCGCGTAGATCTGGGCATTAGGGTATTGCTGGGCGACAGAGATGCCGAATATGCCGTGACCGGCGGCGATATCCAGAACCTTGATCGGCGCATCCTTTTCGTATCCTAGTTCCGATGCCATTCTGTGCGCTGAAGGGATCATCATTCCCATCATGCTTCGGGCAAATGTCGCCCACATCGGGCTCTCCGGATCGACCGACCCGTCGTCCTTGACGGTGGTGCCGCCCTGGCGAGCCGCCGCCGTGAGATCTGCGAATCCGCGATTGATCGTCGGGCCGAGGATGAAATCGATCATATTACCCAAATATGCAGGCGAATGTTCGTTCAGAAATACCGCCGCGTCATCGGCAAGCGAGTAATCGTCTCCATTCTTGACCAGGAACCCTAGTACTGCCATGGTGTCGCAGATGATCCGTACGCCTCGCTCAGACGCCCCAACTGACTGCGCAATTGCCAATGAGGTAGTATTTCCGTCGGCTATTTTTGTGAAGATGCCAATTTCGATCGCGGCCCTGATAGCCGCCGTCATTTGATAACCTGTAATTACCTGCCAGATCCGTTCAGGTGTCGGCGAATTTCCAGCCTGGGTCATAATTGCCTCCGTTAAGATGATTTTATGGTAAGGTATTCCATTTTTCTCGTAGGCGCAATACTATGGGTGAAAATATGATCGGCAAAAGCACAAATTGACTTCGATCCTATTTAGGAAAATACTTTATTCACTATGAGCGATCTTTTTGACAGGACCACGCGACCGGATGCTTCGTTGTTTTACTCCAAAAATGACGTAAATGATGTGCGGATGGGCCAGATCGTCAGCCGCGATGAGAAGGATTATGAGAATGCTGATGTTGTGATCCTGGGCAATCCTCAAGACGAAGGTATACGCCGAAACAATGGCCGGCCCGGAGCGGCCGCGGCCCCAAACGCGATCCGAGAACAGTTTTACCGGCTGACGACTTTTAACGTCAAGAAAAGGATCTTCGATATCGGCGATGTGCGGATCGGATCGTCGCTCGAAGAGACCCATGACAACCACCAAGCGATCGTTACTGAGATCCTTAAAGATAATAAACGGCTGATAGTTCTTGGCGGCGGCAACGATATTTCATATCCCACAGGCTGCGCAATGGCGGACGTTTATGGACCCGAGTGGTGGATCGGCGTAAATATAGATTCTCACCTCGATGTCCGGTTGGCCGAGCAGCGAAATAGCGGAACTCCATATCGTCAACTTCTGGAAGGCGGACATTTGCTGCCGACTTACTTTTATGAGGTTAGCTTCCAGTCGCATTTCTGCTCACCGGTCTATTACGAGTACATTCGGGAGCTTGGGGTTCACCGTATCAGTCTCGAACTGCTGCGATCGCGAACGGAACCGGACATCGAACTTAAAGAGCAGATCAGGGAGAAGTTCATTGGACACAGTTCAAGCTTAAATACATTTTTCGGTTTTGATATGGATGCGGTGCGAATGGCGGACGCTCCGGGAACTTCTGCGCCGTCGCCGCTTGGCTTAAAGGCAAGTGAGTTTATCCAGCTTGTTAAATACGCCGCCTCGCTCGCCAATACAAAGGTCATAGAGTTTACCGAGGTCAATCCCGAGTACGATATTGACGACCGCACTACAAAACTCGTTGCGATCGGCATGCACCGATTTTGTACCGGCGTGTCTTAAGAAAATGGAGCAGGAGATCAAATTTTGCACGGCGCCTGATAATGTGAGCATAGCTTATGCATCTTCAGGGACCGGACCGCCTTTTCTAAAGGCGGCAAATTGGATGAGCCATCTGGAATATGACTGGAAGAGCCCGGTCTGGAGGCCTTTTATCGATGAATTTTCGCGTGACCACCATATGGTCCGGTACGATCAGCGTGGCACGGGACTATCTGACAGGGATGTCGATGACCTTTCGCTCGACGCTTTTGTGAGTGACCTCGAAACTATTGCTAGCACATTAGGACTAACACGGTTTCCTCTTCTTGCCGTTTCCCAGGGCGGTCCCGTTGCTATCGCTTTCGCTTCCAGGCATCCGGAAATGGTCTCGCACATCATATTACTTGGATCGTTCGCCACAGGCTGGAAACGGGCGAAACTGGAGGATAAAGCGTACGAAAAAAGAATGGCCCAACTAACTCTCATTCGACAGGGCTGGAGCAGCCAAAATCCAGCGATAAGACAAATGTGGTCATCCATGTGTATCCCAGACTCAGACCCAAACGCCGCGGAGTCATTCAATGAACTACAGCGTGTATCAGCGACTCCGGATAGAGCCGCTCGCATTTTTGAGGCAATTGGCGAATTTGATGTTCGGCATCTACTTGAGGGACTTCGGGTCCCGGTACTGGTTGCTCATTCGGTAGGCGACGCTGTCGTTCCGTTCGACGAGGGTCGTAGTCTTGCGACCAAAATACCAGGTGCGAAATTTCTGTCGCTTGAAAGCCGCAATCATCTCCTGATGTCCCACGAACCTGCCTGGAAGCGATTTGTGAGCGAGGTTCGCGATTTTATCGGCCGTCCCTTCGACGAGCAAGCCTCCCAGCCGTTGAAATTCAAGTTTTGCCCGGCGTGCGGACGCCGCTACGCTGAAGATGAGATGGTCTTTTGTCTCGATGACGGAACTGCGTTGGGATATTTTGTCAATGATCCGGCCACCTTGGTGTTTCCCGAAAAAGTGGATGAGTGAAACCCGTCAGGATACAAAAAGCCGGAACCTTGTGGACGGTCCGGCCTTCTCTATTTGATCCGCAGCCACTGGCTGGCTACCTCCTGCCCGTTGCCAGACTATAGATCGCCAGAACTACTATGGCGCCGATTATGGAAGAGATGAAGCTTGGTAACGAACTGCCAATATTGTCAAAACTGCTCACCATTGGATAACCCACGTAAGTGCCGATAAATCCGCCCACTACCGCTCCGATGATCCCGAGGATCGTGGTCAATATAACTCCGCCGCCTTGGGCGCCGGGCATAATAAGCTTTGCTAGATAACCTGCGAGAAATCCAAGTATCAACCAGATAATTAGTGAAACCATATTGTCCTCCTGTTGGTTGCATTCCGATACACCCGCGGGATCTCCGCGTTGGCGACTTGACGCAAATCAAAGAAGCGGGATGTGTCGAAATAGTAATTGAGTCGCTTGCACGTAGTTTACTCTTTGCAGGTTAAATATGCACGTGCAAAGCGGTGTGCACCAAAGTCTCACTTGACAGGTATACGGGTGTTTGGCATTCTTTAGCTTCGCTTTTTAGCTGGCGAAAGTAAGATTCAGGCACTTAGCTCAGTGGTAGAGCACTACCTTGACACGGTAGGGGTCAGCAGTTCAACTCTGCTAGTGCCTACCATTTTTTCCAGAGAAAAAATGGTACCTTGCCTCCTTCCTTTCCCAAGTTACCAGCTAAATGTCCTAGGGCTACCCCTGACGCCTAAAAAAAGGAGCAAGCCGTGAGGCCTGCTCCAAAGTTGGGTCATCGATGTTCAGGAAACATCGGATTTATCATTCCAACCCAACGAAACCAATGAAGTCTACATTAGCGGCAGAATCAGTTAGTTGTATTACACGCGATTCAAAACGATAACGTTTCGACACAACGCCCACGATATAGGTCTCGCCCGAGGGTACAGCGTCGAATCGGAAATATCCGAACGAGCTGCTCAGAACGGTTCTTCTAATGCCCTGTGAATCGACTATCCATACCGACGCATTTCTTAACCCGCGACCATCCGGCGTGGTTACCCGGCCCGAGACCTCAACATGGGTGGAGGTTGTAACGCCAGGCTCATTTGGGCTGCCAGGAGTTAATGAACCACCACTTGCAATCGGGAAATTTATGCTGAATGGTCCGACGTACGCCGTGGTCTCGTCAGGCGACGCTGCAAGTTCACCCCAGTAAAAGACCCCATTCGTGAACGGCATCGTATGCAATATAAACCGTGTCACTGCATCAGGTTGGTCAAGCCCCGGATTGCTAATGTTCAAAACGCCTGCGGATGCCCCGTAGACATATTCCTCTTCAGGGTTCACAAGCAAAGCAAATCCGTCCAATACTGTTATGCCGAAGCCTGCATCAAATTCCCCGTCATCGTTGGTATCGAGATCCTGCCCGTGGGCAAGAGGAGTTGTACTCTGAACGATCAGATACGCCTCGGAACCCTTCCCAACCCGCAACGGACTGAAGTAATCAAATTTTGTCGTACCCGGATCGTATACGCGGTTCGGACAATCTCCAAAGGAAGTATTGAACAGAACGATCGTCCCGTTCGAACCATAGGTCAATCCACTGATGTCCACCGCCTGGTTAGCAAAGCCAAAATTTCCTAGATCACTATTCACCGACAGAAAATAAGTGTTTTCGGTAACCGTACCTCCCGGAGCACCCCTTAACTCCGTGTACTGGCACGCATCGCTTATCTCTGACGGCGGATCGATCACTATCTCGTTAATTATGGGGAACGACGGGCCGGGAGTCGGCGTCGGTGTCGGTGTCGGCGTCGGCGTTGGTGTCGGCGTCGGCGTCGGCGTCGGCGTCGGCGTCGCACCTCCAGGCTCATTCTGGTTGCCGGGAGTCAAAGTACCACCACTTGGGAAATTTGAACTGAATGGTGCGGCGTATACTGTTGTTTCGTCTGGCGACGCTGCAAGTTCACCGTAGTAAAAAGCCGCGCTCGAGAATGGCGTTGTGTTGCCCGGAAACCGTGTGACCGCATCCGGTTGGTTAAGCCCCGGATTGCTGATGTTCACAACACCTGCAGATGCCCCGTAGACATATTCCTCTAACGGGTTCACAAGCAGCGCGAATCCGTCAAATACCGTTATGCCCAGGCCGGCATCAAACTGCCCGTCATCGTTCGTATCGAGATCCTGTCCGTGGGCAAGAGCAGCAGTGCTCTGAACGATCAGATAGGCCTCGGAACCCGTGCCAACGCGCAACGCACTGTAGTAATCAAACTTCGTCGTCCCCGGACCGTATACGCGGTTCGGACAATCTCCAAATGAAGTGTTGAACAGAACAATGGTCCCGTTCGAACCATACGTCAAACCACTGACGTTCACCGCCTGGTTAGCAAAACCAAAATTCCCCAGATCGCTGTTAACCGAAAGAAAATACGTGTTCGCAGCGACCGTATCTCCCGGCGTTCCTCTTAACTCAGTGTATTGACACGCTTCACTCGTCTCTGAAGGCGGGTCGATCACGATCTCATTCAATAAAGGGACCGACGGGCCATTCGGGTTGCCGGGAGTCAATGAACCACCGACTGGAAAATTTGCACTGAATGGTCCGACGTAAATTGTGGTTTCGTCGGGCGACGCTGCTAACTCACCGTAGTAAAATGCAGCACTTGTGAACGGAGTATTGTTGCCCGGAAAACGTGTGACCGCATCCGGCTGGTTAAGCCCCGGATTGCTGATGTTCACAACACCTGCAGATGCCCCGTAAACATATTCCTCTAACGGGTTCACAAGCAGTGCAAATCCGTCCAATACCGTAATACCCAAGCCGGCATCAAATTGCCCGTCGTCATTCGTGTCGAGATCCTGTCCGTGAGCAAGAGGTGTGGTGCTCTGAACGATCAGATAGGCCTCGGAACCCGTGCCAACCCGCAACGCACTGTAGTAATCGAACTTCGTCGTGCCCGGACCGTATACACGGTTCGGACAATCTCCAAATGAAGTGTTGAACAGAACAATGGTCCCGTTCGAACCATACGTCAAACCACTGACGTTCACCGCCTGGTTGGCAAATCCGAAGTTTCCCAGATCGCTGTTTACCGAAAGAAAATACGTGTTGGCAGTGACCGTATCTCCAGGCGTCCCTCGTAACTCAGTGTATTGACACGCTTCGCTCGTCTCTGAGGGCGGATCGATCACGATCTCACTCAGTAAGGGGACCGACGAACTTGTGTCAAAGGCCAGTATCGATTGCCAGCCGACAATTGATTGGTAGGCAACGAGTATTGACGCCGCGACAATTAGAGCTGTTATATGAGTTCTTCTGGACATGATCATTCCGATTTTCATTGTTTTCCTTTTGCTCCGCTCTGCAGCGGCTCTATCTGGTTAAATTCTGGCCGGCGGCTCCATACAAGCGTGCTCGTTTATTCCGCAGGCAAACTGATATCATTCCGCTGGACGATCTCATCGACCAATCTATTGCGTTTCAATTGTTCTACCTGGCTCTTAGCGATCTCGGTAGCGGTCATGAAGGGCGGCGGTACATCCGGATTGCTGGTTGGCTCTTCAAAATTCTTCTGAAGTAAAATATGACGCAAGCTGTATTTGGTCACTGGGCTCCCGTCTTTAGCCTTTGCTATGGTCTTATTTTCGAGTTTCACTATGTGAAAACCGGTGTCGGTCTCGATGAGTCGAGGCGCGACCTGTCCGTTTTGGAGACCTAGGGCAGCCGTTTCAACTTCAGTCCATAGCATGCCTTTTTCGACGTTTTCATAGAGCCCTCCATTACTTTTCGTTGACCGGTCTTCGCTGAACTCTCCCGCTAATGCGCCAAAATCCTCGCCGGAGAGAGCCCTGCGTAATGCGGTTTCGGCCTTTTCCTGCTTTCGGCTTACGTCATATTCGGGATGTTCTTTTAGGTAAGCCGCGATCTCCGTTGGAGTTGCTGTGACTTTGTCGGCCCAATGACGGCGCAGATAGTCAGCCGATAAGATCCCGGCTTCGAGCAATCTTATTCGCAATTCGATAACAGGCTGAGCCATAAAGGCGGAATCACCCTTAGCTTTCGCAGAAAGAATTTTCGTTTGAGCCCACTTTGCCCGCGCCTGAGCCAAGCTTTCCCCTTGCAGTTTTGACGGACTATATCCGTCGCCGCGAGCGTGAGCTACAGCCGCCTGTATCTCCCGCATCGTCTTCATGTCCGTATCGAACTGCTTTTCGTTTGCCGGGCTGGTCCAAACCGCGTCCAGTTCCGCCGCGGGCACGGTATATGGTGAGCTTTGGTCCTGCGTAAGTTTCGCCCTATACAGACCCGCAAGAAGCAGATCTTTCTTATATTCAAAATTGATCTTGAACTTTGGATCATCAGTTAGGCCTTCTCGCCGGGCTTCGGCCGCCAGCGCCAAATACTCCCTGATCCCTTTGAGAAATGCTGTGCGGGCTTCCGGAGTGTTGGCCAATTCGTCGACCCCCGTATCGGACTGGCTTTTCAGGATCAGATCGATCTCTTCCGTCGTGAGTTCTCGAAGGATCTCAGATTCTAGGATCGCTTCCGTCGCCCGGATATCCTGGACGCGCCATATAAACGCACTAGCACCAATGACCGTGACGACTATCAAGAGAATAATGAAAGTATTCTTATTCATGATCTTAAAAACGAACTTTCGCGCCGAACTGCATCACCCGAGGTGAGCCTACCGTCCGAGTGATCTGACCAAAATCGGTTTCGTCACTCAGATCCGCATTGGGATTCGCGAAATTTACAAAGTTGAACAGATTAAAAACATCCCACTTTAGCTCGAGCGAAACCCGTTCCGTGAGACTCGTGTTCTTTGAGAGGCTTATGTCGATCCGTTTTGACGATGGCCCCCGAAGGACATTTCTGCCCAGGTTGCCAAAGCCGCCGCGCGGGGAAAGAAGAGCGCAATCTTGATTTTCAGGATCCTGGCAAGTATTAAAATACTGTCGAGTCGGATCGCTGCCTTGCCGTCTCAGGAGATCGAGGTTTCGAACATTTGGCCTGCCAAATGCGGCGTTAAAGGTCGTTCCACTTGCCCCTCCAACATTAAAGACGTCGATGCGGGTATTGATGGGAGCGGTGGGCCCGATCCTCTCAGAGCTAGTCGTAAAAATTCCGAGGTACTGCTGCTCGATGAGGCCGCTCGTACCGAAGGCGGAGAAGTCTGCATTCGATGCATATATCGAGAACGGGGTTCCCGACTGCCATTGGCCGAACCCGGATAACTGCCAGCCTGTCAGAAATTTTGATTTGGAGCCAAAATCAGGCAGAGCCCACACGATGCTCGAAACGAAACGGTGCGGGCGGTCAAAGTCAGAGAGTGCCCGATTACTATTTATGTTCCGCTGGTCTCCCTGAACTACCAGACCCAAATTAGCGGTATCCGGTCGACCTGACGCCGCTGTGCTCCCCGGATCGGTAGAGCCGATATCGATCGATTTGGAAAACGTGTAGGATGCGTTGAACCCGACCCCTTTCGTAAAGCGTTTGGTAAGGCTAAATTGACCAGAATGATAGATCGAGTAGCCGATCGACTTCAGTATGACGGCGTCCGTGGGATCGAATCCTAAGTAAGGAACCCGGACGTCGCCTGCGATCAATGCGTTAGGCAGCTCGAAATTTGAACTTGAAATGTTCCGGTCGACCGCTCCGTTACCGCCGGCACACGGTGTGTATCCAGCTACGCCGGCAAAAGCGACACTGCAGGCTCCGAAGGCTCTCGGGTCATCCGCCGTTGTGGTCGTACCCAGATCGCGTTCACTAACACCTGAAACCGGCATCAGGCCTCTCGCCCGGTTCAGCCTGGCGTAGATATATTCGGGTGTGGTCGGGTCGTTTAGATCGTAGGGCTGATTGAATCCAACTGCTAAAAGGAGCTGTGTTCCACGCGTTCCGACATATCTCGCTTCTGCAACCCAGTCTTTGAAGAAATCGTGCTGAATGCCCACGTTCCATTGCTGGATAAGCGGCGTTTTCAAGTCGCGGTCGATCGCTCTAAATTCAAGCGGTTCGACGCCGGCAACCGCGTCGGCTCCGGGCGAATTGTCGACCAGTACAAACGGTGTGAACCGGTCGATATCCCTGGAAGCGATCCGAAACGGAAAATAGCTGCTAAATGGCAGCGTCGGTTGCTGGGCGTTAAAGGCAGTTGTACCCTGAACGGTCCCCGGCGAGTTTTCCCGCTTGATCTCTATCTCTCTAAAGAACGGATAATTTGAGTAAACAGTGTTGATAAACGCACCCGATGGACGGTCAAAAAAAATGCCGTATCCGCCGCGAATCACGGTCGAGCCATCCTTAAAAGGCTTGAATGCAAATCCCACCCGGGGAGCGAAATTGTCCAGGTCCTGCCCGTTCAGAGTGTGCTTCGTATCGACTGTAGCTATGGTCGGAAGGCTTGCGTCAATTGCATTGACGCCGGTCGCAGTTGTATTGCTCGGAAGGATGAATCCCGGGCGAATATCATTCGGATCAGTCACGCGTGAAAAATCGAAATTTGTAAAGCGGCCGTTCTTTTCGATCGGCAGCCCAAACCAATCCCACCGAACGCCGAGATTTAACGTAAGCTTTTCGCTGAAGCGCCAGTCGTCCGATAAATAAAAGCTGAGGTCATTAAATCGAAACTGTTTGTCGGTGATGCCGAACGAGACATCTGCCTCGGGAATAAAGCCCGTCAAGAGCTCAGTGAAATTCGTTAGCCCTTCGAATTCGACTCCCTGTTCTTCGGGTAAATTCGTATCGTAGGAATTACGCTTGTGCTCGACGCCGAAGCGAAACGTGTGGACACCGCGGATGTAGGTCATATTGTCCGCGAATGTCAGAGTTACCTGATTCCGACGATTGAAAATGTCATTTGGTGCATTAAGCGAGAAGTCGCTCATATTGCCTGTCCCGCCAAACCTTGCCGCTCGCATGGACGGTGCTCCGGGGGCGAACACCGTGGCAGGATTGTTTATGCCCAGCCCAGCATTCGTCAATTCAGGAACCAGAAAACGCTCGTCGAGACGGCGTGAGTTATCCAGCGAAAAATAGCCAAATCGGGCTTCGTTTGTGAGGCTGCCGTTGAAATAGTGAGTGTCGGTGATCGCAAGCGTTCGATTGCGGTCATCACGGACAAGCGGTGTCGGCGAGATAAGTGTGTCATCGGAAAACGGGTCCACCGCCGGAAAATTTGCAAAGAAGAAGGTTCCGGACAGCGTATTTATATTGTTCCCCTGAGCATCTCCTTTCAGCAGGTTGTAATCCAGTCTGGTCGTAAACTGGTCTTGCCTGAATTCTGCCGGAAGCACGTTTCGAAACCTCACCAGTGGAAATCCGCCGCGTACCGTCCCCTGAGACGCGCTGTCAATTATTGGAAGGCCATCTGGCAAGCCAAAGCGGGTGAAATCGGTAATGCGGGTCACCCCGTTCTCCAGCACCCGTACGTTTAGCGGATCGTAAAACAATCGCTCGTATCTTCCCGGGATGAGTGTCGGAATAAAAAAATCACCGGACGCCGGATTACGCATGCTCAGTAATCTGAAACCCGGGCTTGCGGGATCGATACATGTGCCCACAACGACGCCCGCGAACGTCGTCGGCGTCAAGCCCCGAACGCAGTAACCCGCTGCTCCCGGAAGCGGGCTAAGCGTGAATGCATTGCCAAACGAACTGACAGCACCGCCATTTATCGTGCTCCGCAGGAACGCCTGGCGAACGTTCTCAGGATCAGTTCGGTCTGTGATAAACGCGATAGCTTCGGGCAGCGTGACAAAGCTTTGAGCCGTAGGAACATAGGCCGTTTCCACGTCGGTCTTCTGATACCCGCCAAAAAACCACAGGCTATCCTTGATGATCGGCCCGCCTACCGTGAATCCGCCTTCCAGACGTCGCGCCCGCTGCCGGTCTATACCATCACGGTTAAAGAAGAAATCATTTGAGTTAAACTTTTCGTTCTGGGCAAAAATATAAGCTGTGCCGCTAAAGAGATTATTGCCGCTTCGCGTCACGAGTTGAACACTGCCGCCTCCATTTCTACCCAACGATGCGTCGTAGAGACTAGAGAGCAGTTTGACCTCTTGAACAGTCTCAACTGCAGGGGAGATGCTTTCAGTTAAACTGCCCGTACCGCTAAAATTTGTTGCGTCGATGCCATTGAACTGGACGCCCTGGCTGGTCGTTCGAGAGCCATTGACGGAAACTTCGGGGTTTCCGTTGCCATTGGTGAGCGGATCCGCAATGTCGCCGCTGGCCGCAGTGTCAAGATTGAGCCTTCCGAATGAGCTGCGGTTTGCGACCGGTGCATCTTCCATGCTGCGGCCTGTCATGCTGACGCCCGTAACCGGGGAATTGTTCCCGATCGAATCTATACCCGCTTGATCGGCAACAACGTCAACCGAAACGTCCGTTCCAGCGACGCCAAGAACGATATCGACCGACGTCGTCTGGCTGGTTACAACCGTCGTGTTCTGCTTCACAAGCTGGAAGCCCTCGGCAATTGCCGAAACTTCATAGTTTCCGAGCGGGAGCACGGCAAACGTCCAACGGCCTTCAGCGTTTGATATGGCGGTTCGTTTGGCATTGGTTCCGAGATTTGTGACGGTTATCGTCGCGTTTGGAATCAGTGCTCCGTTGGCGTCGGTCACGGTTCCGGT
>JBGTBC010000283.1:0-6883 GCA_041749555.1 Pyrinomonadaceae bacterium | reverse complement strand
GCGGCGGAGGCATGATGGACGGTAGAACGATGGGAGATGGGACAATGGGCCAGGGACGCATTGGCGCATTTGGTTGGATGTGGATACCGACGTTGATCACATTGGGCATCGGTTTATTTCTCGGTTGGTTACTCTTTGCGAAAAAGAGGTGACCAAACCGTGGGTAAAACTTGAATCTAAAAGGAGCTTAAGTATGTATCATTCGCTCCAGCCCCGACTTGAGATCGAAGGCGGTCGTTACTAAAAATTATCACACGAGTCAATGACCGCCGCTACATTTTTCATTAGCCGATTGGCCGCGGTCGGGTGGATCTCGGGAGTTTCGCGCCAGGCGTTTCTCGGCCCTGAGATTGTAGCGATGCCTATTGGCCGCGTAGCGGCAGAATGATTTTAGCCATGGATTTGAACCCCCGGAATGTCGGCGAAAATGATCGTTGTCGCGTCAGCGACATTTGCAAAATGTGCGGCGGTTGTTCATCCGTCGTGACGCGCCGGGAGATAAATATTGCCAACTCACCGCGGTTTGAAAACCACGGCTAAATTCAACCTGTCGCTGCGCGACACAGATCACCGAACAAGTATCGAGATCGAGGGCGGAACTCTGACAGGGCTCAACACCTCCAACGCCGGCCGCAAGCCCACCGCCGCCCAGAAACGTTTTGCCAGCGATGTTACTCTTAAGACAATGGTGATAGCCTCAATTAAATGGATAAACCGATCAAATTAAGTCGAGGCAGGCTGCTGGCATCGGCGGGTAAGGGACTCGGTTTGATGGCGATATTGTCGCCGTCGGTAAGCTCACTTTATGAGAATGTTAAGGCAGCGGGAAGCATCGTAGATGATCTCTCGCCAATCGAGGCGGCGACGAACGAGGAATACTGGGCCGAGATATCCGGTGCTTTTGGCATCTCACGCAGCAGTCTAAATCTTAACAGCGGCTGGACCAGCCCGAGTCCAAAAATGGTTTCTGAGGCCTACGTTCGCTACAAACACCAGGAAGCCGCGACCTCATCGACAATGTGGCAAATGCTTGCGCCACAGGCAGAGACAATACGTTCGGGGCTCGCCGGATTATTCGGCGGCGACACGGACGAAATAGCCGTTACGCGAAATGCATCCGAGTCTCTTCAGATCCTGCTCTTCGGCCTCGACATTCGACTAAGGGACGAGGTAATTTCGACAACGCAGGATTACCCGCGAATGTTGACCGCGCTTCGCCAGCGGGAGATGCGCGAGGGACCGCGGCTAAAGCTTGTAAAGATACCGCTCGCTCCGGTTTCTACCGATGAGATCGTGGGTGCGATCGAATCAGCAATAACGCCGCAGACACGGCTCATACTTATCTCGCACATGATCAATATTACCGGTCAGATAATGCCGGTCCGGAAAATATGCGACCTGGCACGGTCGCGAGGGATCGAAGCGGTCGTCGATGGGGCACATTCTTTCGCTCAGCTCGATTTTAAACGTGACGATATACAGTGTGATTATTTTGGAAGTTCGCTGCACAAGTGGCTCTACACACCAAAAGGTGCCGGATTACTTTACGTAAAAAAAGAAAGGATCAAACATGTCTGGCCGCTAATGGCCTCGGAGGATCGTTTAAAATCCGATATCCGTAAATTCGAAGAGATCGGAACACATTCCTCGGCAACCAGACTTGCGATCGGCGAGGCCCTGCTATTTCACGAAGCGGTCGGACCGAAACGCAAAGAAGAACGCCTCAGATACCTGACATCTCATTGGATGACCCGATTAAATAACTCGCCCGGCATAACGTTAAACACGTCATCCGATCCCAAACAGTTTTGTGCTATTGGTAATTTTTCGATCGAGGGCGGTGATGTTACAAAGATCACCCAGTATTTGATGTCGAGGCACAAGATCATAGCGACCCCGATCGTCCACGATGAATTTACCGGCATCCGCATTACGCCTAATATCTTCACGGCCCTGAGCGATCTCGACCGTTTTTGCGAGGTGATCGAGAATATGGTGCGAAAGGGTTTGCCAAAAGAACTGCGGGCTGGAAAAGAAGATCCGAGCCTAGAGCATACCGGCAATCTCCGGTAAGACCGAAAATGCGATCGGTAAAATGGCCTGTGTGACCTTCATCCAGGCATTTCTGGTGGCTTCAAAAGCACGAAAATGACGCCGCACATTGCGATGATACTTTGCGAGATCCGTTTGGATCTGTTCGAATTGCTGCGTTCCGAAATATTCACATAGCTTGGGGACGACCGAACCAAGTTTGCGTGCCATCTCCTCGATTATCGATTCGTATCTATCAGGCTGAGTTATATAGGTAAGCAATGGCTTGTATCTGATCCAGCCGATCGACGCTTTTATAAAACGCTGCCGCACGAAACTGTCATGAGCGTCGACCCCGACCAACTCAGTCGGCAGAACGCCATTGAGTAGGTGTTTGTATTCGAGAAAGGCGTCGTGAAATGTGTAGCACGGAACCCTTACGACCTTACAATCCGTAAGACTTGTACTCATAAATGCATCTTCGCCTCGTGCGTCCGGCGGATTGTAAAATGCCGGCAGACTCTTTAACCGCTCCAGGTTAAAACAAAGATTTGCGCCGGAGATAAATTTCATCCCCGATACTTCTTCTACCTCTGAGATCTCGCCGCTCTCTATCACGTCCGCATCAGCATATGTCACGCCATTGTCTTCAATAACTGTCTTCTTTACGGATTTCCAGGTGATGATATCGTTGCTTGTCGCTTCTATGAACTCCTGAAAATCACTCTCGGTGAGGACGTCGTTAAACCGGATCTTGGGAATCGGAGAAATGTAACCGCAGTGATATCCGTGGGTTATGTCTGCGTCGCCGCCGTGTTTGAGATGCGTGCCCAGGACACTCTGTCCCATCCAGATCAGGTTGTTTCGCTTGCTCCTGGCAACCGCCAAAGGATATTCGTCGTCATCGATAAAGAGCAGACGATCCATCTTTTTCCTGGCGGCAAAATACAACGCGGCATTCCTTTTTTTCGCATAGCCATCGCCAAATATCAGTTCGCCTTCGGCTTCGTTGATGACGCCGCTTGCGACAAGCGATGCGCGTTCCTCATTTAATGCATTGCGGCCGTAGAAATTGATCGATTCGACCATCTCTGCGAGTTCCGGCGGAATGTTTCGATAGTCACTTGGCTGCGTATTGAAGTAATTCAGGTCGTAAACAACAAACAAGTGCAGCCGAACAGCGTTATCAGCGATCAACCCGTGCTCCAACCAGTTGTTCACATACGAGCGCAGCACATTCTGAAAATGTCTTCGTCCCGTGACAAACGCGATCCCAACATTTTTGGTCATAATGCGATTATTACATCATGCGGCGTTTTAGTCTTCCAGGAGAATGCATAAGGCCGGCAGCCTCATTCACCAGGCTTTTCTTGTATAGCCACGTCGTTCTGGCGTGGTCAGGTCGCGAGAGGTATCATCGAGGGCTCGCAGCATAGATTCTAGCGTCATACCACAAGAAACCGTCTTTATACATTAGAGACCGGCCCAACTGTTTTTTCAGTCGTGAGGAACGTCCCGTTTTGGGGTCGGCGTTTTTAGCAGATTTGTCGTACTCTCGGTGACACTTGGGATAAAGTCATTTGCCCTGACGGGCGGCAGCTTATTTGTCGTGTCCGCGGGTGATAGGGATTCGGGCTGGGGCGTAGGAGAGGGTTTGCGCTTTCGTGGCCGGAATTGCCGCAGTAAAGCGTAGGCTGCGACAAGAAACATTCCGCCGAACATAATGAGCACCCCTGTGAATTGCAGCCACCTCAGATCGAGCATTTTGCCGGTTATCGCGACCATTAGGCTGGCGAACATGAACACCAGAACCGCCAATCCCCCGATCACCGGGTTGAAGCTGCTCGGTTCGACCGCCATTAAACCGGCACCGCAATCGCGGCAAAACTGCTGATCCGCGAGTGTCACTGATCCACAATTTGAACAACTCATCTTCTGTTCCTCATATACCAGTGTAACAAAAAGACCATACGCCTTATTCCACGCATTGGTTCGTTATCGTTCGAAACCGCACGAAAGATCCTATCAGATGCGCTCACCGGTTTTGATCCCGCGGCTATTATCGGACATGGGCTAAACTCCCGACAACTTCAGCGCCGAGGAGCTGATCCGGGCTGTGGAATCGACGTGCGGCGTCGCACGGGAAGACCTTTGCGGCCCGGCTAAGAGTAAGCACATAGTCCAGGCAAAAGAGATCCTGATCCTCGCCGGACGCCAGGAGGGAGCATCGCTGAAGACCCTCTCCGACGTGATAGGACTGAACCCGTCAACGATCAGCCGCCGACATGACATCGCCCGCCGACGCTTTAAAGAAAACGAAGCCATCCGGACCTCGTCAAACCTTCCGTACACGCGTATCGATCAAAAGCGGAGGATGCCGGATAGAAAAGGAATGGGGAATTGATGTTATAAAGACGGTTTCTCGTTGACGCGGAGTAGAATCCTTGTTGACGACAAAAGATCTAGTTCTTTGACAGGAGAAACCGTTATGACATTTTACATCGGAGTGGATTTTCATCCACATCAGCAGACGCTTTGTTACATTGATAAGCAGACTGGGGCGATGGAGACATTGGACCTGGAGCACGATTTGGAGAAGGTGAGGCAGTTCTACTCGTCGCTTACGGAACCGGCGGTGGTCGGGATCGAGGCATCGAGCCGGGCTGTTTGGTTCGAGAACATGATTGCGGAGACGGGTCATAAGTTAGTTGTCGGGAATCCGGTTTTGATAAGAAAAAGTGCACCGTCGAGGCACAAGAACGATCGGCGGGACGCGGAGCATATGTTGGACCTGCTGATGTCGGAGAAGTTTCCGGCAATCTGGCGGCGGCGGCCGCGTGAAAGCAGCGAGATAGTCGATGTGCTGCGGCTGCGGCATAGGTTGGTGGGCCAGCGAACGCAGGTATTTAACCGGCTGCAGGCTCTGGCTCACAGCGTCGGGATGCCGAAGTGCTGCATGAGGAATATCGGAGTTCAGAAAGTCCTCAAGGCTGTGGAGATGAGCGAATCGGGTACATTGTGCCGCGAGCAGCTGTTCTCGATGGTCTGTCACCTGAACGAGAGGATCGGCGAACTCGAGAAGTGGTTAAAGGGGAAGGTTGCAGTAAACAGCCAGGTCGAACTGCTGCTCACACAACGAGGAGTGGGCTATCTGACGGCCCTCACCTTCGTCCACACTGTAGGCGACGTCACACGCTTCGCGAAGGGTCCAAAAGGCGTCACCCATTTCGCCGGGTACGATTCGGTCGAAGATTCGAGCGGGTCGCGAAAACGCTTCGGCCCGATCAGCAAGGCCGGCTCTTCGCTGCTTCGATTCCAGCTCGGCGGGGCCGCACAGAACGCCATCCGATCGGATGTGAAGCTGAAAGCTTTCCACAAGCGATTGGCGAAGAAAAAACCGAAGGCGGTAGCCAAAACAGCCACCGCCCGTCGGCTCCTGGTCAAGCTCTCGATCATGCTGCGTGACAATATCACCGCCGATGAGTTTGACCTGCGTGGACGCACAGTTGGCAATGCTCGTAAAATTGCAAGGTCTGAAACTGACCGTGAATTGATTGAGCCAAGCCAACCTTCCCGGGCCTCACCATAAGGCGAGGCCCGCGGATGTACGAAACCGTACATCATGGTGCCACGGGGAAGCGAGAAACGCATCCTCTTAGTTGCCCGAAGAGATGAATGAGTGAGCCACTTAAAACAAGCTTTACTCGACGGTTCCATTCCACGCGAACCAAAAGCAGAAGAAATGCCTCCGGCGGCCCCTACGCGGGGGCGGTGGGAGACGTTATTAAGAATATGAAGAACAGATCCTTTGTCGAAGAACTCGGTTATCTTATAACCGCCATTAAGAGCGGCAGGCGTTAGCTTCGCCTTGACACGGGAACCGTCTTTAGAGATGCAAGTTTGCAGGACTGACCCTGGGTGACCCTGACAGGTTTGAAGTCTGGACTGTAGGTATTCTGCGGATCTTTTCATTGCGAGATACAAGGGCCGTGAGCCTCATATCCAGACTATGAAAAGACGTGTCACAGATGCAATATCATTTGGCGTGAAATGTATCGTTTGGCGTGAAATGTATCAAATGTCGCAAAATGTATCATTTGGCGTGAAATGTAGCTTTTGGCGTGACTTGTATGTTTTGGCGTAGTTTGTAACGTTTGGCTTAATTTGTATGATTCCCGATCTCTCTCAAACTCAATTTCTGACAATTCTGCGATAGATGTCCCTTATTTCCCGTACCTTACTATCGCCCCTGCGGCTAAGAAAGGCTTGGAGCCCACCTTCATTACAGAATTTGACCATACTAGGCAGCTTTTTCGGCAGGCCAAGATAATGCTCTAAATCGCCCTCACTTAGAATGTAGATTTTGTCCCGATACTTAACTTTGATGTCCGTCGCCCACGTGGGATGGTTCAGCTTGAACTGAGCGACCTTTGCTGTCGTGTCTAGCTTCGGTGCAGGATTAAGACCGTACAACAGAGAAATAGCATCGAAATCGCCGACGAAGTACACTGTCAATCCGAAGGATTCGAAAAACATCCGCCAATCTGATTCGTGGGACTTGCCATTTATATCAAGCACAGCAATCTCTTGGTTTAACTCAGGATTGAGAATCTGAATAAGAGCCTTATAGAAGTATCTGTCCGTCTCGCCTTCAACTAACAGAACCTTCTTTCCGAAGAAGGCGTATGTAGATCTCGTATTATCGAGAATCTTAATGAGCGTTTTTTCACTGGTCGTAATATTTGGAATCTTTACGACAGTGTTGTTACCTGAATCCAGTGCGAATCGCTTGACCCGTCCAATTGTTGACGAATTGATAAGCGACTCTGAATGAGTGACTAGGATGTATTGG
>JBGTBC010000282.1:0-1707 GCA_041749555.1 Pyrinomonadaceae bacterium | reverse complement strand
CGCATCGGTTACATGTTATTCGTTCTATGCGAACAAAACAATTACAACAGGCGAAGGCGGGATGGCAGTTACCAATAATGAGACGATGGCAAACCGCATTCGCTCGATGTCGCTTCACGGATTATCGCACGATGCATGGAGCAGATTTGCCGTGGGCGGTAGCTGGGACTACAAGATCGTTGAGCCCGGGTATAAGTACAACATGACGGATATTGCGGCGGCGATAGGCCGGCATCAGCTCAGGCGGGCCGAAGAAATGAGGAAGCAGCGTGAAGCAGTCGCCGAGTTCTTCTTGGCGTCTCTTCGAGACATAACCGAGATAGAGCTGCCACCTGCCAGCGAGGATCGCCTTCATTCGTGGCATCTCTTCCCTATCCGCCTGAAGTTGGACGCTCTGAGAATTGATCGCAACGAGTTTATGGAGGAATTAAAGAGAAACGGTGTCGGATGTTCCGTCCACTGGCGGCCGCTGCATATGCACCCTTTATACATGAAGCGGTTCAGATGGCAGGAGGCCCAGTTCCCGGCCGCAACGCAGTTATGGGGCCGAATTATTAGTCTGCCGATATTTTCCGCAATGAGTTTCGAGGAAATGGTTCATGTTGTAGATATTGTCAAACTGCTGGTTGCCGAGCACACAACCCGTAGGCTTTCGGTTGTAAAGTGATAACAAGGAACAAATCCGTATCCGGAATTCCCAGAAGCTTTGAGGTCGTTATGGCGGCGTGCGGACTTGTGTTTTTTGGCCCGGTTCTTGCTGTTTTCGCTGCTTTGATCAAGGCCGATTCGGAAGGGCCCATCTTTTTCCGGCAAAAACGAGTTGGACGCGGTGGCGAGTCATTTACGCTTTTCAAACTACGGACAATGACGATTAGCCAGGCAGGGCCATTGTTTACCGCGGCTAACGACAAAAGGGTGACGTCTGTGGGCAGACTTCTTCGAAAGACTAAAATCGATGAGCTCCCAGGGCTTTGGAACGTCCTCCGGGGAGATATGTCTTTTGTCGGTCCACGGCCCGAGGTTCCGGAGTTCGTCGATCTTGACGATCCACGATGGAGCGAGATCCTGCAAATACGTCCGGGTATTACCGATCCCGTAACACTGCGGCTGCGAAACGAGGAGGACCTTCTCGCGGGCGTGGTGGACAGGGAGAGATTCTATCGAGAGATTCTACAGCCTTACAAACTCGAAGGTTATCTTCAGTTTGTGCGAAACAAAAGTCTGAGAGCCGACATAGGCACGATTGGCAGAACGCTAAAAGCCATAGCTCTCCCGCATACTGCCGCCCTGCCAACTCTTCAGGAGATGAGTCATCTTCAGATAATTAATCCTGCTAACGATCGATAATCACATTTACGACAAAGTATCGTCGGCACCAAAGAGTAGCCGGGCGTCGGCGCTTGTGCAGATCTCATCACCAATTGCTTTTTACGGTTTATTGACTGCGATTTTTCTTTCCGGGATACCATACGGAACCGTAGATCCGTTTAGTAAATCATTGGTGATAGTTGCGGTTTGTGTTTTTGGTGCCTTTAGGGTTATTCAGGGTGTCATCGCCGAGAGATCGCTTCGTTTGTCTGAACCCCAGATGTTTCTTCCACTTGGCGGCGTGATATTGGTCGCGATCTTACAGATAATACCGCTTCCGTTTCTCGAATGGAAAACGATCAGTTCGGACCCCTATGAAACAAAGGTTTTTATCCTTAC
>JBGTBC010000281.1:0-8250 GCA_041749555.1 Pyrinomonadaceae bacterium | reverse complement strand
AGACGTGTGCTCTTCCGATCTCGTGTGCATTCGCATTCGACAGGAAAACGTCGTACCCGATCGCCCACAAAGCCTTAAGCTTGCCATCACGGGCTGCGTCGATCATCTGCAGTTGGTTGAGGCCTGCCTCGGTCGGAACCGGCGTCTTCCAAACCGATTCAAACAACTCACGTCCCGCTTCGATCGCAATCGAGCCAGTCAGTATCCCCGGGTCGCAGCCCATATGCGCCGAACCCTGAACATTATTTTGTCCGCGAAGAGGATTTACGCCTGATCCCGGCCTGCCTATATTGCCCGTCAGCAAGGCCAGGTTCACGATCGACATCACGCCCTCTGTTCCCTGCAGATGTTCGGTCATGCCTAGGCCGTGCATCGCCATCGACGGTTTCTCACTTGCATATATCCGCGCCGCCTGTCTTATAAGCCCGGCATCAACGCCGCACCTTTCCGCTACCGCCTTGGGCGAATAATCGGCGACGAAAGCCCGAAATGCTTCAAACTCCGTAACACGTGTTGCAATAAACTCTGTATCTGCCAACCCTTCATCAATGATAGCGTGGGCAAGGGCGTTGAACATTAGAATGTTCGTCCCCGGCCTTAGCTGTAGATGAACATCAGCGATCGCCGCAAGCTCGGTCTTCCTCGGGTCGATGACGATCAAACGGGTTCCCTGTTTCATGACCGCCTGTTTGATCCTGGCTCCGGGTATCGGGTGGTTTTCGCTCGGATTAGCACCACAGAGAATGATCGTCCGCGCCTTTTCGATATCGTCAAAGGAATTTGTCATCGCACCTGTGCCGATCATCATCTTCATCGCCGCCGCTGACGGCGTGTGACAGACACGGGCACAGCAATCGACATTGTTCGTGCCAAGTACGACGCGGGTGAACTTCTGTGCGAGATAATTCTCTTCGTTCGTGGCCCGCGCGGATCCCAGCACCGCGACGGCTTCTTTTCCTTTCTCATTGACGATGCCTTGCAGCTTATCGGCGGTGTATCGGATCGCTTCTTCCCACGAAACAACCTTCCAATCGCCGTTTTCGCGTATCATCGGCTCGGTAACGCGGTCGTCAGCGTCAATGAAATCGAACGCGTATCGGCCCTTCACGCATAAATGCCCATAATTTACCGGTGCGTCCATAACCGGCCGGACCTGGACTACTCGATCGTCGCGAGTGCCGACATCCATCTCGCAGCCCGTGCCGCAATAGGGGCACGTGGTTTTGGTCCATTCTGTGGGATACCCGCGCTCAATCACGGTCTTGTCCTCGAGTGCTCCTGTCGGGCAGGCATCCGAACAAGCCCCGCAGGAAACGCAAGTGCTGTCGCCAAAAGCGCCAAACGAATCCGGCACGATCTGCGATTCTTCACCCCGGCCGATAACATGCCAGACAAATTGCCCCTGCACATCGGCACAAATCCGCACGCATGCGTAACAATTTATGCACCTCGACATGTCAGAACGGATGTATGTGTGAGATTCGTCCGCTCCCGCAGCCACATCGCAGTTAAAGTCGTCCTCAGTAAGTCCGTATTTTAAAGCTAGTTTGTGAAACGGCTTGTCAGGATATTGGGTAAACGCCTCCCTAGGATAGCTCTTGGCGAGCATCCTCAAGTTCCATTTGCGGGCTGTTTCGATCGACGGGCTGTGAGTCTCGATCTCCATTCCATCAGTAAGAAGTGTCGTGCAGGAAACGGTTTCGTGCGGCCGCCCCGCTATTTCAACGAGGCACATTCGGCAGGCCCCAACAGATTTCAATCGGGCGTCCTCACAAAGCGTCGGTATATCGGCACCCGTTTCCCCGGCAGCCGCTAAAACTGATATACCTTCGTCAAAATCGCTTACTACGCCGTTAATTTTTGCTCGGACCATCGATTCTTTCCCTTAGCGGTCGTATTGTGAACGGAGCGCCACTTTAATTATACCCTTCCCAATAGTGATCTTCATCACACCTCGATCAGGGTCACGCGAGACATTGTCGAAGTGCGGCAGCGAAACTGTGCACATCGGCGAATGAATTATAAAGCGGCACGGGAGCGACCCGGATAACATCAGGCTCACGCCAATCCGCCGAAACACCGGCGGCAAGGATCCGCTCATGCAATGAACGATCGCCGCCTTTGACACGAATGGACAATTGACAGCCTCGCTGGGCCGCATCACTCGGTGTAATGATCGATATCTTATCGCGGCCGTTCTCCCTGACCAGAAATTCCAGGTATCCGGTCAGCCGTCGCGATCGTTCGGACAAAGCTGCCATTCCAACTTCGTCAAAGATCTCCAATGACGCCTTTAGAGCAGCCATCTGAAGGATCGGCGGATTCGATATCTGCCAGCCCTCGGCCCCGGCGATCGGCCGGAATTCTGGCCCCATCTGAAACCTCGTTTCCTTATCATGCCCCCACCACCCGGCAAACCGGGGCAGGTCAAAGGCTCGTGCGTGCCGTTCATGGATGAACGCACCACCCACCGCTCCCGGACCGCCGTTTAGATACTTATACGAGCACCACGCCGCAAAATCCACATCCCAATCGTGCATCTTCAGTTCGAGGTTGCCCGCCGCATGTGCGAGGTCAAACCCGACAATTGCCCCCGCCTTGTGTCCGGCGGCCGTGATAGCCTCCATATCAAACGCCTGCCCCGTGTAATAGTTAACCCCGCCAAGCATCACAAGTGCCGTTCGCTCGCCCTCTCGCTCGATGGCCTCGACAATATCCTCGGTGCGCAATGTCGATTCACCATCACGCGGTGCAAGTTCGATCAGCGCGTTCTGAGTCCCGCCTTCAGGCGGATCTTCGCTCTGAGTCCCGCCCTTTGCCGGCATGTCTCCAAAGCCAGGCCGCCTAAAGGCGGGACTCCAAACTTTGATTTGCGATTCCACAGCATACCTATCCGACGGAAACGCCCCTTTTTCGATAATTATTTTGTACCGATCCGCAGTCGGGCGGTAAAAAGACACCATTAATAAATGAAGATTGACGGTCAGCGAGTTCATTACCACCGTCTCGATCGGTTGTGTTCCCACCACGCGGGCCATCGGTTCGGTCAGGAATTCGTGATACGGGAGCCATGGATTTTTAGCGTGAACGTGCCCTTCGACGCCAAGCCGTGCCCAGTCCTCAAGTTCCTGTTCGACATATTGGCGGGTCGTCCGCGGCTGAAGCCCAAGCGAATTACCGGTAAAATAAATGACCTCGGTGCCGTCAGCATTTCGCGGAATGATAAACCGCTCACGATACCGTGATAACGGGTCAGCCGCATCCATCTTCGCGGCAAATTCACTGTTCGCTTCGTAACCCATTCGTTCTGCTTTGATCATAGCGTCTAGCTCGAATGTAATTGAATCCGGCCGAATTGCAAAGCCTCATCCGGCGAGCGGCCCAAATTCCCAAATGTGATCTCAATCATATTCGATCGAGGGTATCTCGGACGACAATAACAGGAGTCGAAAAGAGCAAGAATATGCAGAATATCCACACTAACGAACGGAAGTCAGGAGTTTCCGAAAGTTTCGCCAGAGCATATTCTGCTTATGTGAGTATAAAACCGGCCGTCAAAAAGACTGCGGTCCCAAAGATAAAGACGAGCAAGATCGCCTTGCCGACCGAGCACGGCGGCTGGGGTTTCCTGCTTGAACCGCTCGTCGCGGGCCTCGCGATCGCGTTCTCAGCCGGTGGGGCGTGGATCGCCGTGATGATGGTCGGTGCTTTTCTCGTCCGACAGCCTCTTAAAGTCCTGGTCATCGACCGCACGGGAATGCGCGTCAATGAGCGGGCAATGATGGCGTCGTATTTCGTGCTCGCATACGGTGCCGTCTTCGCTCTCGGACTCGCGGGCACAGTAATGACCGTAGGGTGGGCCCCGCTTTTGCCGTTTGCCTTCGTGTTGCCCCTCGCGGCCGTTCAACTATATTTCGACTTTTCACGACAAGGCCGTCACCTTTTTCCTGAGCTCGGCGGAGCGGTCACGATCTCGGCTTCCATAGCAGCGATCGCACTAGCCGGCGGCATGACATTACCCGCGGCACTTGGTTTATGGGCGATCTTCGTTGCGAGGCTGATACCGTCGATCCTGTACGTTCGCGAACGCCTCCTGCTCGAAAAAGGAAAAGCATTTTCGAAGAATATTCCCTTGATCGTTCATGTAATAGCAGTCGCATCGATAGCATTGCTTGCTTCATTTGGGCTCATTACGGTACTTGCGGTCCTCGCGATGTTCATACTGCTCGCGCGCGCTGTCGAAGGCCTTTCTGCCGGCCGGCGTAAAATGAAGGCCATGAAGATCGGCATCTTTGAGGTGATTTACGGTACCATTACAGTACTCGCCGTGATCGTCGGCTACTACACCGGGATCTGAAAACGCCTATGCCCGCTGAAATGCACAACGTTGACATCGATATCGTCGAAATGTCGCTCGACGTTATCAAATTCGCCATCAACCGCATTACCGAGACCGACCCCGCTCTTGGCTTCCCCAAGAAAGCCGAAGAACTTCAAAAGCTGGTCGGCGAAACCATCACGCCCGAGGGCATAGGCGGCGAAAAGGCGTTTCAACTCTTCCGCGACGTCCTGCTCAAATCGAGCGTGTCGATCGATCATCCGCGGCACCTCGCCTTCGTTCCGGCATCACCGACTCGCGCGGCGATTATGTTCGACCTAGTAACCTCGGCGTCGAGCATTCATGGTGCGTACTGGATGGAAGGAGCCGGCGGCATCTTCGCCGAGAATCAGGCGATGGCGTGGCTCGTCTCGCTGACCGGAATGCCCGAGGGCACATTCGGCGTTTTCACCAGCGGCGGCACTGCCGCAAACCTCTCCGCTATCGTCACCGCCCGCGAAGCCTGGCGGGCTAGAGTGCCGGGTCGTGAGAGCACCCGCGGCATTATCATCACTTCCGAAGGCGCTCATTCATCTGTAAAGGCGATGGCAAAGGTCGTTGACGCAGACCTCCTCATCGTTCCAACGACAGAAAGATTCGAAGCTGCACAGCTCGATGCCGCGCTGATCAATCTCTCCCCCGAAGACTCCCAACGCGTCTTCGCCGTCGTCGCTACCGCAGGCACCACAAACGCCGGGATCATCGACGATCTCGCCGGCATCGCCAATATTTGCGATCTCACAGGATTTTGGTTCCACGTGGACGCGGCCTACGGAGGCGGAGCTCTCACGGCCCCTTCCGTCCGTCACCTTTTCACCGGCATCGAACGAGCCGACAGCGTCACGATCGATCCGCACAAATGGCTCTTCTCGCCGTACGATTGCGGCGCCGTCATCTATCGCGAACCCGAACTCGCCAAACGGGCTCACCAGCAGGGCGGAGATTACCTCGACATCTTTCGCGGAGAGACCAACGGATTTAACCCCTCGGATTATCAGATCCAGCTTACCCGACGCCTCCGCGGGCTGCCGCTCTGGTTTTCGCTCGCGACCCATGGCACCGACCGATACACCCAGGCCGTCGAACGCGGCATCGAACTCGCCCAAATCGCCGGCCGACTCATCACCGCCGCCGGACACGTAGAATTGGTCCGCCCTCCCAGCCTCTCATGCGTCCTTTTCCGCCGCTTCGGCTGGGCCCCCGACGATTATTGGGAATGGACCTACCGCAGTCACAAATCCGGCTTCGCCCTCGTCGCCCCCACCAAATCCCGCGCCGCCGGCCGCGACGAAACCATCACCCGCTTCTGCTTCATCAGCCCCGACACCACCGAAAAAGACATCGCCGACATCCTCGATACGATGAAGTAGCTGTCAGTGGTCGGTAGTAAGCCGGCAGAAGCTCACGGCTGGCAGATCCTCCAGCACTCCCCTCCTTGAATAGGAGGGGTGGCAGCCGCTGCTGCTGACGCGAAAATTGCCACGGTAAGTGGTTGCCCTATGCACTCCGCTTCGCGTCAAGTCCTCCCGACACTTGCCCATTCAAGCAACAAAACACTCATCCTAATTATCACAAATCTGTTGACCACCCACGCAATTCTGCGCTATCCTTGCAACGTTCCGGATTATGTCCGGATCGATCTTTGATAAATAGATTTGATCGGTCTTCGTGGATGGTTGATCGTTGATCGTTGTTCGGTGATGGTGGGGGGAACCTGTACTTCTGGATCGCTGTAATACACAAAACAGAAAAATAGGTGGTACATGGTACAAACCCGTATATATAAGCTGCTGAATGACTTATAGCGATTTCCTTGTCCGGGCGTGGTACAAAAACAGGGGGTCTGGGAATGGAAAGTGGAATATGGAGAGTGGAAAATGGAAGAGTGAGAGTATCACCTGTCACGAATAACTGACCACCGACCACCGACCACTGACCACCGACCACTGGCTACGAGCTACCGGCCACGGGCAATCCGAGCCATTCCAGGGCGGAGCCGTGGAGGAGGAGATCTTTGATCGGGTCGGTGAGATCCATTGATTCGATGAGCTTGCCGGGTTCGGCTTCGCCTAATGGAAACGGGTAGTCGCTGCCGAGCATTATGTGGTCGGCACCGGCGAGGTCGATGAGATAGCGAAGCGCGGCGGGGTCGTGGACCAGCGAATCGAAATACATCCGGCCCAGGTAACGCCGCGGGCTGTGTGGATTATCGACGGCACAGAGGTCGGGCCGCACGTCGTAGCCGTGCTCGATCCGCCCGATGGTCGCGGGGAACGCACCGCCGCCGTGGGCAAAGCAGATCCGAAGAGCGGGACATTTTTCGAGCACGCCCGCAAATATCAGCGAGCAGATCGCCCTCGACGTTTCGGCCGGCATCCCGACGAGCCACGGCAGCCAGTATTTCGGCATATCGGCCTCGCCCATCATGTCCCAGGGGTGAACGAATACGGCCATGCCGAGCTCTTCGCAGGCTTCGAAAACCTCGAGGAATTGCCGCTCGCCGAGATTGAGCTGGTTGACGTTGGTGCCGATCTGGACGCCCGCGAATCCGTTCTTTTTGCAGCGGTGAAGTTCCCTCACGGCGAGACCCGCGTCCTGCATCGGAATGGTGGCGAGCCCCGTAAACCGCAGGGGAAACTCGGAAACGATCTCGGCGATATGATCGTTTAGGAACTTGGCCACCTCGACTCCGTCGGCGGGCTTTGACCAGTAGCTGAACATCACCGGCACGGTCGAGAGCACCTGCATTCGAACGCCGGTAGCATCCATTTCCTCGATACGAGTTGCCGTGTCCCAGCAGTTCGATTCGACATCGCGAAACTGCTTGCCGTCATCGCGGACCATGTGGGCACAGCACGGCTTGTAATGTTCGAGGGCGATGAAGCCTCCGTAGCCGAAATGATCCTTCCACCGGGGAATGTCACGCGGCAGGATGTGTGTGTGAACGTCGATCTTTAGCACAAGTGGTATTGTGTCATCAATATCCCGGCTGCCAAAACGCAACGATCGGCTCGGCACGAAAAAGCCGGACACGATCTGGGGTCGTGCCCGGCATTAGGTTGAAGATCGAGTTTAATTAATGATCATCGTAGTCACCTTCGCCCGGCGGCCGTGCCGCTCCGGAGCCTGCGGCACCCGGTGGCGGTTGGATCGCGGGGATCTTCGCCTCGTTGATCATGTTGTTCAATGCAGCGAGGTCCTCGGTGATGAGCTTGCGGACCTCATCTGCCGCAGCCGGTATTCTCGCCGCGAGAATTTCGATCTGTGCGAGTTCCCAGACGGTCGGAGCTGCTGACGTATTCTCGATCGCACCAAGTACCTGGACCGCACGTTGATTCAACGGCTGAGGAAGCTCGACCAGCGGTGGTCCCGCCTGGCTGATAGTGCTGACCAGCGAGGGCGGCGTGCCCCAATTAACATATGCCGCGTCGATTTTCTTGAGAAGCTCTTCCCCAGCGGTACGGATGTTTTGGGGAATACCTGATCCCGGACGCCGCCACGCTTCAAGAGCCGTGTTGACATTGGCCCTGAGAGCAACGATCTGCTGCTGTGCCTGTGTTCCACGCATTACGATCGGCAGAAGTTTGGTCAGGGCCGCCTTCTTCTTGGCACGATCCTCGGCAGAGAAGCTGATCCGCGGATCATCGATGACCTGAAAGCTCTTTGACAATTCCTTTTCGCCAAATTTCACTTTGACGGTGTACGTTCCCGGATCGACGCGAAAACCGAGGTTCGCTAGACCACCTCCGCCAAAGCCTCCGCCGCCTCCACCGCCGCCTGGGCCGCCGCCTGGGCCACCGGCTCCCGGAGCTGCACCGGGTGGACGCTGACGCATATCCCAAACCCAGCGGTTTAGCCCTTTGCCGACTATG
>JBGTBC010000280.1:0-5227 GCA_041749555.1 Pyrinomonadaceae bacterium | reverse complement strand
AGACACGCACCGAGCACGGAATCGAACTCTCAGCAAACGGCCACGCTCTCCTGCAAGACCTGAGACAGATGCCACAGCTCTACGGCCGAAAGTTCCGCGGTGTAAAAGTTGAGACAAACAAGCTCACCCGTGCCCTCCCCTGGATCGCCCTCGCCGAAGAAGGCCGCGTCCGCCTCGTCGCCGGCCCCTGGAACGAAGAATTCATCCAGGAAGCCTGCTCATTCCCCCACGGCCACCACGACGACCAAAGCGACGCCGTCTCCATCGCCGTCCGCATGCACGGTGAGAAAAAGGGGAAACGGTTTTGGACGTTTTAAGTCCAGTGGCCAGTGGCCAGTGGTCAGTGGTCAGAACCGGGAGCGATAGCGACTGGGTTCTTTCGTTCTGAACTGTCAGAACCGGGAGCGACTCGACGTGAGCTCGCCGACACGATAGCGACTGGGTTCTTTCGCTAGTAGATATTTGAAAACCAAACCCAAGCCCGCGCGTAAGCAAGGGCGGGTACGTTCAAAACATGAACCCTCAGCGAAGGGAATTTTCCTTGCTCACGAGCGGGCTTGTGCCTTTACCGGCCATCTTTTCTGTTTATTGCTTTGACGAAATGGTCAAGGGTGATACTCTCGTTTTTATCTCAAGGGGGAGTTGGATCCGGCCACTATCCATTTTATAGTGCTGCCTCCTGCAAAAATTACAAAGAATGGAGATAAGATGAAGCTATCCTTGGGTCGGCTGTTGATCGTTTCGCTTCTTACGCTTTTCGGTGTGGTCTCCGTTTGGACCCAGACAGGCAGCACCGATCCCAACGGATATCTGAACTGGACGGCTGCCCAGGCGGACAAGATAGGAAAGAGTACTCGCCAGAATGGGAAAGCAGGCGGAAATTTTGATCTCCGCGTTATCAGCACTAATAAAGCTATCAACTATGGACTTCGTGCCACTTTGATGACTCCGGAAGTCATCCGAGCCGCTGCGAGGGTTGCTCAATTGAGAGATAGACTAAGTGACGAACAGACACAGAGGATCGTAGAAGACGCCGAGAATGCGGGCGATCTGGTAGTTATGATTGAGATCAATCCAAACGAAGGGTCCGGCGTAATTCCCCTTGATTGGCGAGTTTTTCTACAGCCAAAGGGTTTAGGCTCTGGGGCGGGCGGGGCAATTGCTGGGGTAAAATCCCCACATCTTCGGAAGACTCCGGCTCTATCGGGCCTTTATGGTCGAAACTACGAATATGATGTTTTTTGGGTTGTCTTTCCGCTTGTAGACGACAAAAAAACGCCCCTCCTTTCGGCCGACATAGCAGAGATTCAGCTAGTAGTCGGAATCTACAGCAGTGAAGGGCGGATATCGTGGAAAATGCCTGAGTCAATTCGCCAAAAAATCAAAGAAATGTCGAGGAAATAGTTAAAGGGAGAATACAAATGAAATATCGATTACTCGCATCCGTTGTTTTTGTACTTGCAACGCATTTAATGAGCTTCGGACAAGGTACGAAAGCGGATGCGGAGGACTTGCAGTATAAGCTGCTCGCCACCACGAGGACGTCGACCATGCAGAAGGAAATAAGCGAGACAGCTGAACAGGGATATCGGATTCTGGTGGGCTCGCCGACAAGCGGTTCCGAGATGGCGTTGTTTCTATCGCGTGACGGCACCGTTAAAGACCCATATCAATACAAGCTGCTGGCCACAACCCGCACAGGTACAATGCAAAAGGAAATGAGCGAGGCCGCAGATGCGGGATTTCGACTCATTCCAAGTACAATGATCGCGAAAAAGCAGCTGCTGGGCGGAGTAGAGATCGTAATGATCATGGAGCGCCCACCGAAGCCAGTCAAGAGGTACGAGTACAAATTGCTAGCGACAAATCGCACGTCAACTCTGCAGAAAGAAGTGACCGAGGCAAAAGCAGCTGGCTATCTTGTAGTGGGGATGGTTAGCCGAGATGAGCACATGGTCGTAATGGAGCGAGAGTCGTCTTACACTCCCTGAATAGTTTAAGCGGTGCACTCTCCCTCCGAATGATCCTCAAACCAGCACCGCGTGCAGAAGCGGTGCTTTTTTCGTTCTTTGATCGTAAATTCTGCCGAACCGGGGAGGCGTTCGATGAGCATTTTTTGTTCTTCGTTGAGTTCGGCCCAATTTTTCACCTTCATTAGGCCGCAGCGGGGGCAGAATTTTTCGCTCTCTTGAATCATTTGATATAATCCTCGCGTATAAACTGTCTAAATTCTAGCAAATATCTTGATTCCAACCATGAGATCCAAAACCTTGCTCGTTGCAGCCTGTTGTGTGTTGCTAACCGCTTACTGTCAGCTTTCTTTTGCCCAGACGGAGGAGAAATTCGATTTCTATACCCGCGGCGAATACCGGCAAAATGTACTGCGGCCGCAGAGCATTTTGCGGTTTGACGTCGGCGACCACCATACAACATATGGCCAGATGGAACAGGTCATACAGGCGATCGCAAAGGCCGCCCCGGACCGCGTGAAGATATTTGAGATAGGAACCACAAACGAGTACCGGATGCAGTATCTGGTTGCGATCTCGGCGCCGGAAAATATTGCCCGTCTGGACGAGATCAAAGCGCAAAATGCCCGCCTTGTTGACCCGCGAAAAACATCAGCCTCCGATGCCGCGACGATCGCACAAAATAATCCGGCGATCGCCTGGATGGCTTATACGATACATGGCAATGAATCCTCATCGTTCGAGGCATTTATGCAGGTGATCTATCAGCTCGCAGCGTCGAATGAGCCTGCAACGCTCGATATTTTGAAAAATACGGTCGTGCTCGTTCTCACGGGAGAGAACCCCGATGGCCACGAGCGTTTCGCCACGTGGTATAACTCTGTTACCACAGGCTCGCCCGACCGTTTCGCCATCGAAAAACGCGAGCCATGGGCTGTTTGGGGCCGCGTGAACCATTACCGCTTTAACCTCAATCGCGATACCCTGGCATTTACTCAAAAAGAATCGCGCAATATGCAGAAGGCATATATGGAATGGCACCCGCAGCTCGCGGTCGACCATCATGGACAGCCTTCGCAATACTTTTTTCCGCCGGTTTCGCTCCCGATAAATCCTAATCTGCCGCAGCCGATGTACAACCGCTGGCTCGATATTTACGGGCGGGCGAACGCGGCGGCGTTTGATCGCAATAAGTGGGATTACTATGTCCGCGATGTTTTTGACGCGTTCTATCCGGGCTACTGGGATATGTACCCATCGCTCAACGGGGCGACTGGGATGACCTACGAGACCGACGGCGGCGGGCCAAAGGGCCTGAATTGGACCCGCGATGACGGCACCATCGTCACCTTCCGCTCATCGATCGCCAAGCATTATGTAGCTTCGATGACCACGCTCGAAACAACGGCCCGAAACAAGGCCGAGCGGATAAGGGATTTCTACGAATTCCGGGCGAAGGGAATGGCCGACCACGCCCGTTCCAGGATAAAGCGGGTTGTCATCGACCCTACAAGTGACCGTGTAAAGGCTGCCGAAATGATCGAGGTTCTTCGGCTTTCTAACATTGAGGTCAAGGTTGCTACATCGTCATTCACCTCGCCGACGGCCCATACCTATATGGAAAAGGACGCTGCCGCCGCTCGGACCACATTCCCCGCCGGCTCGTACATCATAGATCTCGACCAGCCGCAGCGCATCTTTGCCAAGGCCATTCTTGAGCAGGACACACCGCAGGATAAGGCCTTTGTCGAGGACAATATGGCCCGCTTTCGCCGAAACCAGATGAGGGGTAAGGGCCAGCCGAAAGAGGATTACGGGTTTTATGACATAACCGCATGGTCGATGCCGCTGGCTTTCGGCCTCGATGCCTGGTGGACCGAAGAATCGACAAGTGTGCCGGCAGCCATCGTGGACGATGCTCACATCGCCAACGCTAAACTTGGCAATGTCACCGGCCGTGCGCAGATATCGTACATCGTGCCATACCAGACCGATTCGACGGGCCCTTTCATAATGCGTCTGATGCAAAATGGTTATAAAGTGGCGGTGGCGACCCGTCAGTTGAACGCAGGAGGCCGCAATTGGAAGCCAGGTACATTTGTTGTGCGTGTATCGCGAAATCCCGATACGCTCCACGATGCCATCGGCCGTTTTGCCCGCGAAATGGGCGTTAATGTAACGGCGGTGAATTCAGGTTATTCCGAAGAGGGCGATACCAGCGTCGGGGGCGAAGCCGTCATATCGCTCCGCGAGCCAAAGATCGCCGTAGCCGCCGACGAGGGCGTCAGGCAGGAATCTTACGGGTCGATATGGTGGTATTTTGACAAATACGGCATCAAGTTCACGCCGATGGCTTTTTCCTCGATAAAGGGCGGCGGGCTGAAAGAATACAATATCCTGATCCTGCCCGAAGGCTCGCCCGGACAATATATGGCGCAATTCGGAGCGGGCGGCGTGGCCACATTGAAACAATTTGCGCAGAACGGCGGAACGATCGTTACGCTGAGCGGGGCCTCGGTCTTTGCGGCTTTGAAGGATGTGGGCCTCAGCACCGTGAAGATAGTCGGCAGTGACGATGACGAACAAAAGGGCAAGGCCGCCGATGATAAAAAACCGGAATCAACGCCCTCGCCTTCTTCGACACCGGATCCCGCGGGTGCATCTTTGAGTTCCGATCGCCTTGACGGCATTGCTCCGGGCTTGCCGCCCATCGCCTCTCCGTCGGCAAACGCCAACAATGTGCCCGAGCCGCTGCCAGGTGCGATAATGCGTGCCACGGTCGACCGCACTACTTACCTGACCTACGGCGTCGACCGCAACGAAATGCCGGTTCTGCTCGCCAGCGGCTATTTCTTTCGCCATTCAAAAGAAGGTACTAACGCCCTGATTTTCGATGCGAACACCAAGAAACCGCTGACAATCTCGGGCTTTGTCTGGGAAGGCAACACCGAGCGTTTGCTAAAAGGCACTTCGTATGTGGTCGACGAATCTCTCGGCCGCGGCCACGTAGTCCTCTTCGCCGAAGACCCGTTCTTCCGCGGGATGACAAGGGCAAATTCGCGGCCGTTTTTTAATTCGCTTGTTTTTGCAGGAGTTTTTTAACAGTCCAGGAAGTCGGGAAAGTCTAGGAAGTCTGGGAAGAGGTTATGGCGAGTTTTAAGAGGTTTGAAGACATTCAGGCGTGGCAGAAAGCCAGGGTGTTAGCAAAAACAATATACGTGACCAGCGGAGAAGGTGAGTTTGGAAGGGATTTTGAC
>JBGTBC010000279.1:0-5465 GCA_041749555.1 Pyrinomonadaceae bacterium | reverse complement strand
CAACTACGTAGCACAGATGCAATACCATTTGGCGTGATTTGTATGATTTGGCGTGATTTGTATGATTTGGCGTGAAGTGGGGCATTTTGCCCCAGAGGCTCCCCTCCTTACGAAGGAGGGGTGTCGGTGCTTCACCGACGGGGTGGTTCTCTAGGTTTTTATCCACGCCAGATTGATCAGGGGTAGTCGAGAGAACCACCCCGTCACCCGAAGCTCCGTGCATCGGAGAGATTGGGCTTATGCCAATTAACAATTATCCAATTAACAATTGACAATGATCGGAGTAGATCTCTGCGTGGATTTTTTTGTTCACACCACGTTGATCGGAGACAGTCGGGAGAACCACCCCGTCACCCGAGGCGGGTGCCACCCCTCCTTTGTAAGGAGGGGAGCTTTTATGAGCACTTCTATTGTGGGCAATGCTTGCTGCGATAATGACTCAAATTAAGAAATTCGATATTATGATCGATTAGAATTAACAGCAACGCTTGCTATATTTGTCGTATGAGCACTCACGAGAAGAAACGCCTGGATAATCCGCCGGCGACGATCAAATTTAAGATCCAGCGGCGGGAAAGGGAAGGTGCCCCGGCAACGTGGGAAACATTCGAAATTCAATATCGCCGTAATCTCAACGTGATCTCGGTGCTGATGGAGATCCGGAAAGATCCGGTCACGATCGAGGGCAAGCAAACGACACCCCCGGTGTGGGATATGTCGTGTCTCGAACAGGTCTGCGGTATCTGCACGATGGTCATTGACGGCAAGGTGAGGCAATCGTGCTCGGCCTTGATCGATGATCTACTGCTTGCGAGCGGCGGTGACACGATCACGCTTGCACCGATGTCAAAATTCCCTAATGTCCGTGACCTTAAAGTCGATCGTTCGAACATGTTCGAGCACCTGAAACAGGTGAATGCCTGGATCGAACTCGACGGTACGTATAACCTTGGGCCGGGGCCGCATATTCCGAATGAAACAGCCCAAAAACGTTATGACCTTTCACGATGTATGACCTGCGGCTGTTGTCTCGAAGCCTGCCCGCAATACGGCGACGGTAATTACATTGGGCCGCAAGCCATCGCACAGGCACGTCTCTTCAATATGCATCCCACGGGTAAAATAACGTCCGAAACTCGCCTCAACGGGCTTTTGGGGGATGATGGGATCGCTAATTGCGGTAACGCCCAGAACTGTATCGAGGTTTGTCCAATGTCGCTCCCGCTGACCCAGGCGATCTACGAAACTAATCGTGAGATCACAGTGGACGCGATCTTTGGCTGGCTGAAAAAATAAAACTGCAGATAGGTCCGGGCTGGAGCGAAGGACTTTCAGGGGCCGCTACATCAAAAGCTTTGTATGGTCCTCCGCGGGTATCACCAGGGCGATAGCGGTAGAAGTTGTATGCTCCCGGATAAATTGTTTGGCGGCGTCCGTTTCAAGAGGCGGAGCAAATAAATAGCCTTGACCGTATTCGCAGCCCATTTCGGCCAATTCCGTAAGCTGCTCCATTGTCTCGATGCCTTCGGCGACGACCTTCATCTTTAGATTCTGCGCCAGCCGGATAATGGTGAGTACGATCTCACGGCTTTCATCACTTCCTCCCATTCGGCCGATAAACGATCTGTCGATCTTTAAGAATTTTACAGGCAGTCGATGAAGGTAACTTAGAGATGAATAACCGGTGCCAAAATCGTCCAGGCTCATTTCGACCCCCAGGTCCTGCAGCCGGTGCAAAATAGTTTCAGCGAGCTCACTATTCGCCATGAGGTGACTCTCGGTTATTTCGAGCTTGAGGAAACGAGGATCAAGCTCGGCTTCTTTTAGATTCGCCGAGATCTTTTCAGCAAGATCAAGCTGCAGGAACTCTTTGGAAGAAAGATTAACGCTAATAGTGAGTGTTTCCGCTCCCGGCACTTTCAATTGCCATTCACGCAGCTGCCGACAGCTTTTTTCAACTACCAACTGGCCCAACTTCATTATCAACCCGTTTTCTTCAGCGATCGGAATGAATTCATCAGGCGAAATCGGGCCTCTGGTTGGATGGACCCAGCGCAAAAGGGCCTCAAACCCGATCAGGCCGCCGGTGTTCAGCCGCAGAATCGGTTGATAAAGAACCTTGAACTCCCCGCGCTGAAGGGCCCCGCGCATTTCGGTCTCGATCTGCAGTTTCTTGCTCGCGTGCTTAAGCATCGCGCGATCAAATATCTGATATTGGGCTTTGCCTCTCGACTTGGCGCAATACATAGCAATATCGGCATCCCGAAGCATGTCGTCGGCACTTACGTAACCTGAAGTGCTCAATGTGATACCGATACTCGTGGTCGTATAGATCTCACGGCCGCCCAAATCAAATGCGGTCTTGAGGTCATTTTGTATTCGCTCCGCTACCAACAGAGCCTCGGCCGTATCCGTGATCTCGGATAGCAAGATGACAAATTCGTCACCGCCGAGGCGCGCGATCAGATCGCCGGGACGAACACAGCTCTCCAGCCGACGAGCAATGAACTTCAATAGCTTGTCGCCTTCAGCATGACCCAGCGAATCATTGATCACCTTGAACCTGTCGAAATCGAGGTATAGAACGGCGAAGGGAATACTCTTACGATTCCGACTCCGCTTCAGCATTACGCGGAGGTGTTCCATAAACAGGCTGCGGTTCGCCAGACCTGTGAGTCCGTCGTGCATTGCGTCATGAAGCAGCCGTTCTTCAGCGCTTTTACGGTCAGTAATATCGGTAAAGACTCCCATCGAACCAACGATGTTTCCGTATACATCTGAAACTGGTGCCCCGCCGACGCTCACCCAAACGATCTCGCCCGACTTTTTCCGGATCCGGATCTCATAGCGATCGGAAAGCCCCTTTTCTCTACGAACGTTTATCGCATTGACAAAGTCAGGGCCCTTGTCGGCCAGGAGTTTGGCCCAGTGGGTACCCATTAATTCTTCCTGCGAATAACCTGTCATCTCACAAATACAATTATTCGTGTAAAGGATCCGATCGGAACTATCCACCTGCAACAAGCCTTCGCTCATGCTGTCCAGCAGCGTTCGCAGGCGGCCCTCACTTTGCTTCAGAGCCGCTTCCGCCTGTTTTCGTTCAGTGACGTCAGTTACGAGTTCAAGACGGGCCCGACGACCTGAATAGGTTATGGATTGAGCGGCAACCTCGACATCGATGATCGTGCCGTCTTTCCTGCGATGTCGCGCAGAACGGAGGGAATCTTCATTTGCTTGGTCAGCAGCCAATTCAGATAGAATTGGGACGTCCTCTTCGCGCGTGACGTCTTTTATGCTTTTCTCAAGGAATTCCTCCGGTGAATAGCCGTACTTCTGGCTGGCGGCATCGTTTACAGCCAAAAACTTCAAAGTTTCTGCATCGAATACCCAGATAGGATAAGGATTTCGGTCGAATAAAAGTCGATAGCGGGATTCACTTTCGCGAAGGGTTTGTTCGGCCTCCTTTTGTTTCGTAACGTCCTGAAAACTCATTACCCGGCCGACCGTCTGGCCATCAAATTTTTGCGGCTGGGTGCAACGCTCAATTATGCGGCCGTTAACAAGTTCCAGTTCATCTACGCTGACTTCGTCCGGCTCGTCGATCGAACGGTCCATCAGGGCCCGGAGCTTGCCGGGATCTTTAACCATGGCCATTACATGAGCGGCGATCTGCACCGAATAGGTGGACACATCCCGCAGCTTTTCAGGGACATTCCACATTTCGAGGAATTTTTCATTGGAAGCCACGATCTTATTTTCAAGATCAACAGCCAATATTCCATCGGCGGTAGCCTCGAAAGTAGAGGTAAGCAATGACAGATTCCTTTTCAGTTCGTCACTGATCTTCTTTTGCTCGGTGATGTCCCGGTTATTCGTGAGAATAGCAGGACGGCCTTCGTAGGCTACCAAAGAAGCGTTAATAAGAAATACTATAGGCGAACCATCTGATCGAAAGTGAATTGATTCATATGCACGGCAGTTACCGGTAATGATCAATTCATTCATTAACAGTTCGCCGCGGGATACATCCTGCGTGTGGTCTTTCAGGCAGCTTCCAAGAAATTCTTCACGACTGAAACCGTATTCATCGCAGGCGCGGTCATTGACGTCGAGTATGATCTCAGTGACGGGCTCAATGATCATTATTGAGTCATTGGCCAGTCGGAACAGATTCTGATATTCCTGGAAGCGATCGTGGGTCGCTTCGGGAGCCCTTTGCCCGGAAATGTCGCGGATTATTGCTATGAATACTCGTCTATTTTCCAAGTCGTAACCGGTAAGTGAAGTTCCGGTTTGAATTTGGTGCCCGTCCTTATGCTGGATCGGCAGGTCGAGGACGCCGCTGCTTTTCTTTCCGTCTGTGAGGTAGCGTTTGAGACGGGTCGAATGGCGGCGTCGAACTTTATTAGGAACAAAGTCGATGAGGTTGCGACCCACCAACTCTATGACGGGGTAGCCGAATAGCTGCTCGATCGAGCGGCTCGCGAACAAGATCGTGCCGTCCGAGTCTACTGTAGCAATAGCCTCGCAGGCTGTAACCCCGGTTTGGATCTGATCGGATCGCATACTGATCGAACGAATCGTCCTTCTTCCTTAAACTGCAGTTTCATGAACCTGATGGGAAGGGCATTGAGAAAATGCAAGTTTCCGGCCAGGAATGGAAAGGGTAATTGAAGTAAATTGAAGTGCTTGAACGCGTCGGAGATCGGCTGCAGATCGCACACTGCGGCCATGGTTAATATTCTATAACAGATAAACGATACAGAACAACCATTTTTATTGGTCTGGGGACGGATTATCTGTCTTTTCTAGGTCATTCAATTGCTGACCCAATGCTTCTAAATGCTTTACGACACTTTCAATCAGCCAGTTAGGCGTGGATGCTCCTGCCGTTACGCCTACTCGCTCGGCTCCGGCAAGGTCATTTATGTTGATCTCATCCAAGTTTTCGATCAAAAAGCTTTTTTCGCATTGTTCCTTACACACGCCGAGTAATTTAACGCTGTTCGAGGAATGCCTGCCGCCGATTATGTAAAACACATCAACCATGCCCGCGAGAGCCCTGGCCGCTTCTTGCCTGTCACGTGTGGCCGAACATATCGTGTTTACGATCTGCACCTCGTCATGGGTGCGCGTTTTGATCGCCTCGGCGGTGTCGAAAAAAGTCTTGGCCTTTATAGTTGTCTGGGAAACGACAAGCGGTTTTCGCAGCCAGGGAAGGGCGGCCACCTCGCTCTCGTCCCTGATAACAAAAGAGTGATCGGGGGCATAGCCTTTGACCCCGATCATTTCAGGATGGTCAGGACTGCCTACAACAATGACATGACGGTCAGCCTCGGCGGCCCGGGCAGCCAGTTTTTGAACGCGAGTCACGAAAGGACAGGTCGCATCGACAACCTTAGAAGCCATTTCCTCGAGTTCCTTCTGGACCTGCGGTGTTACCCCATGTGCACGAATAACCGCGG
>JBGTBC010000278.1:0-1778 GCA_041749555.1 Pyrinomonadaceae bacterium | reverse complement strand
GACAACCTGCGAGAGTACAATGGCTACCAGTTTCCGGTCGAAGAAATTGCACGTTCCCTTTTTCGCATCACAAAAACAGGCGGCGTTGCCATTTGGGTTGTCGGCGATCGAACGGTCAATGGTGACGAGACCCTGACTAGTTTTGAACATGCGTTCGCCTTTCGAAATGCCGGTTTTAAGGTCCACGATACGATGATCTACGCCAAGAACAATCCGATCCCGAGCGATTGCGGAAGGCGATATCGCCAGGCGTTCGAGTATATGTTCTGTTTTTCTAAAGGTACACCGAAGACCTTTAACCCGATCACGGAACCGACTAAATCTGCAGGGGAAAAGATCAAAGCATTCCGCATCACACAGCGGGGCCGGGGTAACGTGCCGGCCGAGGATATCGGCCGGCAGATAAAATCAGAACGCAAAGTAAGCAACATATTCAGCTACAACGTGGGCACTTCCTCATCAAAAGATAAGATAGCTTTTGAGCATCCGGCGATCTTTCCCGAGCAATTGGCAAGGGACCAGATCTCGACGTGGACGAACCGAGGTGATCTGGTGTACGACTGTTTTATGGGGAGCGGGACAACGGCCAAGGCCTCTCATCAATTGGGCCGGCAATGGCTGGGGTCCGAAATATCATCCGATTATGTGAAGATCGCTCTCGAAAGGCTCGAGCCTTATACCGGGCCGATCACCATGGCATCGATGAAATAACAACTTTACTGGTAGAAAAAGCGTCTATTAGTTGCGGTAACTCCTTTCCCGGTAATTGGTGAATGTATGAATAAAACTCTTTTGATCTCATCTCTGATATTCATCTTTTCTGCAGCGCTTCTGGCTCAGCCACGCCCGGCAGAGAAGTCGGCCGACCCGAACGCCCCAATCTCGTATGAAGCCAAATATGAGGGCGGTATCTTTGGCGCGAGCGGCCGGGAAAAAGGAACTCTTAAGTTTGACGATACGAATTCAAGAGTTACCTTCCACCGCACTGACGGCAGGGAAATGTTCACCATCCCGTATGAAGCCATGGTAGTTGTTTATCCCGATTCGAAAGTGGCAATGTCACAGACGGGCAATGTTCTAAGTCGCGTTCCTGTTCCGGGAGCCGGCCTCTTCGGATTGATGTCGAAAAGTTCCAAGTTTCTGATCATCAATTTTGATGATCCCGATATCGAGGCCCGCGGGGTGGCGAACTTTAAGTTCGACGATAAGAAACAACTGCTGACCTTTATACATGCTCTCGGAGCAAGAGCAAAAATGACGCAGCGGGGCGATGCGTACTATCGCGCAAAAAAACCTACCTTCTAGTTCAGATCACCAAATCGGTTTTGAAGTATTGCCGATGCTGTTATCGCTGCCGTTTCCGCCCTCAGAATTCTACCTCCTAGCGTAATGATCGGTATCTTCGCGGATGCCGCAGCGTCTAGTTCTGAATCATCCCACCCGCCTTCCGGACCTACTATTGCCGTCATTGTATCCCCGGAAGTGATCGCTGATATCGGACCTCCGTTCCGCTCCGAAAAGAGGAAGGTGCGATCAGAGGGTGATAGCGAAAATATTTCATCCACGGTTTTGGGTTCGAGAATCTCCATCAAGGTCGCGCGGCCTGATTGTTTAGTGGCTTCAAGCGCGATACGCCGCCAACGTTCGAGCCGCTTCGAGCCATCCTTGATCCTCGCCTCGGAACGGATGGTTTGCAGTGGAACCAGACGCGATATCCCGAGCTCGACAGCCTTTTGGATCACAAGATCGAACTTGTCGCCTTTCAGAATGGCTGCGGC
>JBGTBC010000277.1:0-2836 GCA_041749555.1 Pyrinomonadaceae bacterium | reverse complement strand
GTCGACAGAGGCATTATTGACCACCACTCTGATAGCGGATGTCACAATGGATGCGAACGTGAGTTTTACCAAGGCCTTGTTGTTGCCTGTAATAAAGCCACCGGGCACTGTCGCCCAAGCCGAGCCAGTCCAGTATTGTACCTCGAAATTAATAAGCGAATATTGCGAGGTCGTTATTGTCTCGTTTGGCGGCGTGGTGCTCAAATAATCGTCCATCACGGCGAAGACAGATATTTCATCGATCGTTTTAGTCCCAGCGAAGTTTATCTGAAGCCAATCCGGAAAAACGCCGGGTGTTGCATCTTTCCATGCACCCCCGATGGCCCAGACTCGACTGCCATCGTTTGCAGCCGACGCCAGCATCGGTACGGTAGATGCCGTCGCAGTCGCGCCATTGGCTGACAACGCATGATTGGTGCGCCCTGTCGGGGTCGGCGAAACGGTTGGCGTCGCGGTCGGCGTCACGGTCGGTGTCGGTGGCGGTGTCGCCCCCCCTGAGCTCGGGGCAATAGCTAGACCGTCTATGACCGGGAAGTAATTCGTATTTCCATTGTCAAAGGAACCTATGAACGAGGCGGCACCGGTCGAGAGATCGATAGAGAAAAGAGAAGAAGTGCCGGAGGTACGCAAGGCCGCAAAACCTAGGCCCGTGCCCTCCTGAATATCAAAGCCGCCGAAGTTGAGGGCATTTATTCCAAGCGGGCCGATGGTAAACAATTGCCCTGAATTCGGCGATATCGGTGAGCCGCCCGGGCTTCCGATCCGCACCAACTGGTCCGTCGCGTTATCAATACCGTACAGTGTCGTTTCTGTTGCCCCCACGGTGTTATTTGTGTAGGCAACGTGAGAAACCCTCGGAACGGTCCCGAAAAAAGGATCGCCCGGGGCGTAGGCCAAAAGCGTGTCGCTGGCCAGGACGGTACCGCCGTTAGAATTCAAACGTCGGCTGGCTCTTTCGGTGTCAACCTCGCGAATGAGGTCAACAACGGAATTAAAGTCACCACCGTAAAATCTAAGATCGGAAGTGATAGAAGGTATATTCCCACCAACCGACGAAACCGCTCCGGTTGCGAGATTGATCGCCACCACCCGACTGATCCTGTTAGGAAACCCGTTCTTATTCGCAACGGCGTAAAGTACCCCATTGGCCGGACGAAAATCAATGAATTCAAGAAACTCATCATTTGCCGTGTCCAGCCCTGTCAGAGCGATATTAGAAAGGAGCGTGCCCGGTGTCGCGGCGTTAAAGCTGATGAGTCTATCGAATTCGAAATCATAGGCGTAGATCACTGGGTTAGCCAATGGAGCCTGGGGCACCATCGGGGCTAAATTCTCAGATCCATCATCATTCTCCTCGTCGGCATCTATACGAGCTTGTTTGGCAGCGGAGGTCGTTTTGGTCACCGATACCCTTGATTCCTGACGGTCCACGCCTACTCTCAACGTTCTTTGAAATGCCGATAAGGGCGCGACGTCGCGATTTCCGGTGTTTTCATCTTCTGTCGTCGCAAGGCCAAGGAACTGGCCCACCGAATCAATAAAAGAAAAACTAGCGGCTCCGGCCGTTGTCGCCGCAAATGCGAGCACCGATGCAGCAAAAAGAACTGCAATACCGAAAAGAGCCACAAAACTTACGCGACCTGTAGAGCGGTTGTTCTGATCTCGCATTACTGAAAACTTTTTTTCATTTGGGTCTGTATAAATCCAGTCATCAGGCTACTAAGATATTGAATACCTGTAATCCTGACAAAAACGGCCGACTCTGCAATCGCTACAAAGGAACGTCTCCCCATGCCTCGAGTTCGACAATACGGCTGTACCCGTCGAGAGCAGCATTATTTACAACCACTCTGATCATCGAAGTGGATATGGGATCGAACGTAATTTTCACCCAGGCCAGGTTGTTTCCTGTCACGACCCCGCCAGGCACCGTGATCCAGTTAGCCCCGTCCCAGTACTGCACCTCAAAATCGATGAGCGAATATTGCGTCGTCGTCGTGGTCTCGTCGGGAGGAATGGTGTTCGTAAAATCGTCTCGTACAGCAAAGACCGAAATTTCGTCGATCGATTTTGTGCCGTTGAAAGTAACGGTCAGCTCATCCGGGAATAACCCTTGAGTGTTGTCTTTCCACGCACCACCTACGAACCAAACACGGCTGCCGTCGATCGCATTTGAGGCTGGATTCAGTTCAGTTGATCCCGTGGCTACCCCGCCATTGACGGACAGTGCATGATTGGTACGGACGGGCGGCGGTATGACGATCGGAACACTTCCCCAAGCCTCCAGTTCGACTATCCGGCTGAATCCGTCCTGAGATGCATTAAGTACAACCACCCTGATCATCAAAGTTTCGATCTCCGGGAAAGTGAGGTTCACCCAGGCCAGGTTGTTTCCTCTTACATTCCCATTGGGCACTGAAACCCAATCTGTTCCGGTCCAATATTCGACGTCAAAATCGATAAGCGAATAAGCGGTCGTCGTCGTGGTCGCATCGGGCGGAGTAGTGTTATTAAAATCGTCCCGCACCGCAAAGACCGATACTTCGTCAATGGTCTTAGCGCCGTTGAAATCCACCCGAAGCACGTCAGGAAAGACGCCGGGGGTAGAATCCTTCCATTGGCCCCCAACGGCCCAAACCCGGCTGCCATCAATCGCTGAGGCCGCCGGATTAAGTTCTGTCGACCCCGTAGCGACTCCGCCATTAGAAGACAGAGCATGATTGACACGCTCAAATGGAGTCGGGACAGGTGTTGGAGTTGGTGTTGGCGTCGATGTAGGCGTCGGCGTCGGTGTAGGCGTTTCGTCGGGCGTTGGTGTTGGCGTTGGCGTTTCCTC
>JBGTBC010000276.1:0-8794 GCA_041749555.1 Pyrinomonadaceae bacterium | reverse complement strand
TTCAGTAAGTTCGAAATAAGAAGACGGCTCGAATTAGTAGTATACGCCTTTAAGAACAATCTGGTTACTACGCCCGAGAAAAATGGCCCGCCGGACAGAAACGGATATTCCGAAGATTTTCGAGGGTCGTTTGCTTCCTGAGCTTATGGAGCGATTAAACCGCAAAACCATAAAAACCAGTGCAGTTGAATGATCCAGCGGAGTATTTAACACATCGAGCTGCAATGCACGGCTGGTGACAAAACGGCAAATATGAGCCGTCAACATTGAATGCCTGTATTCAGGTTTCCTCTCACGGGGTTTGTATGAAGTTTGGATAACTTCGTAATGCGTTTAGGCGCGCAAGCGAATAAGAAAATGACGGACGAGAAAAAAAAGGCAAAAGAGCTAAAAGAGCTAAAGAAGCTTACCAGAAAAAAGAGGAAGAGGAATGCCCTTATCCTGTGCCACGACGGTAAAGAATATTGGACGACCCAGGCACAGTTCTGGCAATGGGTCCGAGAAAGTGTCGTTGTGAAGGTAAGTGATGGCCCGTTGCGGGGTAATTTTATACGCCAAAACGAAGAGTACAACGTCGTGATCAGCAATACAGTCCTTAATCTAAAGTGTCCGAATCATTTAAGGGAAGCTTTGGACTCGCGGCGGAAAGCGCTGCTGTAGGTTAGATAAGATTTCATGAGATACGAACCAATTGCTCGAATGATATATTATTGTGGCCGATCGTTCGTTTTTTCGCTAATCACCGTAGCACTCGCGATCGTTGTTGCCGCACAAAACCCCGATACAAAAGGGCCAACCAATTTCATTTTGAGGGAGAACTATAAGATCGGACCGGGGGACGTTATCGACGTCACGGTGAACAAGGCCGAGCTCTCACGGACGGCTGTGAGAGTTAGTGATCAGGGAACGATCCAGTTACCTATGTTGGACGAGGATGTTTCGGCGGCCTGTAGGACAGAAAGGCAGCTGGCCGATCAAATAAAGGAAAAATACAAAAAATACGTTATTAACCCTTTCATAAATGTCGCCGTTCGCGAATTCAATTCAAACCCTGTAGCACTGATCGGCGCTGTACAATCCCCGGGGCGATTTCAAGTCCAGCGACCAATGCGGATCCTGGAGCTGCTTACTTTTGTAAACGGGCCAAGCCCGACTGCGGGCCGCAGCATCGAAGTAATTCGCGATTTGAATAGGCCTTCCTGTCAGGACGGCAGTTTAATGGTACAAAAGGAAGGAGTCGAAGATCTGATCACACTGCCCTTGGCGGACACGCTGAAAGGTGTCGATTCTGCCAACCCATTCATTAGGCCTGGCGACATTATAAGAGTTGTCGAAGCCGATCAGTTGAACGCCTATATCCAAGGCAGTGTGAAGAGCAGTTTGACGATAAATCTCAAAGATCCGGTCACGCTTAGTCAGGCTGTCGCGATGGCCGGGGGGCTTGCACCCGGTGCTGCGTCAGAAAAGGTGATAATTCGACGACATGTGCCCAACTCAATAAACCGAAACGAGATGATCGTCAACCTAAAGGCCATAAATCAAGGGAAATCAGATGACGTTTTGCTGCTACCCAATGACATCATTGAAGTGCCAGGTCCGAGCGGCAGCAAAAAGTTTTTCAGCCGCATATTTGATTCTCTGGTCCCGTCGATAATTGGGCTTCCCACCAGAGTGATCTATTAACAAACGTGAGGATATTGGCACTAGAAACCCAAGCGAATGGGTCATAGCGAATGCAGAATAACAATAACTTAAGAAAGCGGGAAGGTATTTTCGGGCCGCGACAATTGGAAATCCCCGATCCTGAAGTCTATTTAGACGATGGGTACTACTATGGGGCCACGGTTGCTGACCAGCCGGACAAGCAGATGCTGTTCCGGCTGCTATCGGTGCTTCGCAAATATTGGCTGCTAATCGCAGGCACAACGCTCCTTATCACCGCCCTGGTTATTGTTTATGAGGCCCAGAAACCAGATTACTTTCGGGCCGCCGTCAGGATCCAGGTTAACAATGAAACCAATCCGGCCACCGGTGGGAGTATACCAAGTTCCATTATTCTAAATCCCGGAAACGATCCGGCTTATTTTGCTACTCAATTACAGATTCTCGAGGGGTCAGGAATGCTCCGCAGAGTGGTAAAAACTCTGGATCTCGAAAATAACCAAGAATTCTTAAATCCGTTAAAAGGAAAGGAATTGAGCGTTTGGCAAAATGTTCAACGGATGTTCGGGTTTTACAGGCCAAGGGCACAGAACAACCCCCCGCTCGCTAACGAAATTCCTGGGACGAAGATGGATCTGAAGCTGGACACGACGATCGCCCTTGACAGCCAGGCGGAAACTTTGGCCCCCTATGTGAGATCGCTGAAGGCGGGATTAGACGTTTCGCCTGTAAAAGACTCGCGAACGGCAACCAAGGACACCAGGCTTATCGAAGTTGAATATACCCATCTCGATCCACAGATGGCGGCTAAGATCGTCAACTCTATCGCTGACATCTACCTCCTTCAAAATCTCGAACGCAAAGTAGAGTCAAACGCGACCGCCAGCGATTTTTTGCAAAAACGGGTGGCAGAACTTCAATCGCAGATCCGTTTTGACGAAGAACGGCTAATTAACTACGCAAAAAGCAATCAGATCCTTTCATTGGATACCAATCAGAACACGGTAGTTCAACGTCTTGCCGATCTAAACGGAAAGCTTAGTCAAGCGGAAGGCGAACGGATAAATGCGGAAACAGCCTATCGGGCGGCATTGCAGAATCCAATGCGAGAAACGATCGCGGAAAGCAAGGATTCGAGAACCACAGGACTCGAAAGCCAGCTCACAGGCCTCCGACAACGGCTGGAATTGTTAAAGGCTGAGTTCACCGAGGAGTGGCCCGAGGTAAAACAGGTTCGCGGTCAGATCGTCGCGATCGAGAATGAGCTCCGAACGAATAAAAAAAGGTCTTCTGATACTGAGGTGGCGGCTCTCGAGCAGGCGTACCGCCAGGCGTCTGCGAGGGAGAGAGAGCTGCGAACCTATTTTAATAACCAGCGAAGTACGGTTCTCACGCAGAACGAAGCCGCGGTTAATTATCGGATCATTCAGCAGGAAATCGATACAAACAAAACATTATTAGACAGTCTCCTTCAACGGTTTCGCGAGACAGAGGTAGTCCTAAACGGAACGCCTAATAATGTTCACATTGTCGACCGTGCCCTCGTTCCCCGGGGTCCGGCGGGCCCCGAGAGAACTAAAAATGTTGTTATCGCGTTTTTCGCATCAATGCTGGTAGGCGTCGGTTTCGCATTTTTGCTCAGCTGGTTAGATGACACCGTCCGGGTCAATGATGATCTCGAGATGCAGGTGGGCATGCCTGTGATTGGAATGATTCCGGGCACAAGTGCGGGAATTCTCTCCTCTCGGCTAAGAAAAAATGGTGCAAAACGAATTGGCAAACAATCTTATCAGCTTGATAGTTTCGAAAAACCGATCGTTGCTGAAGCCTTTAATCAACTCAGGACGTCTTTATTACTTTCGACCGCAGGCGGAGCGCCGCAAACCGTGTTGGTTACTTCTGGACAACCGTTCGAGGGCAAAACAGTTACATCCCTGAATATCGCCAAGAGTCTCGCTCAATTAGGCAATAGGGTGCTGCTGATAGACGCCGATCTGCGATGTCCGAAAATGCACCTTCTCAATAATGTGAGTAATAGATCAGGTCTCAGCACGCTGTTGACGGCGAGGGCATTGAGTCAGGATTTAGTTCATGACACGGTCCACAAGGACATTGCTTCGAATTTGGACCTCCTTACCTCTGGACCCAATGTTCCGAGCCCGTCAAATCTGTTTTCTTCTGTGGAAATGCGAGAGTTACTCGCACGTCTCCGCGCTTTCTATTCCCATATCGTGATCGATTCACCACCGGTTCTGTACTTTGCTGACAGCGTTATTCTTTCTACATCAGTGGATGCTGTGGTACTGATAGCCCGGGTAAATGTAAGCTCCACAGAGGTTTTGGCCCGCGCTAAGAAAGCCCTCCAGGACGTAAAAGTAAACATCGTAGGCATTGTATTAAATGATGTTCCGGTGGGTGGTTTCAAATATTACAATAACAACTACTATCGCCAAATGGAAACTAATGAAGCTGAGGAATCCTCAGGTGGAATCCTTAAATTAGGCTAATTGCCGGTTACTACCTTTGATCATAAATGCTTTATCATTCCCGACGGCAGAACCGTTTAACATTCTGGTGAATTTTCGCGAACAATGCCTGAGGCAAATAGCGGGCGAACTATCGGCAGGCCGGTGTTTAATTATCGGTGAGGTTGCTCAGTCGCACGACGGAAGTCTCGGGATGGCCCACGCCTTTATCGACGCAATAGCGAGAGCCGGAGCGGATGCAGTTAAATTCCAAACCCATATCGCAGCGGAAGAAAGCACGCCGGGTGAGCCATGGCGGGTAAAATTTAGCAGGCAGGATGAGTCGCGTTATGAGTATTGGCAGCGGATGGAGTTTACCCAGGAGCAATGGCTGGGCTTGAAACAGCACGCGGATGATGTGGGAATCCTCTTTCTAAGCACACCATTTTCAGAAGCAGCGGCGGATCTGCTTTGCGCGATAGGAATGAAGGTTTGGAAAGTGGCATCGGGAGAGGTTGGTAATCTCCCGTTGCTAAGGCGAATGATCTCTTCAGGCGACCCTGTAATTCTGTCATCGGGCATGAGCGACTGGTCGGAACTGGATGCATCGGTCGAATTGATCTGTGAAAATGGGAACCCACTTGCGGTCCTTCAATGCACGTCGGCATACCCATGTCCGCCGGAACGGGTTGGCCTGAACATGTTAGACGCCATTCGCAACAGGTACGATCTGCCGGTTGGATTGTCTGATCATTCCGGGAACATTTATGCGGGATTGGCGGCCGTGGCGCTTGGAGCCGAGGTTCTCGAGGTTCATATAGCCCTAAGCCGCGAAATGTTTGGGCCGGACGTTCCCGCATCGGTCACCACAACGGAACTTGGGCAGTTGGTAGAGGGTGTACGCCAGATCGAGATAATGACAGGTTCACCCGTGAGCAAGGCGGATTTTGAAGAAGACCTCGTGCAGCTTCGAAAATTATTTACCAAAAGCGTTGTGGCTGGTGCAGACTTGCCCGCTGGCACAATATTAGCTCCTGAACATCTGAAATTGAAGAAGCCGGGGACCGGACTGGACGCCTCGCATTTACCCGGGCTTATGGGAGGCAGGCTTCGTAGAGGACTGAAGATCGACGAACAGCTTCTCGCAAATGACATCGAAATTTAACTCTGCGTCAGCATCGTCACATAAACCGTCATTCATTTAAAATAATGCCTAGAAAAATCTGTGTTGTAGTTACGGCAAGACCGAGCTACAGCAGAATAAAAACGGCTCTGCGGGCGATCATGGAACACCCGGATCTTGAGCTCCAGTTGGTTGTGGCCGCGTCAGCCTTGCTAGATCGGTACGGAACCGCAGTCAACTACATCGAAAATGACGGATTTCCGATCGCTGCTCGAGTGTATATGGTGCTCGAAGGTGAAAATCCGGCATCAATGGCCAAGACAACTGGGCTAGGAATGCTCGAACTGGCGACAGTTTTTGACAATCTTAAACCCGATATAGTTGTAACTGTTGCCGACCGATTTGAAACGCTCGCTACAGCTGTTGCTGCGTCCTACATGAATATACCTGTTGCTCATATTCAAGGTGGCGAAGTGACGGGATCGATTGACGAAAAAGTTAGACATGCTGTCACAAAACTTGCGGACATGCATCTTGTTTCTACAAGTTGTGCGGGTGAGCGGGTCGAACGAATGGGCGAAGAATGTCGGAAAGTGTATGTGACGGGTTGCCCCTCAATCGACCTGGCCGCTGAAATAACTGATGATCCCGGCCTAAATTTCAATCCATTTGAACGCTACGGCGGTGTGGGAGATCTGCATGAGTTAAATAACGGCTATTTGGTTGTCATGCAGCATCCTGTGACGACCGAAAACGAGCTGGCAAGGCAACATGTGATGGAAACACTCGAAGCTGTTTATGCGATCAACATGCCAACTCTTTGGTTCTGGCCGAATGTTGATGCTGGTTCGGACGGTACGTCTAATGGAATAAGGTCGTTCCGGGAAAAGCACCGGCCGGAGAATATTTCCTTTTTTAAGAACATGGAACCGACAGATTTTCTGCGACTCTTGTACAGCAGCAAATGCCTTGTCGGGAATTCCAGCGTAGGGATACGCGAATGCTCATATCTTGGCGTGCCGGTAGTAAATATCGGGACGCGTCAGACCGGACGAGAGCGAGGGCTAAACGTACTTGACGTAGGTTATTGCAAAGATGAGATCAAGTCGGCGGTCGAGCGGCAGATATCTAATGGCCGTTATGAGCAAAACCAACTTTACGGAAACGGAAAAGCGGGCAAACAGATCTCGCATGTACTTGCTACAGCTCCGCTTGAGATCGAAAAACGCCTTACGTACTAAGTCTGACCGATGAGAGTTTTGGGAATTATTCCGGCGAGAGGCGGATCAAAAGGCGTTCTTCGGAAGAATATTAAGTTGTTATGTGGAAGACCTCTTCTAGCCTACACGGTTGACGCGGCGGTGAATTCGAAGGGACTGACACACACAATATTGAGCACCGAAGATCCGGAAATTGCCGAAATCGGGAAAGCCTTGGGCGTTGACGTTCCTTTTCTCCGCTCACCGCAGCTGGCCGAGGATACGACGCCAACATTTCCGGTGGTGATGAATGCAGTTGAGACGCTCGAGGCGATGGGTGAGCGTTATGACGCTATTTGTCTACTACAACCGACAAATCCGCTTCGTCGAGCTGAAGATATTGACGCTTGCTTAGAGATGCTTGTAGAAACCGGGGCCGATTCAGTGATTTCCATTCTTCCGGTACCTGATACCTATAATCCGAAATGGGTTTATTGGAGAAACACCGATGGGAGTATGGCCTTGTCAACGGGAGAAAGCGAACCTGTAACACGTCGGCAGGACTTGCCTCCTGCGTTTCACCGGGAAGGCTCGGTTTACGTGACGCGTACCGAAGTTCTATCGACTCGACAAAGTTTGTATGGCGAGAATGTTCAGGGCTACTCGATCTCGCCCGAACACAGTTCAAACATCGACACGCAACAGGACTGGAATGAGGTCGAAGCAAGAATTTCGAAATTAAGTTCCTAAATTTGAATCAAACGAAAACGAAAATATAGAAACGAGATTTTAGTTGCATGTCAGCATCGAGCGCAAAATCAAAAATGTTAAATCGTCGACGTTTCTGCCCGCATTATTGAGAATGTTGAAAGTCGATGCAGGTCAGGATGTTGTAAGACAGTCATCTCTTTTGAATGAAGGCGAAGTCCACATCTGGAGCGTCTCCCTAGAACGCGATTTGTCGCTTTTTCAATCATTACTTCAAACCCTTTCGTCAGACGAGATACAAAAAGCGAACCGGTATCATTTTTCTGATGACCGAGATAAGTTTGTGATTACGCGCGGTACGGTACGGAGCATTTTGAGCAGTTATCTTAGTATGGAACCCGACCAGATCCATTTTGTCTATAACAAATACGGGAAACCTTTTTTGGAAGAGGGACAGCTCCGCTTTAATGTCTCACATTCGCGGCAGCTTGCTCTCGTTGCTGTTTCTAGTGGACAGGACGTCGGTATAGATATCGAGTTTGTCGATCCCAACTTTGATATTTTGGAAAATGCTAGATATTTCTTTTCGCCCATGGAAATTTCACTGCTGAAGTCCCTCCCTGAGCATATACAGATCGACACTTTCTTTCGTGCACGAACGCGCAAGGAGGCGTCTCTAAAAGCTCTAGGCCATGGTTTTTCATCTCCGTCGAAGGATTTTGCTGTATCCCTGGTCACCGGGGAATCTGACATTTCGTTCAAGACAGGTAGAGGAACGAAGGCCCGTAACTGGTCGCTGATGTCCCTACCCTCGGAACCCAATTATAAGGCTGCTCTAGCCGTAGAAGGAAAGATAAACGAGATTGATTTGTTTTGGCCTTAGAACTGAGGGATCTAATTCTATAACCACGATGTGCGGAATGGCCGTTATATTAGGCAAGAGATGAAGCCTCGAGCATCTCGCCGCCCGCCAGTGGCTCGATGATCTGCGGATACGTGATGACCGCCGCTGAAGCAATCAATATTGACATCTCTGACGACTGGGGGCGTGCTCAACGGCATTTCTCGGCCAATAAGACGCATCGGTAGAAGGAAGCAAAAACTTTTTGTGATTGGAAAATTTTCGATACCAACCGTAACGATCGCCGCGAACTTCACTATCGAACCGATTGGAACGCCGCTCACGGAAGCTCTGCTCTTGGCGGAGTCGAATTACGGCGTACAGTTTGCACCCTATAATCAGATAATTCAACAAATTGTTGATCCGTCGAGCTTTCTTAGAAATAACAGAGGCGGCGTGAATTGTATTTTCGTCCGGATGAAGGATCTTATCGAAACGCGCGGGGTAGATCTAACCGAGAAACATGTCGAAGATATATCATGGGCAGCCGTCGAAATGGAGCGCTATTTGGTTAATGCTGAAGATCTACCGTCCCCCGTTTTTTTATTTCTATGCCCGTCGTCGGTTCCGATGCAAAGCCCGTTCGAAGCGCGATTTAACGAGATGGAAGGTCGGTTGATAGAATCCCTTGCCGGGCTAACTAATGTTCACGCTATCAGTACGCGGCACGTGGCGGAACGATACGACGTAGGAGCGATTGATGATGCAAAAGCCTATAAGCTGGGACACATTCCCT
>JBGTBC010000275.1:0-5503 GCA_041749555.1 Pyrinomonadaceae bacterium | reverse complement strand
ATCGACAGCACGAACGAAACCTTAAAGAAGTTTTTCGGAGAAGCAGGCGTGGACGTTTCGGGGGACGTGCTTTTCGGTTCACCAGACAGCCGGATCGTTGAAACGGCCGAGGAGATCGGTGCTGACCTCATTATACTGGGTTCGCACGGTTACAAGCGATGGGAACGGCTGCTGCTGGGCTCTGTTTCGAGCTCGGTCGTTCACCATGCACATTGCTCCGTGCTGGTGGTCCGTTCTGCGGTTAGCGAAGCTGAATGAATGCCGGACAGATCGTAACGATCAACTCCCGAAAGTTTGATCGGAGTATCCGGCGAAGCTGGACGGCCCAGCTCGTCGCCCGGGAACTGGATCTGCTGATATTTGAAGGGGTTTTCGACCGTGACGTCGACCATCCCGATCTTGGGTTTATAAAGGGCGGGACGATCTCGCGGGAATATTACTGGCTCGACCAGTGGTACAACATCTTTCGGTTTCACGAACCCGAAGGCACGCTCCGCAATTATTATTGCAACGTCAATATGCCGCCCGTCATTTCAGGTAATACTCTCGATTACGTGGATCTTGATATCGATGTCGTAGTTTGGCCCGACGGCCGGTATGAAGTCCTCGACGAAGCAGAATTCGAAAGAAACGCACTGCAATTCGAGTATCCGAATGCGGTCAGACGGAAGGCTTCAGCCGCCGTGGGAGAATTGATCGCACTGATCGATAGCGATGATCTGCCAAAATAGCTCGGTTGATCATCGCAACTTTTCAGCGTCTATTCCGTGATATGATTCGTCAGACAAACCATCCAAGATAATTGAAGGAGCTTAGTATGAAAAATACTTTTCTTTTCACCGCATGCCTCCTGTTGGCCTTCACGGGAAACACTTGGGCCCAAAACCCGTCGGCAGCGTACATTAATCCCGTAACCGACCTGGCTGTGCTGACCGAACTCCAAAAAATATCCCGCTCCCTCCAAACAGTAACCGAAGGGCTGCGGACATTTGTCGATAAGTTTGATAATGCAAAAGGCGGGCCGTCCGAAAGGCAGCAGAAGCTGATGCTGGGAATGGAAATGCTGGTAAAGACCGAGGAACGAGTGGCGAATTTCCAAAAGCTGCAGATCGAACTTGTCGAAAAGCTCAATGAGAACCGCACCAAGCTGGCACAAGTGGAGGTCGACCTAAGGCCTCAAAGCATAGATCGCACGCTTGCTTTTGAAGGGACAACCGAAACTCAGGAGCGTCGCGATAGCAGAAGGTTGAGATTGATGGCTGAGCGTACCAGCCTGGCCGCATTGCTCACCCAGATACAGACCACTCTGACCGAAACACTGGAGAGCCTGAACGACGCACAGGGCCAGGCATATCGGCTGAGGCGCACGATCCTGCCTCAGCTCGAACGCGAACTAACGGATCCTTGATCATTTCGGCTGGATTCGGAGCATATAGCTGCAGACGTTGACCGGGACGCCGGGTTCGACCTCGACACGCTGGCCGGACGGGAGGTCGTAGTTATTTATTGATGCCGGATTCTTGCCTTCGTTGACAACCCAAAACCGGTCCGAATCGTCCACGCCGAGCGTCAGATGCCTCCGGCTGACCTCGACATCGCTGCTTAACGGAATGTCCACTGGTTTTGACTTTGAGCCTCGGCCAATAACGATCACTTTTTGATATATGGGTACAACATTTTGCCTCACGCCGGCACGCCACACTTCGAGTTTATATAGCTCGATTCGACGCGAATTGACCCTCGTCATCTCCTCAACATCTTGGGCATGAAGCGGTTCTGCCTGGCCGATCGGGGTGTCCTGATACCTGGAAGGAGATTGAAAATGTGCCGGCTGAGGCATTTGAAATCCAGGATCGGTCGGAGGGATCGAGGCTTTTTGGGTTGCGGGGGCCGGCATCGCTTTTGGCCGCGCCAAAACACCGGTTTTGTTGGCGTTGGAATCCTCCCAACTATGCTGAACACGCACATCTCCCTTTGCGAGCGTACCGTCGATACGAAGCTCGATCACGAAGGACGTCGTTTCAAGTTTCCGTTTTCCGGCAATTTCACGGGCGCGTTCGGCAAGTATATGGTAAAGGCCCTGTTCGAGGCCTTTTCGCTTGACGCCTTTCCATTCCTTGTCATCTTCATTACTGAGGAAGATCGTGTATTCACAAGGAATAATGGTCGTGCCCTGCGGCAGCGGGACCATCTCGTTCTGCATCACCCTCTCGACCTCGCGGGCGATCTTGACGATAAATTCCTCGGCTTTGCTCCGTGGTTTGATCTGAGCATTGCGGGCCGCTTCCTCGAGGACAAGCTCCGAGGTTTCGCCGTCGATCCAGCGGCGGACTTTATCCAAAATGGTCAAATGAGATCCTGCTGCCATATTCAATTACTGTCCATGTCGAGATACTTGCCGTTGAGCCAGCCACGTGTAGCATTTGGCTGCGATGCCCGAACACGGCCTTGTTCGATGATATCAACTTGATACCAATTATTCTGCGAATTTACAATGCGCACCTTCGAATTCTTGGTAACCAGGCCGATCGGCTCGTTTTCCGTATTCGGGGCCGGGCGCAGATATATATCGGTGTTTGCTACCGCGGTCCGCGAGCGGAACAGACTCGTGAATTCGGGCAGTACGCCGCGGCCTCTCATATAACTTGCCGTTCCGTAAAGCAGGCCGGTGAATATGCCTATGAATACCAAGAATGCAGCGATTCGTCTGGCCCGCCCGCGATCTTTGCGGCTTTGAGGTGTACGAGGTGCCTGATAGATCGGCGGGTCCACTTTCATTGAGTTATGAACAATCGGATCACGCAGATCAATGTGGATCGCTTTGCCAGCAGACTCAGGCCTCGATAAAACTTCAGGATCCGGTTCAAATTCGGGGGCCGCCGGAACGATCGCCGTATAACCCTTGGATATATGCGGCCTCGGCAATTCCCCCGATGCCAATGTGACGTATTCGCCTTTGGCTGCCGTCTGTCGGACATTGCCGAGATCGGCCCAAAACTCTTCGACCGTGCTGTGCCTCTTGCCCGGATCGTTGTTTGTGGCCATTTCGAAGACACGCAGCAGTTCCCCGCTCCACGGTCGATCTGCAGATGCGTCAGGAAGCGAAGTGATCTGATCATTGACAAAGGCGCGCGGCACTTCGCCGGTTATGAGCGTGTAGGCGGTTTTGGCCAACGAATATACGTCTGCTGCCGGAGTCAGGGCAGCCGTGCCAAGTTCGCCAGTACGGCCGGCGGATAGCGGGCTGTGCTCAGGCGGGGCATAGATATTAGTTCCGACACGCGTAATCGGTGAATCGGAAACCGAGAACCGTGCAACGCCAAAATCGGCGATCTTTACGGTTTTCAGGTCCGCGGTGAGAAGGAGGTTCTGGGGTTTGATATCCCGATGGATCACTCCACGCGAATGGGCATGGCTAAGCCCTGCACAGATCTGCTCAATATAATCGAGTGCAGCCGGAAGTTCGACCTTCTTTCGCCTGACAAGGTTTTGGAGATTACCGCCGGACAGGTACTCCAAAATAAGATAATGGAAAACCGCACCTTTTAGATCCCTTGCGGTTCCATGCCCGAGCCGGCTGATAATGTTCGGATGCCGAACTCTGTCCAGGGCGACGGCCTCGTTTTGAAAATTCTCTACGAGCGTGCGTTCAAGATCGGCATCGAGATCATCCTGAAGAAATACGTTCAGAGCCTTGATAACAACCTCGCTGTGAGGCGATTCAGGAGAGGCTAAGATGTCACGGGCAAGAAATATTTCGGCATAACTGCCGCGTCCGAGAGAATCACGTATGTCATACCTTTGATCCAGCCGGCAATTATTGAGTGAAAGCTCTCTCATCCGTTTGTGGGAACCGCCAAGCAGGAATATTCATCCTGCAACAAGAATACGATAGCATAATGTGGAAGTTCGAAAAACGTGATAAAAACAATGCCCGGAAGAACAGCAAACACTGTTCTTCCGGGCACATAAACCGATCGGCGGAGGTACTAGTTTATCCGTTGAAAACCGGTCATTTGAATATTCTGGAAATAAGGCGTTCCGGGCGGAAGGCGATTAACGTCGAGGAACGAGGCGTCAAAGACCCAGTTACGTGCAGGAGGGCCATAAACCTTACTACAACACTTGAATGTGCCGTTATTGTTACGCGAATTAAATAGATTGATCAACGAGCCTGCATAATTCAGACGGGTCCCTCCCCAATTCTCTAAGAATCGCAGGAAGTTGTGGACACCGCCATTCATTCTGGGATCACTTCCGCCTTGGTTCGGCGTGCTGTTCAGAGAGGTGATCGAATCGCCCGATAACATTGCGTACCGCTGTGTCGTTTCCGATGCCACTCGACTCCCGAGAGTAAAGGGATATACAAAACTCTTGCCGTCTTCCCAGCTATTTGAAAGGACTGTGACCGAGTCAGCGGTTATTGAGGTCGGGATGTGTGATGACGTGTTCTGCGGCAAATAGAGATTCGATGCCGTTGGTGTGCCGACAGACGAGATGCCCGTTGCGTTGAAATTGCCCTGTACGTAAACACCGTTTTCCGAAGCGAAAGCAAAACCCTTCGTGTTGGCCGGGGTCGAACTGTTGTAAGTTCCCGGCGGCAGAGTTCCGTTTATAAGACGGACTCCGCGGCGGAAAAATACGTGGTCGAAAACGGCGGCAACATCCTTAGGAGCACTGGTTGCCGAGGTACCGCTGCCGCCTGTATAACGTATCGCTTCTTTAGCGTAATCCGCCTGTAAAATGCCATCGCCGTTGAGGTCCTCGCCAGGCTGGAGTATGCCATCGTTACGGCCATAAACGTCTTCCATATCGTACTCGCCGTCGAAATCGAAGTCACCGCGGCGGTCGGAAACGTAGAAGACCCATCCGTTATTTTGCGGAATATCGCTGCCGCGAAGCACGTGGCCTGTGGCAATCGCATACGGCGTGCCGGTCGGCATGTTCGAGTTCCACGTACCGTCGAGAAACTTTTTCAGATTCGCAACATCGATATCGATGATGCTCATGACTCCGGCCCACGGGACCTTGTCACCATAGCCCGGCGACGTTGTCGATGTGGGATTAAATACCGATGACGTATCGTTATACAGTCCCTCGCGTGTGTCAAACATTTTGATCGGGAACGGGACTACACACCTGTTGGTCGATCCGGAAAGGGTGGCTTTTCGCATGTTCGCCCTACTGTCACCCGAGAAGTTCGCGGGAAAGTAATTCGGCGAGCCCGTAATGGTGCCTGTGTCGAAACCAGACGTAGTCAGCGTGGCCGTGCCATTGCACGCGTTGGTGCCCGAAACCGTGCCGCGAACGATGACATTGTAAGCGGTTGATCCCGAACCGTAGGCCGAGATAAAGTTGGTGTCTGCGAGATTCGGCCCCTTGATCGCATACCGCTGTAACTTGATGATCGAACGGCTGTCGATACCGTTAGCGTTGTAATTGGCGTCGGTAATGGTCATTGTCGAGTCGTTCGGAGCCTGCTCCGTAACTCCCATGGCGAGTA
>JBGTBC010000274.1:0-2559 GCA_041749555.1 Pyrinomonadaceae bacterium | reverse complement strand
GAATCGAAATGGTACACCCGGCAAGATTCGAACTTGCGACCCTCTGATTCGAAGGCTCTTTGTGGTGTTCGCCTCCGTTTTTGTGCGTTAGATTGGGTGCTATTTTGTTGAATGTTAGTTTAAATAATAACCAAATCTCTTATAGGGATGCTTGGTATCGGGAAAAACATCAAATATCGACGTGCTTCGTCCGGTGTAGTTCTGAGGATTTTCATACATATGTTGTGCCAGAGTAAATATGGTCCAGATGAAACAACGGCAATAGGCCGGGGAACGCATGACCGCTTCTTCCCCATTCATATAGCCTCGATCAGAAATCAGTCCTCGAACTGAAGAACGGTTGTTTCCCCGTCGCTATTGTCTATCTCTAGCCCGTCCGCGTTGCCGCTCGCGCTTAGCGTAAACTTCACAGAGGTAGCTCCGGTTACGGTGTGCGTCATGTGGGTGACTTGACCTGGCTTTTGCAGCATGATCTGAATGGCGGGACCCCGTTCTCCATCTGGATCTATATCAACACCTACAAGCGGCAGGCCGTCTTCGAGCCAATAGTCGGTCAATGAGTCCGGTGCTCCCTGATAGACAGCAATGCGAGTTTTTCGGCCCACGTTCTGTTCGGTAAAGATTCCAAAGAATTGTGCCCAATTGTGTTGTTGCTTCGCTTTCATTATTAACCTCCGCTTACAGCGTTTCCATATCATGAATTAAGCAATTGCCATACCCGCAGCCGATCACAATAGATATGCGGTCAGCAAGAGCTGCGAGCTTGGATTCGTGGGAATGCACATCGGCAATTGCGAGATTTTACACAGTCTCTATCCCTGCGTAACTCATTTATCAAGTATTTCGAGGCGACGAGTTTCGGCACAGCCATTGCTCTATTGAATGGTTAAAAGGAGAGACAACGATGAAAACCGATTCGCAAATAAAAAAAGACGTGGAACAAGCGTTGGCCGGAGACACGCGCACATGGAATCTCAAGGTGAATGTAAGAGTCAATGACGGAGTCGTGAGCCTTGAGGGCTCAGTCGGAAGTTATGCCGATCGACTGGCGGCACAAAACACAGCGTTACGGGTTATAGGTGTTCTGGACATTGCTAACGAAATACGGGTGGAATCAGTGCGTACTTATACCGATGAGGAGATAGCGCACGGAGTACGACGCTCCTTGCGATGGGATTCGACGGTTCCCGATGACCAGATCACATCGTCCGTTTCGGACGGATGGGTGACATTGAGCGGAGTGGTGAATACCCTTTCTCAAAGATCGGACGCCGAAAGCGCCGTGGAACATCTTCACGGGGTTAAAGGCTTACTGAATGAGATTGTCGTTGAGCCTGCTCGGGCCGATGCAGAGGATCTTCGTTCGTCGATAATTCAGGCCCTCGAACGCCGCGCCGACCGCGAAGCTGAGCGGCTGCGCATCGATATCAAGAATGGCGAGGTCGACCTTTATGGCCGGGTTCATTCATGGCCGGAGCGAAAGGCAGTAGTAGGATCAATAATTCCGCTTCCCGGCGTGCGCAAGATCAATGATAACCTGCGCATTGACCCGTACTTTTAGAGTTTTGCAAAAAAGCCCGCCAAATGCCGGCGGCTTGAGTTATGTATTCCAAGCCGTCGGCCCGCTTAATAAGGAGGATAAAATGAGATCCGCAAAAAAATATACCAACCAGACATTTACAAAGAGAGTCGATCACGAAGGTGGACCGCATCGGCCGTTTAAGAGCATCCCAGAGCCAGCGGTTTGCGGAAAATGCGGTTCGATCTACGCAGATCGCCGATGGTCACTGAAGACAGCGGCAAGCGAAGATAAGAAACACGTTCATTGGCGACCGGCTGCGACGATCACTTGCCCTGCCTGCGTTCAGATAGAACAGGGCGTGGTCGGAGGCTACCTTAACCTGGCCGGAAGATTCTTTACCGAACATCGCGAAGAGATCATGCATCTTCTCGAGCATGAAGAGGATAAGGCCGCTGAAGACAACCCCTTGTCGAGGGTTATGCGATATATACCATCGGAAAACTTAATGACAGTTGAGACTACCACCGAACACCTGGCCCAACGATTGGGACATGCCGTTGAGAAAGCCTACAGAGGCGAGATCTCATACGATTTCTCCCACGAGAACAAAGTGGCCCGAGTGAACTGGCGGCGTGACTAAACTGAAGAGCGAACTCAATTAGGAGGCTAACCGAAATGAAGATATTGATAGCGACGGACGGATCAGATTACGGGAAAGCGGCCGTCGACGAAGCCTGCCGGGTGGTAATCGATCCAAAGAGGGACGAAGTATTGGTCGTCAGTGTTTACGAAGACCCGTATCCGCTGACAGCAGAATCCTTTGCTTTGTCCCCTGAGTATTATGAGCAGCTTGAAGAGAGTGCAAGGAATTTGGCCTTCGCTAACGCTGAAGACGCCCAGAAGGTAATACTCGGTAAATTTCCCGATTCAGGGTTGAGGATAAAAACTGAGACATTACGCGGCTGGCCGGATCAACAGATAATCGAGAGATCGAAAGAATGGGATGCGGACTTGATAGTGGTCGGATCGCATGGATA
>JBGTBC010000273.1:0-1603 GCA_041749555.1 Pyrinomonadaceae bacterium | reverse complement strand
GAACGGCAGTTCAAGGTTCCATGTTCCAAGTTCAAGGTCCTAAGGTCAAAGTTCAGGGTTTGGCGAAAATGGCTCGCCGAAGTGGCTGTCTCGCTGTCAATCCGCATCTTTTGACTTTTTCCCCGAATCAGCCCTATCTATGAGGGAAGCTTTTAGTTTCGTGTTTTTTCGTGTATTTCGCGGTTACTCTCTTCCTGCTTTAAGCCGATCGAGGAGCTTATCGTGGATCCCGCCGAAGCCGCCGTTGGACATTATGGCTATGACGTCACCTTCGACGAGTTCCGGGATGAGGTGCTCGATGATGGTGTCGGCGTCGGGAAAGCTCATTACAGGTTTGCCCTGCATGGCGATGTCGGCTACGAGTTCATCGACATCGAGGACCTTGCCGAGCTCGCTGGCTTTTGATGTGTTATAGACACCGGCGATGATAACGTAGTCGGCGTAAACAAATGCCTTGGCGTAAGGCTCCTGGAAAACGGCGAGGCGTGATGACCAGGTGCGGGGCTCGAAAACGGCGATCAGGCGGCGGCCGGCGTACTTCATCCTGAGGGCTTTGAGGGTTTCCTCGACGGCGGTCGGATGGTGTGCGAAATCGTCGATGACGGTCACGCCCCCAACTGTGCCGCGGACCTCGACGCGACGTTTAACGGACTTGAATGTGTCGAATGACTGCTGGATCTTTTCCTTCGAAATGCCCCAGGCATCGGCCGCGATGATCACGGCGAGGCAGTTTCGCACGTTGAATTCGCCGATGAGGATTGTCGAGAATTCGCCCCACACTCTGCCCTCGCGGTAGACCGCAAATCTGGTCGCCTCTCCGGTAAAGTCGATATCGCGGGCCTGCCATTTGGCATCTTCAGCGAGCCCAAAGGTCTCGACCTGCGTGAACAGCTTGCCTTCCATCTCGGCGAGCACTTCGCGAACGACCGGCGAATCGATACCGCAGATCAGCCGGCCGTTGCCGGGGACGAGATTCATCAGGCGGGAAAATTCCCACTTGATATCGTCGAGGTCGTCATAAATATCAGCGTGGTCAAACTCGATATTGTTGACGATGGCGATCTCGGGAAGGTAATGCATGAACTTGGGCTTTTTATCGAAATAGGCGGTGTCGTATTCGTCGCCCTCGATCACGAAATGATCGCCGTCTGTCACCCGAAAGCTCTGGCCAAAGTTCTGCACGATCCCGCCGACGAGAAAAGAGGGATCAAGACCGCCGACCTCGCAAACCCAGGCGGCGATGCTGGTCGTGGTCGTCTTTCCGTGAGTGCCGGCAACCACCAGCGAACGGCGGCCGCGGATGAATTCTTCCTTAACGATCTCGGCCTGCGACCGGTAGAGGAATTTACGATTGAGGACCTCTTCGAGCTCGGGGTTGCCGCGCGAGATGGCGTTGCCGACAACGGTCACGTCGGCACCGACATCGGCGTTCTCGGCTTTATATCCGGTGAGGATCTTAATACCGAGTTCCTCAAGCTGGGTCGACATCGGCGGGTAAACGTTCTGGTCCGAGCCCGTGACCTTATGGCCGCGGACCTGCAGCATACCGGCGAGACTAGCCATCGCCGTGCCGCAAATTCCGATCAGGTGATAATGCATGTTA
>JBGTBC010000272.1:0-16555 GCA_041749555.1 Pyrinomonadaceae bacterium | reverse complement strand
TAGAGAAGGTCGAGGTGAGTTCGTCGGCCATACCGGTTAAACCAACCGATCCATTCATATCAACGGGTAGTGGCAGCCAGAGTTTTTTTCAATCATCGCTGTCCGAGATCTACTCAACGCGGAAGTTGCCGGCCCCGCCCTTGAATCACGGGGTGGATTTGAAACCACATCACGGCCAGAATCAACAAAATACAAAAATTCTAGAACCGCTCAACACCGGATTTCGACAACGTCCGCGACTATATCTCTTCCTCGCGGCTGCTTTGATCCCGATAATCGTAATCTCCATCTATTTGTGGCGAACCGGCGAGACGGAGCCCGCATTGACCGGAGGGACGCCAAGGTCGATTGCGGTACTCCCTTTCAAACCGCTGGTGGCCGGAGATCGTGATGAGGCACTTGAGTTAGGGATGAGCGACACCTTGATCTCGGGCCTAAGCCGTTTGCGGCAGATTACGGTCCGTCCTATAAGCGCCGTTCGCCGCTATACGGACCTGGAACAGGACGCCCTCGCTGCCGGGCGTGATCTGGACGTGGAGACCGTACTCGAAGGAAACATTCAACGAACCGGTGAACAAATCAGGATTTCTGCACGTTTGGTGAGGGTAGCGGACGGCACCACGATATGGGCAGAGACATTTAATGAGAGATTTACCGACATCTTTGACGTTCAGGATTCGATCTCGGAGAAAATAATCGGCGCACTTGCGGTGCAGCTTACAGGCGATGAGCGAAGGGACTTGGCTAAGAAATACACGTCCGATACAGCCGCATATCAGCTTTATATTAAGGGACGATTTTATTGGAGTAAATTATCGCCCGCAGACCTGATGAAGAGCGTCGATTTTTATCTCCAAGCGATCGAATTAGATCCAAATTACGCACTCGCATATGCCGGACTGGCTGATTCGTACAATCTGCTCGGCAGCTACGGTGTCTGGCCGATGAAAGAATCACATCCGAAAGCCAGGGTCGCGGCCGAAAGGGCCGTTGATCTCGACAGCGAACTTGCTGAAGCCCATGTTTCGCTCGCCGCGGTGATTGCCGATTATTACTGGGATTGGGGCGCAGCCGAAGAGCATTTCAAGCGAGGCATCGAGCTAAATCCAAATTATCCGGTTGCCCGGAACTGGTATTCGCAGCACCTTGCCAGGATGGGAAGGATGGACGAGTCAGTAGAGGAAGCAAGGAGAGCGCAGAAGCTCGAACCGCTCTCTCCAAGCGCTAATTCACATGTCGGACTGGCCCTCTATCGTGCCCGGCGATTTGACGATGCGGTAACCGAGCTGCACAAAGCGTTGGAATTCGATCCGAAAGCACTGGACGCACACATCTTTCTAGGTTTTGTATACGTCCAGCAGGAAAAAAATGCCGAGGCGATCGCCGAATTTCAATCGGCAGTAGAAATTTCAAATCGCAATCCCAGTATGATGGCGCTCCTTGCTTATGGTTATGCGAGAGCCGGAGATCGCGACAAGGCATATGTCATCTTAAAGGAACTGGGCGCGGACACAAATAAGCGTTCGGTTTTGCTTTTCGAGACCGCGATGATCTATATCGCACTGGACGAACATGACCTTGCATTTGAATGGCTAGAACAAGCTTTCGCTGAAAGGGCGTGGCAAATGGGCTTCCTCAAGGTCGAGCCTATCTTCGATCCCCTGCGTTCGGATCCGCGATTTCAGGAACTTTTACGGCGAGCCAACCTTATTCAATAACGCGTTATGACCGAACCGAATACCCCCCCCCCAGAAGTTCAGAGCGCGAAACTCCGTTAAAGGACGGATTTGCGGCCAGATTCACTTCACTTAAAAAGAAGAGAGGCCGTCGATCAAGACGGCCTCTAGGTCAAGTAGTTCAAAAGTTATTGAACTAGATCGTATCGTTCGTTGTCACAGCAGGCCTCTGACGACGCTGCTCGCGATTCTGGCGAAACTCTTCCCGCTTCTGCTTCATTTCCGTTCTACGCTGTTCGATCTGGGCTTTCTGTTCAGGGGTCAGGACAGCCTGCATCTGGGCGTGAACGTTTTGTGCCCGGGCCTTTCCCGCCTCGCGGATAGCTGTTAGACGTGCTTCCTGTTCAGCTGTGATCGTGCCGTCACGCTTTGCTTTACGAAGCGCCATCATTTCTTCGCGGTTGACATCGGTTGGTTTGTTGGCTTCGCGGATCGCTTTGATCTGCTCTTTTTGCCCGTCGGTCAATTCGATGCCGCGGAATCCGCCCATCAACCCCCCACGCATTCCCATCATGCCACCGCGATTGCCAAAATTGGCTTTGCCGCCCATTTTCTTGCCTTCGCCCTTCATGCGTTTTTCTGCCTTCTTTTCAGGTGCGGCAGTCGCAGGGCTCTCCTGAGCGATCGTGAATGTAGCAAAAGCCGCTGTCGCCGCCGCTGCTGTAAAAATAGTAAAGAACTTGGATTTTAATGACATTTTTGTACCTCTTGTTTTTATTTAAGCTTTCGCTTTACGCATCTTTTGACGTAGCTCATTAGCGTTTGGTTGAACAAAATCGGTGCCGCTATGTAAAGAAATGTCAGGCTTTATGTAGTGAACCTAAGTGTCAAAGGTTCGCCTGCCATTTAACATTTGCGTCCGCGCAAGCTAAAATGCCACTTTTGATAGTCGTTTTATTCCGTAGCTTGAAATGAGATTCTTATCCGAGATAAATTCGCCGGCCGATCTTCGACGTTTAAGGGTCGAGGACCTCCAGGAAGTTGCTGAAGAAGTTCGGCAATTCATAATTGATACGTGTTCGCGTGTGGGCGGCCATACGGGAGCAAGCCTCGGAGCAGTCGAGCTGGCGGTGGCAATGCATTATGTTTTCGACACGCCAAATGACAAGCTTGTCTGGGACGTCGGCCACCAGGCATACGCGCATAAGATCCTTACCGGCCGCCGTGATCAGCTTCATACTATCAAGCAGTCAGGCGGATTGTCCGGATTTCTACGGCGCGAAGAATCGCAGTACGACACCTTCGGGGCCGGGCATGCATCGACCTCGCTTTCGGCCGCCCTTGGAATGGCGGTCGCTCGCGACACCAAGAAAGAAGATTTTCACGTCTGCGCGATGATAGGCGATTCCAGCCTCGCGGGTGGTATGGCCATGGAAGCCATCAACCAGGCCGGCCATCTAAAGTCGCGGCTCATTGTCCTGTTAAATGACAACGAGATGTCGATCGCTCCGGCGGTCGGTGCACTCAGCGGTTATCTCAACCGCATAAAAGAAGCACAGAGTTACCAGCACCTCAAAGAAGAGATCGGCGGCGTTTTAGAAAGCGTGCCCGGTATCGGCGGTTCGCTCCGCCGGGCGGCCAAATCCTTCAAGGATGCGATCGCCGCGGCCGTCCTGCCCGGAGCCCTTGTGAACGAGCTGGGTTTCAAATATATCGGCTACGTCGACGGACACAATGTCCCGATGCTGGTAAGAGCGCTCGAGGAGGCCAAGAAGGTCGACGACGGGCCGGTGATCGTCCACGCACTGACGACAAAAGGAAAAGGCTTTCCAAATCCGGAAAAGAATTACTACGCGTATCACGCAACGGGGCCCTTCGACCCGCGAACCGGCCTTCCTTATAAATCCAGCAAAGTTGCTCCACCAACCTATACGCAGGTTTTTGGCGATACGATGTGCGAGCTAATGGAAAGCGACGACCGAATAGTCGCTCTCACAGCAGCGATGCCTGACGGGACCGGGGTAGATAAGGTACTCGAAAAATTTCCGGAACGTGCCTACGATGTCGGGATCGCCGAGCAGCACGCGATCACATTCTGCGCGGGAATGGCGTGTGAGGGGTTAAAACCGGTCGCGGCGATTTATTCGACATTTTTGCAGCGGGCGTTTGACCAGGTAATTCACGATGTATGTCTTCAGAACCTGAACGTAACGCTGGCGATGGACCGTGCCGGTATCGTTGGGGCCGACGGTCCGACCCATCACGGGTTGCTGGATATTACGTATTTGCGCGGTTATCCTAATATCGTGCTGATGGCCCCCAAGGATGAGGCCGAGATGCGTGACATGCTGCTGACGGCCATTGAGCATCCGGGCCCGGCCGCGATAAGATATCCGCGAGGTAACGGCTTTGGCGTCGATATCAGCAGCCCTCCAAAACAGATCGAGATAGGCAAGGCCGAAATACTTCGCGATGGCGGCGACGTTGCCATTATTGCCTACGGCGAAATGGTCTATCCTGCGGTCGAAGCAGGCAATAAACTTATGGCCGCTGGCATCCAATCAACGGTGGTCAATGCCAGGTTCGTAAAGCCCCTTGATAAGGATGCGATCCTCGAACTTGCGCGGAAGAAACGTCTTATTGTAACTGTAGAGGATGCATATCTCGCGGGTGGTTTTGGGTCTGCGGTGCTCGAACTGCTTGAAGAAAACAATCTTGCAGATAAAATAAAAGTCGTGAGAATGGGCGTGCCGGATGAGATCGTTCCGCATGGCGACCCCAAAATATTGATGGCAAACTATGGCCTCGATGCCGATGGAATATCGCAGCGTGTTATAGACTCGATAGAAATGCTCGATGATAAACATCTGCGAAAGAATAGGATCAAGGCCGTGAGTTAAATTCGAAATAAAATGAGTAATAAAAAAGCGAAAGAAAGCAAAAGCAATTCCCCTATACTTGTAATCGTCGGTGTGCTGGTCGTTGCGGCCCTGGGCGGATGGTATTATTACAGTTCGCAGGCGACCAGCCCTGCGTCGAAAAGCAATACGGCTGCCAACACCGCGGCCAACAAGCCAAGGGTCAGTACGATCCCTGCTGGAGCGCCTCCGGGAGCACAACCGCCCAACCAGGCCGGATCTCCAGCTGCTGCTGTTACGCTCGAGGAATTCGCCGATTTCCAATGTGGCTCATGCGCTCAGGTGAATCCGGTCTTTAATGAGATCAAATCGGCATACGGCACAAAGATCCACTTCGTCTTCCGTAATTTTCCGCTCCCCGCTCATCCAAAAGCGTACGATGCAGCGGTCGCCGCGGAGGCCGCAGGTATGCAGAACAGGTTCTGGGATATGCAGCACCAACTCCTCTCCAACCAGCAGGCCTGGACGAGTTCGCCGTCTCATAAAGAGATCTGGAAAGCCTATGCCGAGAAGATCGGACTCGATGTGGCAAAATGGGAAAACGATATGCTTGGGATCGGAGCTAAGGGCCGGGTCGATGCGGATATGATCCGGGCTCGGGCCATTGGGGTGAATTCTACCCCGACCTTGTATATCAATGGTGCGTTGGTACCGTATACGGAGATCAATGATGCTCAGAAACTGAGGGGAATTATCGACATGGAGCTGCAAAAGGCCGCGGCAGCAAAAACCGATACCACAAGCCCGGCAAAGCAGCCGGCCGGCGCTAATACCAACCCGTGAACGACGAAGAGACTCTAAATGACTCATTGAGGCCGCGTGCGTCCAAACTCGCCATCGCGGCCTCGATAGTTGCGGTACTTGGCCTTGTCGATTCGATCTACCTTACTGTACATCATTTTACCGCGGAGCCTGTCCCTTGCAGCTTGATAGAAGGCTGTGAACAGGTCCTGAACAGTTCGTACGCGGAGATCGGCGGTATTCCGCTGGCTGGTTTCGGCGCCGCGGCCTACTTCGTAGCATTTTCGCTAGCGGTGCTGACCGCGTTTGGCGACGAGCGGATGTGGCGAATATTTGGCGTGCAGGTAACTCTCATGGCACTCTTCTCGGCTTGGCTGGTCTATTTGCAGGCCGCAATAATTGGTGCATTCTGCCAGTTCTGCCTGATATCGGCCGTGACCACATTCATCCTGTTTGGGCTCTTCATTTCATCGCTCTTCCTGAGTCGAAAAACCGGGTCGGCTTCATCAGTCTGAATCCAAAGCTAACAGCGCGTCGAAATGTCTCAATGGAGGCTGCCTGACGTAGGTCGAAGCTATTGGCAATCGCGGTTGAAATAGGTTAGCTTAGAAAATAATCTCCTTTCCGCGAAACTATTAGTGGATCAAGCCATTTTACAACGCATCGCAAACGGTGACAGGAACGCCGTCGAGGATTGCCTGAAAAAGTACGGCGGCCTTGTGTGGTCGCTTGCCCGCCGGATGCTTCGAAATTCTGAAGAAGCCGAGGATGCTGTACAGGAAATATTCGTGGATATCTGGAAAAACGCGGAACGATTTGACGAGTCAAAGTCGTCTGAAACGACATTTATTGCGATGATCGCCCGCCGCCGCCTTATTGATAAGATCCGATATTCGTCCCGACGCATCTCGGCCGATTCACTCGACGACATACTGCTGGAACCTTTTACTCGTGCCGATAAAGACCTGCAAGTCAGCCTCGAAGCACAGCAGGCAGCCGAGGCGATGCGAAACTTGAGACCCGAGCAGCAGCAGGTACTCCGGCTATCGATCGTTCAGGGAATGTCACATCAGGAGATCGCGGAAGCAACGGGCATGCCGCTCGGCACTGTCAAAACACACGCGCGCCGCGGCATATTGCAGGTGAGGGAAATTCTCGGCTTGGGCGGAAATCAACTGTCACAGGAGGTAACGGTATGAGCGAAGATCCGAAAGACCAATTCTTCGACCTTCTGACGATGAAAGCCGTATACGGCCTCGACGAGGAAGCTCAGCGACAGCTTGACGAGTTTGATCGGGAAGCCGCCGAAATGGAGTTTCACTCACTCGAGAAAACTGCTGCCGCGATAAGCATGATCGGCCTCGAAGCGAATGAAGCGTTGCCGCAGCACCTTTTTGCCAGGATCGCTGCGGATGCTGGCCAACACCTAAGTGAACCCCGTGCCGAGGAGGCAGCACCCTGGCCGCCTCCGCTAAAGATCATTGAGAATGAATCTCACGAAAATTCCGGCAGTCCGTGGTTTGCCTGGCTCGGCTGGGCGGTGGCCGCCGCAGCCTCTATCGCTCTTGCCCTAAACATATGGGTGTACCAGCCGCAGCCTGTCGAGGTCGCAAAGGTGCAGCCGCCGCCTGAGATCCCGAGAGCCCTTACGCCGGCGGAGCTTAGAGAAGAAATGCTCCGGTCTAATGCAAACATGGTCAGGGCGGAATGGGCCCTGGGGAATGTTAAGGACATAAAGCAGATCACGGGCGATGTCGTCTGGAGCGATGAGAAGCAGGCGGGCTATATGCGGTTTCGCGGCCTTCCGGCTAATGACCCAAACAAGGAAACGTACCAGCTCTGGATATTCGACAAGACCCAGGATAAGGCGACGCCGATCGACGGCGGGACGTTCGATGTCTCGGCTGAGGGTGAGGTCGTCATCCCGATAAACGCAAAATTAAAGGCACAGGCACCTGAAATGTTCGCCGTCACCATTGAAAAACCCGGTGGAGTTGTGGTATCAAGTCGAGAAAAGATAGCTGCATTGGCCAAGGTTGAAACCCGATCGAGCTGATCAGCGTAATATAGTAAAACGCATTCAATGGTTTGAGAGTTGTCCGAAAGGCCAGCCTCTCTGACCCTTTTCGTTTAGAACCCAGACAGACCAGGAGTAAGAAAAACATGAGAAGTTTCAAGATCGTGACGATTTTCCTCGCGCTGATGTTATTTATGCCATCAAGCGGTATTTCGCAGCGAGGCGACAAGCTGCCGCCGATTGGCGTCAAGGAATATACCTTAAAGAACGGGCTCCGGGTGTTGCTTCATCAGGACAATTCCACTCCGGTCGTTGCGGTCGGGGTTTGGTATCACGTCGGCGCCAAGAACGAGGTCGAGGGGCGAACGGGATTTGCCCATCTCTTCGAGCATATGATGTTCCAGGGTTCGAAGAATTATGATGCTGATTATTTTGTGCCGCTGCAGGAAGCAGGTGCGAATATCAACGGTACGACCAATCAGGACCGGACATGGTACTTCGAAACCGTGCCGTCAAATTTTCTCGAACTTGCACTATTCATGGAGGCCGACCGCCTCGGCAACCTCCTTCCGGCGATGACTCAGGAAAAGCTCGATAATCAAAAGGATGTCGTAAAGAACGAGCGCCGCCAGCGTGTAGATAATCAGCCGTATGGCGTGGCCTTCGAGAAGATCGGCGAATTGATGTACCCGAAACCGCATCCATACAATTGGACGACCATCGGCTCGCTCGAAGATCTGCAGGCCGCATCAATGGAAGACGTAAAAGGATTTTTCCGTCAGTATTACGTGCCGAATAACACAGTGCTCGTGCTTTCCGGTGCGTTCGACGAAAAACAGGCTCGCGGGTGGATCGACAAGTATTTTGGCCCGATAGAAAAGGGCGCAGACATCAAACGGCCAAATCCGGCACAACCAAAACTCGATAAGGTCATTCGAGTAAATGTCGAAGATTCGGTTCCGCTCGCCCGCAAGTATATGGTCTGGCACGGGGTTAGGGCATATTCGCCTGATGAACCCGCACTGGATTTTCTAAGTTCGATCCTCTCAAGCGGCAGGACCTCGCGGCTGCAGAGCAATCTTTTGTACGGCAAAGAACTTGTACAGCAGGTCGGCGCCGGCAGCGGGACCAATGAGATCGCCGGATTATTCCAGATACAAGCCACTGCCAGGCCGGGTAAATCGCTCGACGATATAGAGAAGGAGATCAACGTCGAGATCGAACGGATCAAGAAAGATCCGCCAACGGCCGAGGAGATGTCGCGCACGCTCAACTCCATCGAGTCACAGACGATCTTCGGGCTTCAGACCGTGCTTGGCAAGGCAGGGCAAATGGCGACTTTCGCCGGTTATCTGGGCAAAGCAAACTGGTTTCAGCCGGACATTGACCGTTACCGAAAGGTCACTGCTGCGGATGTTTCGCGCGTTGCGAATCAGTATCTTACCGAAAACCGTCTCATTATGACGTTCGTGCCGCGAACAGGTGCCGCACCGCGGACCAGCCGCGAAGCAACCCAGCCGGCAAGCGAAGGCAAATCCGAAAAAGTAGATGAAGCAAAACGCGCCGCTCAAACCGCAGCCCTTCCAAAGCCGGGCCCCGACCCGAAATTCTCACTTCCGGCGATCGAAAAAACCAAACTTTCTAACGGCTTGGATGTTTGGATGGTCAGGCATGGTGAACTTCCGATCATTTCGATGAACATGGTATTTAAGACCGGCTCGGCAAACGAACCGGATGATAAGTACGGCGTTTCGAACATGGCCTCTTCGCTCTTGAACACCGGAACGAAGACGCGTTCGGCCGAGGAACTTGCCAATCAGTTAAGGCAGATAGGTGTCTCAAACATCGGCTCAGGTTCGGGTTGGGATTCTACAAACGTTTCGATGCAGATGCTCTCGAAACATCTTGACGCGGCCCTGGATATTTATGCGGATGTCATTCAGAATCCCGCTTTCCCCGCCAGCGAGATCGATAGCCTGAAGGCCAGATCGCTAATCGGTCTTCGGCAGCAGCGAGCAAACCCGAATGCCATCAGCAACAACGTCTATAACAAAGTTCTCTATGGCGAACATCCGTACGGACGCAGCAATAGCGAAGCGACGATCAAGGCGATCACTCGGGATGATCTGGTCCGCTATTACGAGTCGATCTATCGCCCGAACAATGCAACGCTGATCGTGGTCGGTGATTTTGACAAGGGCGACCTCAAGAAAAAGCTGGAAAAGACATTTGCCGGGTGGAAGCCCGCAAATATCGCCGTCAGGACTTTGCCAAGCTCGAAAGCTCAGGAAAAAACGGCGATATATCTCGTCGACCGTCCGAATTCGGCACAATCTGTCGTCTCGATCGGCCACGTCGGCCTCGATCGCATGCACCCCGATTACTTCCCCGTGATGATCATGAACTCGATCCTTGGCGGCGGTTTTACCTCGCGGATCAATATGAACCTTCGTGAAGACAAGGGTTACACGTATGGTGCCCGCAGCGGATTTACGTTTCGCCGCGGTGCCGGGCCGTTCTCAGCAGGCGGCGACATCCAAACGGCAGTTACCAAGGAATCTATCGTTGAGTTTATGAAAGAACTCAATGGTATACGCGGCAATATGCCGGTCACGCAGAAAGAGCTTGATTACAATAAGCAGAGCCTGATCCGCCGATATCCTTCTGGATTTGAAACGGTCGGAGCTATCTCAAATCAGTTTGCCAATTTGCTGACCTACAACTTGCCGGATTCCTACTTTAACGATTACATCTCAAAGGTAAACGCAGTGACGGTCGCCGATGTTAATCGGGTCGCGAAGCAATACCTTGACCCGTCGAAAATGGCGATCGTGATCGTAGGCGACAGGGCGGTTATTGAGTCGGGCCTGAAACAGCTCGGATATCCCCTCTATCTTTTAGACACGGAGGGAAATCCCGTCGCGGCTATGAACTAAAGTTTAGTTTGTGCTGACTTTCTTAGGCTGGGCGCTGGAGGCCCGGCCTTTTTTTGTGGTCTAATCAACTTCTGTTAAGGGGGAAGCATGGTGGGATCGCAGCCATTGTTCGATGTCAAAAAGGCACGACAGACGATCGAAAAAGGAAGGCGTGCTAAATGGTGGTTGAGGCGAGGCTCGATGAAGAGCGGTTCTCATTATGTCGATGCCCAGGGTAAGAAAATAGCCGACGAGGCCCACCTCGAAAGAATCAAGGGGCTGGTCATACCTCCAGCATGGAGATACGTTCGTATTTCGCCAACCCACGGCAGCCGCCTGCAAGCGGTAGGGATGGACACGACCGGTCGCGTCCAGTATTTGTACAACGCTAAATTCTCCGCTCGGCAGCAGGCCAAGAAATTCTCCAGAATAGTCGACCTGGGTAAATATCTTCCGCGACTGCGGCAAGTGACCAATGAGCATATTATGCTCGAGGGGTTCCCACGCGAAAAAGTTCTCGCGGTAATGACACGGTTAATTCACACTCTCTACTTCCGTGTCGGGACCGAAAAAAGTGCAAAACATTACCGTACCTACGGCATAACCACACTACAGAACAAACACCTGACGATCGGCAAAAAGGGCAAGCTCGTCTTTGATTTCGTCGGCAAGAGCCACGTCAAGCACCGTAAGATCCTCGTCGATGAGGAACTCGCAGCAGTAATGGCCGAGCTCAAATCGCTCGGACGCGTTCGTAAGCTGTTCAATTATGTGAACGGTGATGGTAAACCGAGCCCCGTAAGGCCGCAGGATCTCAACCGCTACTTAAAAGAAGCAACAGACGCGGCCTTCTCTACTAAAGATCTGAGGACCTGGGCGGGTACGCTGCTCGCATCGGTTCAATTGGCCGAGATCGGTGTAACTAGTGATGAGAATCTGGTCAAAAAGAACATTGTGGCCGCAGTCAAAAATGTTGCTGAGGAATTGGGCAATACTCCCGCCGTCTGCCGCAGCTCTTATATACACCCGACGGTGCTGAAAGCCTATGAAAAGGGCAAAACGATCGAGCAATTTACGCGAAAGGGAAACCGCAAGATCCGCAAGATCCAGCCGGAACTGGGCGAGGACGAAAGGGCACTCTTGAAACTACTGACCACCCCTATCAGTTGAATCGGCAACCTACAGTTACTTTCTGATCAGGACAACCGGGGCATGCTCGGCCCTTCGCACTACCCCAAAAAATTTGCTGATGCTGTCGTATTCCGATGCCGGTACAACCGTACGATGCAGGATGAGATCGCGCTTGAAATGCAGATATTCGCCCTTTATCTCGTACTTCGAGGTGTATTTACCATAGTCAGCGGTGATCGAATCAGAATCGGGCATTTCATCTACGACAAAGCCTGCCGGCAGTTTGACCCTGATCGTTTCGCTGTATGAACTCGATTCAATGAGCATCGGTGTCATTCGCTTGTTTTCAACCGGAATGAACTGATCGAGACGGCCGACCATAGCAGGTTTGAACATCATCAGCCGGCCTTGCATTACCTGCGCATATCCTGAGGCTGAAAATTCAAAATTTAGGGCGAATTTGCTCTCTGTTCTGGTGTCGGTAGGCACCGCCTTCTTAAGGACAGCTCCCTTAACCCGGCTGGTGAGCCACCTTTCCAGGCTTCGCTGGTAATCGCCCGCCGACAGCTGGCGAAAACGCCCACGCTCACTAGAGGCGGATTGACCATACGCCTTTTGACTGATCGTGCCTGTAATGGCCCCGTCGGAATAGAGATCGATCTCAGCCGCCCTTTCCATTCTATTTGCGTCAGGCGGCAGAATGGGCATCTTGAGCAGATCCCCGTCATCCCCGGCGGCAAGGAGGGCATAACTCCCCTGCTCGTGGTCCGGCAAATCGCCAACCTGCGTATAAGGATCGGTTGCGTCAAAAACGAGAAGCCGGCCTAGTCTCGGATGTTCGATCACGGTCGAAGCAACGGTGTCTTTGCCGACCTTGACGGCGATGATGCAATGGTTGAATTGTCTTGGCGACGCCCATTCAGCCCGAACGTATGTCGGATCTCCCGAGTAAATGAGCACCAGGTACGACTCGATCCTAAGAGCCTTTAACATGGTCCTCATCAGATTCGCCTTGTCCTTACAATCGCCGTACCCTCGCTTCAAAACTAGATTTGCCGGCCTTGGCCGATGTCCGCCTCCGCGGGCGACATTAAGGTCCAGCGAAATGTAACGCAGCGATTGCACATACACGGCGATCGCTTCGATCATCTCAAGCTCGGTCTTTGCGTTTGCCGTTAACTCTCGTGCCTTCGCAGCCACGTCGTCATCAAGCGTTAGGCTGTCAGCGCTAAGCTGGGTGTACCAACGCGACACGTCCTGCCATGAATCATAAACATGTGCCTCATCGGTCGGCGGAAAGTAGTTGACTACTATCCGCGGAGCGAGATTGGAAACGGAAAGGCCTAAAGGTTCGGGCGGAATCGGCGCCATGTCCCGCATTTCCCAAACAAAGGTATTTCCATTCTTGGCCGGGGCGACCTCAGGACGATTGAATGTAACGCTAGTGGCACGCCAGCCGTTGGGCAAATTCAGGCTATATTTTGAGAACAGCGTCGGAAGTCTCGATTGGAAACGAAAGCTGTCCTGCGTAAAGAGCGGCTTTTCCTCGACAACGGTCTCGTATCCGAAAACCATGCCGATATCGGCATCGGACGAGGCGTCGATCGTCTTTACCCGCAGTTCGTTGTAGATATCGTCAGGATCGCTAATTGAATCCAGAACACTATCCTTGCCATAAGTCTTGACCGTACCGTTGGGCCGGATCAGCCAACCGCGGATCAGCTTTACCTTGCTCGCACTTTGGAGGTAAGGTGCACCGGCGTCGGCAAATCGCTTGCCGTCCCGCGTGAGCAGTCTGATTGCGTACCACGTAGTCACTACCATCTGGCCGTCAGATCCGATAGTCACACTCTGCTCATTATGAAGAACGACGGCAGGAACATCCTTGTCGTAGGAGGGAGAGGTTATCGAGGCAGCCTGACGCAGCCATGGCGGAGTGTTTTTGTCATTGATCGTCCCGGCGTTCAATCCCGATGCTAGGGAAAGAAAACCCAATAATGCAGCCGTAAACAGGAATAGTTTTTTATGTTTCACTTCGAAAGCTCCTTCTATTTGCTAGACACCGCTTCCGATTGTCTTAGCGTCAGTGGGTGTGTGTTCGCTGAATTGTATGTCTCAAAGAGGCGCTTCAGAACAGGGTAGGTCGTCGATGTGAAAATGAGCTGATCACGATTTCCAAACGAGAATTCCCGTTTGTATTTCAAAATTCGTTTATCGCCGCTTATCCCGATCTCAATTTTGTTACTTCCGATACCGCCCGCATCGGTTACGTCAGGTGGTGCATCCGGACTTTCGAGTTGAAAGCCTTCCGGAAGTTCGATGGATAAGTCATCCATTTCGGAATACGGGTATTCGAAATAGATATCATGCTTTCGTTCTGCACGCTCGAAAAGCGGTTTCGAGTTTCGCTCGAACACATTGGGCTGTAAAAAGATCCTCTTCCCGGTCACCGTAGCATAGCCCGGGACCTTTATCTTAAAAATATAAGTAAAAGGTTTGAACGGATCGGTCACGTTCTCAATGGTTACGTCCGAAACTTCCGCCGACCCAAGAATATTGTACCGCACCAGGTTTTTCAGCGTAGTTTCTCTTTGTTGTGGCGTGTCATCGTCGTTATATTCCTTATGATATGCACTCAAATGGCCTGTATATTCGATCGTGGCCGTCCCCTCAAGAGTGCCATCGGGAAGAAGCTTGAATTTGCCGCTTCGCTTTTCCATTGAACTGGAAGCGGGCGACATCGGGGTCTTTAGCCAGATAGGTTCTTTTGAATCTGAGATCAGGGCCGGCTGGCCTTCTTCGTACCAGGCAAGCATCCCAAAGGGAATGTAGCGGCTTGCCGGATCATAGAACTTCCAGGTATCGCCGACCTTCACGCCCACATTCTCGGTCCGCATGAAATATTCATCGGCAAACCATTTAGGAAAAAAGATATCTGACCTTCGCGGTAGATTTACGTTCCGAGATTCCATCCCTGCCGCGGTGATCATCGCAGCAAACAGCATATTGATATCGTGGCCGGTTCCCTGGCCGCGCTTTAATGTGTCACCCGGATTCTTATTCTCTTTGACGTTTTTCAGGTCGTCCTCGGATAAATTAAGGCTGTCATCATAAATATTCCTGATTTTGGTCTTTACATAATTAAATATTTTCTCGACCTTCTTGTCCGGATCGGTTTCGTTGCCGACCGCTTCGGCGGTAGCTTGCTTAACCTCATTGGTGACCTTCATCTGGTCTTTGTGAGCGTTATACTGTTCCTTCCCGTAATCCCTCCAAAACTTATCTTCATCTCGTTTCGCTTCCGCTGTGTAATAAAGAAGCAGCCATGGGCGTACCGAGTATTCGGGCGGCATCCGGGGTTCTTCCGTAAAGGCCGGAACATTTACGACTGACGTCATATAAAAATCGTTCTTCTCTTTAACAAAAGGTGTATTTGTGACGTTGAAAGGCAGTCCATTCATTCCTAATCTCGGATGAGGATACGGTTTGATGTGGTACTGAACGATGTGGACCGGGATCTCGCGAGCAAACTGCAGCCTCTGGTAATAGCTCACCGCTCCTCTGACTTCCTTCCACCTGTATTCGATCACTGCCCCTGCTTCGATTCCGGGAACGGCGAATGATTTTGCCTTTAGCTTTACCCCGTCTCCTTTGACGATGTCACGTTCAAACACCTCTGAGCCTTTTAACTCAACTACGGTGCCATCGGGCTTGGTTGTCCGGGCGGCGATGTTTTGGATCTTTACGTCGAATCCGATATTAGATATACGGCCAAATGGTATGTCGATCTTGCTAAAAGCTTCTCGGCCGCGTTCATTAAAGATCTTGATGCGCAGATAATGATTCAAAACAGTCTGCGGAGTGGAACGTCCGGCACTTTCGTCGCTGACGTAGACGTCCCAAAGCAGGGCCTCGGCATCGGCCCCGGCCTGGATCTTGGGCGTCGTCATTTGCAATTCCTGTGGCGAGACCGGCTTCCAGTCCCGTGACTGGCCGTTTGCTGTTGATTTAAATGCAATCGTGGATAAAGCGAAAAAAGAAACGAACAAAGCGAGTCTTTTGAGAGTAAAAAAGCTCATTCGGTACCTCAATTTTAATATACCGCTGTAGGAGCGGGCCGGGAGTTTCAATTAACGTTGCTTTCGGCTTTCAACGCGTAGACCCATTATCGACCGACGGGAGCGTCAAGTCCTTGGGAAATGGATTTTGAATTTGGGCCTAAGTTTAACAAGTAATCAGAAGCGCTGTATATTAATAACATTATTTCGAAATTGTAATCAAGTACTTTTATAGGAGAATCTTTTTATGCCAACCGATTTTAACCGCATACAGACACTTTTAGGTGACGAAGCCGACTCGATCTTGAATCACGTTTCTCAGACAATTCCGAAGGAAGATCTTAGCCTTCCGGGCCCCGATTTTGTCGATCGCGTCTGGATGAATTCGGACCGAAATCCTAACGTCCTTCGCAGTCTTCAGACGCTCTATAACCACGGTCGGCTGAGCGGGACCGGATACCTTTCGATCCTGCCGGTCGACCAGGGTATCGAGCACTCGGCCGGCGCTAGCTTTGCACCCAACCCTCAGTATTTCGATCCCGAAAACATCGTAAGACTCGCGATGGAAGGCGGGTGCAATGCGGTTGCGTCGACCTTTGGCGTGCTCGGAGTCGTGGCCCGCAAATACGCCCATAAGATCCCGTTTATCGTAAAGATCAACCACAATGAGCTTTTGACCTATCCGAACGCTTTTGACCAGGTGATGTTCGGAACGATCGAGCAGGCACGTAATATGGGTGCAATGGCCGTCGGGGCGACGATCTATTTTGGTTCTGACAACGCGACGCGGCAGATCACAGAGGTAGCCGAGGCGTTTGCCTACGCCCACGAACTGGGTATGGCCACGATCTTGTGGTGCTACCTGCGAAATTCTAAATTCAAGACGGCTGACGGCGATATGCACACCGCCGCTGACCTTACGGGACAAGCAAACCACCTCGGCGTGACAATCCAGGCGGACATAATCAAGCAGAAACTGCCTGAGCGTAACGGCGGTTACAATTCACTCAATGCCGAGAGCAGCTATGGCAAGACCAGTAAGCTCGTCTATGAAAAATTGACGTCCGACAACCCGATCGACCTCGTCCGTTACCAGGTA
>JBGTBC010000271.1:0-2754 GCA_041749555.1 Pyrinomonadaceae bacterium | reverse complement strand
GGGCGTGCAGCCGATTTCCTGAGCGAATAAAGTCGTACCCTGTATACAGATCACGACAATCAGTAGTAAAAAGTGTCGGCTTAGGTAGGAGAAAAGCGTCATGATGTGTGATTTCTGGAAGCTCTATATCGTATTATTCACCCAGATCTCCCTTCCTGACGCGAGTGCTTCTGCAAACGTAATTAGAATGCATGTCGGCCTTTCTATTTTCGTTAGTAAAGTGTTTGAATTGGGAAAGAGATGCAGCATATGGGACGAAACCGCGTCGCGGTTTTTTACAGGTTATCACAAGGGGCAAATACCGCAAACGAATCTTGGATTCATACGACAGATCCTTTGCCAGAGCGAGGACGGCGAGTTGGCCGCGAGGTATTGGGCGGCGGAGCTTCGGTCGCCTAGTTTTTCGGAGAGGATAGCCGCCTGTGCTGCCCGCTTTCCACCAAATATTATCGACATCCATACCGGCAAAACCGGCGGCCTAATCAACTACAAGTTGCCGTAAAACCCATTGCATATACGGGTTAAGGCTTTCAATAATGCGATTCATTTTGAACATCTGAAGATTTGTAAACAAGCGACACCAAAGCCCGAAAACGAAAAACCGGGCAACCGTTTTTAACCTATGTATTTGTCGATCATCTTTTGGGCGTCCCGAGTCAGTATCAATTTAACCTCGATCAGGGGCTGGTCGGCCGATAGGACAAAAACTGGGGATTCGCCGATGCCGATCACTTGGTCAAAAGGCAGGTCCATCGGGCTGGGAATGTCCCGATCGAACAAAACGAGGCCGATCTGATATTGTCGGCCTACAAATGCCTCGAACGAAAACCTCCCGTTCTTGTCTGAGCGAACTCCTCCAAAAAGGCTGGTAACGTCAAACTCCAGATCCTTACACCCGATCATCGCGCCCACAACGGGCCTGCCGTCGGGCCAGGTGATCTTTCCGACGATCGTTTTCTTTTTCAAAGACGCCGGCAGCTTGAAGACCAACCCGCTAATACGCGTAGTTGCTTCGATCTCGAATATTCTAGCCGAGGCACGTTCCGAGCCCTCGGGATAGAAGACTGTAGAAAAGGGCGATAAAAACGTCGGTTTCTCACCGAAATTGATGCTCAAAGTGTATTTTCCGGCAGGGACATCATTAAAAGCGAATCGGCCCTGGGTATCGCTGACTCCAATAAAACGAGAGTCATTGGGAACTCTGTCTAGATCGAGTGACACAAGTTCGAGTTCGGTATATTGCACCACCTTACCGTCGGATCCGACAAGTTTGCCGCGGATCGTGGGAACTGCGTCAGTTCCGGAATGTCCATCTAGCGAGGGGAATAAAAGAGCCGTACTGATAAGTAATGAAATAAGTAGCATTTTTCCGTTATCTGTTTGTTCGTTTTCGTCTATTTAAGACTACACCTTATTTAGGTCGCACAGCTCGGCATTTTGTCTCAATCCCGGTAGGCCTGGAGCTTGTTGTGCAGAGCGTCAGGAACACCATTTGTGCTCAGCGCGACTAAGTGATCGCTTCCGAATGAATCAGCCCATTCGAGCAGTAATTCATAGGTGATAAGATTCTCAATTTCTTGAATGAAACCATTTGTATTTTGCTCGGTCAAAAAAAGGCATTCCCCCGTCTTTGAGTAGCGATCAGCGTTCAGAAAGTTTGATTCATCCCAAGAAATATATGGGGTGAACTTAGCAAAACTCGTCGGGTTTACACTACCGCTTTTGAGCAGGTCGTACGCACCAAGCAGCCATAAGAGAAAGTTACCTCGCCAGTGTACATCGTCAATAGCCAAAATTGATTGAACCCACTTCGGAATCTCATCCGGTTCCAAATACTTGATACCGAACATCATCATCGCCGAGACATTTCCATCAGCCTCCCCCTGGTTCCAGCCTAAGACTAGGTCGCCCACTCCGTTTTCATAATCGAGTAGAAAAATGGGCCTCTCGTTCGTATCCCAGAGAGTTTCATCCATCAGCACCTGAAACAGCGTCGCTAAAATGTCCTCTCGATATCCCGGATACTCCTCCGTTATACCGTCCCAATGGACCGCCATGAATGCGGTTGCGACGGGCTGCAATATATAGGTGTTGAAATATAGATCTTCCAAGCTTCGACCGATAAGGTCGGGGAGCAGGAATTTAAACCAGTCGTCCCATTCGTCACGCCTTCCAAAACAGCTCGTGCCGCTTGAGATCTCACCAATGATTGTCGTGAGATGAACAGCATCGAGGTTCAAGACAGTTTCCCGATCCGCCAATTCGGGAAAATATCGTCGCTCCTCAGACATGAACCAGGCTTCGCCCATCGGTTTCCAAGGCATCTTGGAATTCTCACGCATCCGCGCGATAGCCTCATGTGAGATCCCACGCTTGGGCCGCCATTCAGTTAGTGAAGAATGAGCCATCTGAACCTATAGTTAACCCCACAATCTCAATTTCAGATACCTCTCCAGTTTCTTCGCGAGGCTTGCGTCGACAGACTTCAGGGTTGCGAGGTATTGGGCGGCGGAGGTTCGGTCGCCTAGTTTATCGGAGAGGATGGCTGCCTGAAAGAGGGACGATGCGAATGTGGGCACGATTGCCAGGGAACGTTTATACATATCCAGTGCTTCGCGGCGCTTGCCGGCCTTAGCCAGAGCGTCAGCATACAGCTTAATCGTATGACCGGCATCAGGCCTCGCCTCGATGAACTTGGCATAGTGTTCAAGCGCGATATCGAGTTTACCGACGGACTCATACGAAGAAGCGAGG
>JBGTBC010000270.1:0-1974 GCA_041749555.1 Pyrinomonadaceae bacterium | reverse complement strand
TTGCCCGGCTTGAGAAGGTACCAACCGTTGGCGAGGCGTTCAAATGGCGCGGTTATGTATTCGAAGTAGTCGATATGGACGGCCGGCGAATAGACAAGGTTATGGTTACAAAGGATCCCGGAATATAATGGAAAGTATGCGAATAGTTAGATCAGTGATAATTCTGGCGTTTGCGGCTGCTTTAGGCTGCGGCTCAACCGCGAGTTCGTCTGACACAACCAATGTTCATGAAAGCATTACGCAAACCGAAGCCGGTAGCACCGACCCGCAGAAACTGCAAACCGCGGTGTTTGCCGGCGGTTGTTTCTGGGGTGTAGAGGCGGTTTTCGAACACGTCAAGGGCGTAAGGGATGTGAAATCGGGCTACTCTGGCGGCGACTCAAGAACTGCAAACTACGAAGCGGTCAGCAACGGCCGCTCTGACCATGCCGAATCCGTCATCGTCAAATACGACCCAGCGGTGATCTCATATTCCCAGCTTCTGAATGTGTTTTTCACCGTGGCCCACGACCCTTCTCAGCTAAACCGGCAGGGTCCGGACGTCGGCCGGCATTACAGGTCGGCAATATTCTACAGTAACGACGAGCAGAAAACCGTTGCGCAGACGTTCATCGATGAACTGAAAAGAGCGGGCACTTATTCGCAGCCTATCGTCACCGAACTCGTGCCGCTCAAAAAATTCTACAACGCCGAGTCCTACCACCAGGACTTTATGAGGAAGAACCCGGATCAACCTTATATCGTTCAGCACGACAGGCCGAAGATCGAGGACCTAAAGAATAAGTTCCCCGATCTATTTGTCGACAAGCGATACGTGAAACTGAGTCGTTGAAATTACTGGCCCTTTTCGGCCCAGATCTGTACGAGATTTACTAACATCGCAGTCGATCCTTCAAGCCCTTTCCGAGAATTCCATTCGAGCTTGCCGTGGAAATTATGGCCACCTGTAAAGAGGTTGGGCGTGGGCAGTCCGCGGGCAGTCAGTCGCGAACCATCTGTTCCGCCGCGTATCGGTTTCATCTTTGGAGTAACGCCCGCGCGTCGGGCGGCTTCCTGAGCATATTCCACGAGCTGCGGATGTTTCTTTAACTCTTCCTTCATATTCAGGTAGCCAAGGCGGACCTCCATCTCGGCACCGACGTTCGCGAATTTTTTCTTTGTGTCATCGAGCATCGCACGGATCATCTTTTCCTGTTCATCGACGCCTGACATATCGAAATGCCTGAGCAAAACACGGATGACCGAGGTTTCAATATCGAGCGTGGAATTATACGGATGAACAAAACCGACGCGGCCTGCTGTAGTTTCGGGTCTTGGGACCTTAGGATCGTTGAAACGCGAAAGAAAATCCGCAGCGGCAAAGGATGAATTGATCAATATATCCTTTGCATATCCTGGATGTGTGGACATACCTCGAAAGGTAATGATCGCAGTCTTCGCGGTCCAGGTCTCGTCCGAGATCTCGCCAAGTTCGCCGCCGTCAACCGTATATGCGTATTTTGCACCCCAGCCTTCGATATCGAACACGTCCATCGGGCCGCCGACCTCTTCGTCCGGCGTGAACGCAATCGCGATGTTGCCGTGTTTGAGCTGCGGATTATTACGCAGTATGTCGATCATCGTCATGATCTCGGCAATTCCCGATTTGTCATCCGAGCCAAGCAGCGTAGTGCCGTCCGCCGTGATGATGTCGTCACCTATCAGCCCTTTGAGTGCCGGATTTTTTTCAACTGTGATCACCTGCGTTTTATCGTTTGGCAGAACGATGTCACCGCCCTGATAGTTTTTGTGAATGATCGCGTTGATGTTCTCGCCACTCACCGCCGGCGAGGTGTCCATATGCGAGATAAAACCGATCGTCGGCACCTTACTGTTGTCCGGCAAATTTCCGGGCACAAGTCCATAAACAATGCCCTCTTTGCTCATCCGAACATTTTGAACGCCCAGGGCCTTTAATTCCGATTCCAAAAGCCT
>JBGTBC010000269.1:0-17580 GCA_041749555.1 Pyrinomonadaceae bacterium | reverse complement strand
GATCGGAGCGGGATTGCGGAATTCGAGTGACGGATTGTCTTTGAATACATTGCCGCCATTCCCCAGGAATTCCTCAGCCGCTTCGCGATCTATCGGGCGTGAGAATAGGTATCCCTGGCCTGTCGAACAACCCAGCGACCGCAGCTTCTCCAGTTGAGCAAAAGTCTCGATCCCTTCCGCGACTACCTCGATGTTGAGATTCTCACCCAGCATGAGGATCGTCTTTACGATCGCCCCGCTTTTCTCGTTCTCATCCATGTTGTTTATGAATGATCGATCGATCTTGATTCGCTCGAACGGAAATCGCTGCAGATAACTAAGCGAGGAATATCCGGTGCCAAAGTCGTCGGTTGAAAGCGCTACTCCAAGCTCATCAAGCTCTGAAAGAACCTTAAGAGATTTTTCGCTGTGTTCCATGACAGTGCTCTCGGTAACTTCAAGCTTGAGCTGGCTCGCCGGAAGGCCTGAGTTCGCAAGGATATTTTTCACTTGCGATGTCAAATTTGGATGCATGAGCTGTTTCGCCGACAAATTAACGCTAACTGAGATCGGTAAGCCGAATCTCCTCTGCCATTCGGCGGCCTGACGGCAGGATTCTGCCAGGATCCATCTGCCTATATTGATGATCAAACCAGTTTCTTCCGCCACTCCGACAAACTCATTGGGTTCGACAAGTCCGTGAACCGGATGGCGCCAGCGGATAAGAGCCTCAAATTCTTTTACAGTTCCAGTCGCGAGGTCTGCGATCGGCTGATATAGAACCTCGAATTCCTTACGTTCGACGGCGTGGCGGAGATCCGTTTCCACCTGCAGCAGATTCATATTGCGAACATGCATCTCCTGGTCAAAGATCTCGAACCGTGCCTTACCTGACTCCTTGGCACGATACATAGCCGCATCGGCGTCCCTGATAAGCTCTTCAGCCGTTCTATTTACCTTTCCCGAAACGATGATGCCTATGCTCGCCGTTGTAAAGACCTCATAGTTGTCGATCCTGAAAGGTTCGGAGATTCGGGCCTGCAGCCGTTCAGCAACGCCTATGACTTCTGCCGTGTCGCCGCTGCGGTTGAGAAGGATCGTAAATTCGTCGCCGCCTAAACGGGCAACTACGTCACCTGGACGCACGCACGATGTCAGCCTTTCCGCGATCGCCACAAGAAGTTTATCTCCCACAGCGTGGCCTAAACTGTCATTTATAACCTTGAACCTGTCCAGATCCAGGAAAAGTACAGCGAATCGAGAGTATTGATTGCCATCTGCCCGATCTACAGCCTGCCGCAGCTTATTCATGAACTGAACCCTGTTCGGAAGATCGGTGAGGGTATCGTGAAGGGCGTAATAGCGTAGTTTTTCTTCCGCCTGGTTACGCTCTGTTATGTCGCGGAAGCAGCAAACGCGTCCGACCGGTTCACCGGCCATGATCTGTGGTTGGGAGTAGCGCTCGTAGATCCGTCCGTCATTAAGCTCGAGTATCGACGTCTCCGTAGCCAAAGGGTCTGAGTAGAGCCGATCAAGCTCACTTAAGAATCGCGACGGATCCTTTAACTGAGATGCGATATTCTGGACCATTTTCGACTCGTTCCCGGATTCTGTAATGCCTTCTTCAAGTCCCCACATCGCGACAAATTTGCTGTTGCATGTGACCATGCTGCGATCGAGGCTCATGACTACGATCCCGTCGGCTGTCGATTCGAAAGTTGAAGCGAAAAGCGAAACTGTATTATGAAGTGATATCTCTGCGTGACGCCGAGCGGTTATGTCACGAGCGATACCCTGTACACCTACCGGCATTCCGTCGGACACGATCAAACGGGTGCTCAGCTCCAACGTGACCCGGTGTCCCTGCTTTGCGATGATCTCGAGCTCATAGGTTGTTGGCCGTTCACCCGTGACTTTTTTTGCCGTCATCGTCTTGGCTACGTCCAGGAATTCCGGTGCCACAACTTGTGAGAGGTTCATTGTCAAAGCTTCGTCACGGGAGTAGCCGGTAATGATCTCGCCAGCGCGGTTTAGCGAGGTGAAATTTCCTTCAAGATCGTGCGTGTAGATCAGGTCGTTCGCGTTCTCGAATAGGTCGCGGTAGCTTTCTTCGCTCTTGCGCACCGCAGATTCAGCAAGCTTGCGCTCCGTGATATCGCGGGCGATTCCCTGCACCGCGACAGGAACACCATCCTTGGTGATTATGCTGCTGTTTACTTCCAGAGTCGCACGCTGGCCATCTTTGCGGATGCAATCAATCGCGTAAACGGTTTGCTTTGCTTCACCGGCAAGTTTTCGGCTGAGGTTTTCCTTGATCAGTTCGAGATGCTCCGGGGCGGTAATATCCGTCATGTTTAGTGCAAGGGCCTCTTTACGCGTATAGCCAAGAACCCGTTCGGCTACATCATTGATCGAAATATAGTTGCCAGCGAGGTCATGGACGTAAATAATATCGTTTGCGTTCTCGATTAACTGCCGGTATTTTGCCTCGCTTTCTCGCAACGCATCGTGGGCCCGTTTTGACTCCGTAATATCCTGCCACGTCACCATTCCGGCAAAGATCTCACCCGCATCATTCTTTACCGGGAGGACGTTGATCTCAAAGGCTCCGTCAGAGTCGGAAAATTCAAGTACGACATTCTCACCGTTTAGGGCTTTCTCATAATGCACGGCCCATTCCTTTGAAATATCGTCGGGAAAGACTTCCCACAGTGTCCGGCCCTCAAACTTCTCCGGCGACCATTGATGATGTTTTAGCTGCTGGCCATCGGCAAGCGTGTACCTGAATTCGTGGTCAAACAAAAGTACGGCCGTTCGGGGTATAGTCTTGGCGAGCGTTCGATAGAGCTTCTCGCGTTTAGTCAACTCCTCTTCTGCCTGACGCCGGTCTGTGATATCAAGTATAACGCCCTGCCAACAGACCGGATCGCCGCTTTTGCTCGTAATAAAACAGCTCCGATCGCGGATCCATAAAACGCTTCCATTTTTACAGATAACGCGATATTCGAAGTCGATGCCCTCACCAGTTTTCATTGCTGACCTGGTGGCATCCAGGATATGTTCCCGGTCATCGGGATGGATAACCCGGTCCCAAATGTCGGGTTTGGTCAGCCAGTCTTTGAGTGGATACCCAAACCGTCTAAAAGTGGGGCTGATATAGATCGGGGTGTGCGGCGGAGAGGGTTCCACAGCATAGAACATTACCGGAAGATTCTCAATGAAGCTTCGAAACACTCCATCCTTCGGCGTATGCCCGTTTCGTGAAACCGGGATCGACGCGGAACCCTGTCTATTACCAGGCAATTTTTGGCGTGTCTTTGGCTGGGTTAGATTTTGGGTTTTGTTTCCCATATCGGCGATCGCAGGATCGGGTAATGTCGGTATTCTGATATGTTCAGACAGAACTTTCTGATCAGCTTAAGTCTTTATAAATAAGAAGTTTGAGGCCGAGCAAAGCGAAGGTTGTACCGAGGCAGGCCGAAATAGCCCCTCGAATATAATAGCATTCACGCAGGGTCTCTGGCTATCTTTTTTTGCGTCATAATTCTGATATGCTAGGGCAATGAATTCGAACGATCTTTCTGAGCTCCATGGCCATATTTCCGAACTCTTTCGGTCGTCTGCCGAGGGCATGGGAGCTATCTCGGACGAGCAGATCGAGCACTTTGAGAATCACGGTTTTGTGGCCGGCATAAAATTGCTCGGCACGGAGCAGATCGCTGCACTTCGCGGCGGAATCGAGGGCTTGATCAAATCCGAAGCGTCGGACCCACGATTTTATGAGTTCAATCGAAACGAATCGACCGATAGTTCTAAAGTTTTGTTTCACATGTTAGGAGGTTGGCGAGTTTCTGAAGCCTTTCACGACCTTGTTTTTTACATGCCAATCGCAGAAGCGGCGGTGAAGCTACTCGGAGGCCCGGTCAGATTCTGGCATGATCAGATATTCGTTAAGCCGGCTCATGACGGTGGGGTGGTCGCCTGGCACCAGGATTACTCTTATTGGACACGGACGAAGCCATTGGCCCATTTAACGTGCTGGATCGCATTGGATGATTCGACGGTAGAGAACGGATGCGTTCATTACGTTCCCGGCAGCCATAAATGGAACCTGCTGCCAAAAACCGGTCTCGCCGATGATATGACGTCGGTATTCAAGCATCTCGATGAAGATCAACAGGCGGATTTTCACCCTGTTCCAGCGGAATTAAAGGCGGGCGAGGCCAGCTTTCATCACGCAATGATATTGCATGGGTCTTACGAAAATCGTTCGGGAAAACAGCGGCGTGGAGCAGTCATCAATATGTTTCGCGACGGAGTTGTTTCTGATTCGGACGAACCGCTACTAAAAGGAATACCTGTAATTCGAAAAGGTGAAAAGATCACCGGCCGATTTTTTCCGCTAATTTCCAGAATCGATCGAAACGGGCTAGACTAGACCCAACCTAAAAGTAACAAAAAATATGAAAAAGCTGATCTTCGCTATCTTGCTGCTATCATTCACCTCCAACCTCATTGCCCAAACCATGCCGCCGGATGCCGATCCGAAATTATGGGAAAAGGCAGTCAAGATCCACAGAAGTGCGATCATCGTTGACGGACACAATGACATTACTGGCCCGATGGTCGATCAGGATTTCAACCTTGGCGAGGATTCGACCGGCCGCATACAGATCAGCGGGGATCCGTATCACACGGACATCGCTCGTTTAAAAAAGAGTGGTATTACGGGCGAATTCATGTCTATTTACGTTTCAGGAGCGACACTCCAAACCGGCGGGTCGATGCGTCGGGCGATGGACCTGATAGATGCAACCTATCGAGAGGCTGAACGTCATGCTGATCTTGTGACGTGTACGACAGCGGCCGAGATCCGGAGTGCCAAAAAACAGAAGAAGATTTGTTTGCTGATGGGGATCGAGGGCGGATACGCGATCGAAAATTCGCTCTACGCTCTGCGCAATTTCTACCGTCTTGGCGTCCGATATATGACACTGACGCATAATGTTGCACACGACTGGGCTGACGCCCATCGCGATATTAAGCACAACGGCCTAACGGATTTCGGCAAAGAAGTCGTTAGAGAAATGAATCGACTTGGAATATTCGTTGATATCTCCCACGTGTCGGAAAAGGTCATGCACGATGTTCTGGATATAACAAAGGCTCCCTTGATGGCCTCGCACTCGGGCGTCCGAGGTGTCAACGATCATACACGTAACGTGCCCGACTCAGTTCTTAGACGCCTGCCTCAGAATGGCGGAGTAATCATGGTCGTTTTCTATCCCTCATTCCTGGATGAACGGACTAACCGGGAAGAGAATGAACGGTCGGCTCGGCTTCGCGAGCAGGTAAACGCCCTTCGTGAGAAGTTCAAGGGCGACCAGGCCGGATTTGTAAAAGCCGAAAATGAATTAATGGCCGCAAACCCGATATACATTGCCGATTACAAACGCATCGTTGACCACATAGACCACATAAAAAAGGTCGCGGGTATTGATCATGCTGGCATTGGATCGGACTACGACGGCGTGCCTTTCCTTCCGCCGCCGATGAAAGGGGCTGAGGATCTTGCACTTGTTACCTACGAAATGCTCCGACGCGGGTATACCGAAACGGAGATCAAAAAGGTGCTGGGCGAGAATTTTCTGCGAGCAATGTCGCAGATGGAAAAGGCTGCCGGAAATCGCCAAATAAGCGGGCAGGGAAGCCTGAAAAAGATCAAGTGAGTCAAGTCCCGAGCGACTTGACTCGGGAATGAAACAAGCGTATAACTCATTCGATTCCTGTTGATCGAGCGGTTGGTTGCCTTACGGATGCAGGTAACTGCCGGGTGTTCTCGACAGAGTCGCATCTATCTTTTGAGAGGAGACCATTGATATGAAAAAGACATTTCTTGTTTTGATGGCGGTTATAACCGCCGCGTTTTTTACAGCCTGCGAACCAGCGGCAAACACAACGAACAAACCGGCGAATGCACCGGCAAACAATGCGGCAGCTACAGCTCCGGCAGCTAATACCGCTGCTGTTGAAGCCGAGGTCAAGAAGCTAGTTACTGACACTGCAGCGGCCCTGGCCAAGAACGATGCTGACGCTCTGGATAAGATGTACAGCGATAACTATATGCTCGTCAATCTTGATGGGTCCGTTCAGAACAAGACCGATAGACTGGCTTCGTTCAGATCGGGCGATACCAAGTTCGAGTCGTTCGTCTACGATGAAGTCAATGTCCGAACAAACCCTGAGGGCACCGGCGCGGTCGTTATTGCCCGAGCAACTGCCAAAGGTACTAACAAGGGAGTTGCGGTCCCCGCAAACAGATATATTAGGGTCACTCAGGTTTGGAGCAAGACAAAGGACGGCTGGCGTCAGGTGAGCGGCCACGCAACGGAGATCGAGGGTGGAGGTTCTACCAGCCCTGCTTCCAATACTTCCACCACTGCGGCTAATAAACCAGCAAATGCGGCTGCTAACAAATAGACGGGTCAATCTTTCGTTTCGAGGGGCGACCGAGCCCCTCGAAACAGTCCTACAGTTCTCCGACCCTGCTTAAAACGACAAACGTCGCCTTGGTGGCCAAAAAAAGATCGATTGTCAAAGATCGAAATTACGATAACCGCACTCATTTGCTAAACTCCCGCACCGTGACACTTCTTAAATTTCCGTCCTGAGCCGCAATAGCACGGTTCATTGGGTTTCATTTTTGGGGTATCACGAACATAAGGCGTATGTCGGGCGGCTTCGGCACCGGCCATTTCGGCTGTGCCCATTGCTCCGGTGAAGGCCATGCCGGCCGCCTGGCGTCGGGCACGCTGCATCTCAAGGCGTTCGAGACGCTCTCGCTCGTCCTGCTCCTCGCGGTTGACGATCTCGAGGTTAAACAAAGCTTTCGTGGTGTTGGTATCAATGCGGTCGAGCATGTCCTGGAACATCTCAAACGACTGCTTTTTATACTCGACAAGCGGATCTTTTTGTCCGTAACCCACAAGGCCGATCCCTTGCTTTACGTGGTCGATCGACAGCAGATGGTCCTTCCACTGGGAATCGATAATGTTGAGCATGATATAGCGTTCGTACGCCCGAAGGCTTTCGGCACCGGCGAGCTTCTCTTTCTCCTCGTAATTCGCTTTGGCCTTTTCCCAGACCGTATCCTGGATCTCATCCGGGTTCATTGTCTTAAAATCGACACCCGCATCTACGGCGGGATCAATAGCGTATATGCTCTCGATCTCGGCAGCGTATGTATTGATGTCCCACTGGTCAGGTGCGATCGTGAGGCTTAACATGCTATCTGTCAGATCATGCAGCAGATCACGGGCCACACCATTTTCACCTAACAGATACTCGCGATGCTCAGGTTCGAACATTAGCTGGCGCCTTAGCCCGTAGATCGTCTCGCGTTGACGGTTCATCACATCGTCGTATTTGAGAACGTGCTTACGAGTTTCGAAGTTTCGAGCCTCGACTGCTTTCTGGGCTCGTTCGATCTGCTTCGACACGGTCTTTGACTCGATGGCGACTCCCTTCTCCATCCCGAGCCATTCCATCATCGATCGGACCTTGTCACCCGCAAAGATGCGCATCAGGTCGTCTTCGAGAGAGAGAACAAACCGCGTAGATCCCGGATCACCCTGTCGGCCGGCACGTCCGCGAAGCTGGTTATCGATACGCCGCGATTCGTGGCGTTCCGTACCGAGAATGTGTAGGCCGCCTACGGAAACGACATCCTTGTGTTCCTCGGCAACCACGCGTTTTGCTTTCGCAAGCTCCGCCTCGAGTTGTTCCGGCGTCGCCTCGTCTGGGTTTATCTCCTGGCGTTTCAGGTACTCGCGAGCGAGCGAATCCGGATTGCCGCCGAGCAGGATGTCGGTGCCGCGGCCAGCCATATTTGTTGCGATAGTGACCGCACCTTTTCGCCCTGCCTGTGCGATGATCTCTGCTTCCTGTTCGTGATACTTTGCGTTTAGAACCTTGTGCGGAACACCGATCTCCTTGAGTCGGGCCGCGACCAGCTCGGAATTCTCGACCGATACTGTACCCACCAGTACGGGCTGGCCCTTAGCGTGCAGTTCTTTGATCTCGTCAACGACCGCATCCCATTTTTCGGGCAGCGTGCGATAGATCATGTCCGATGAATCGACACGGACCATCGGCTGATTGGTGGGGATCTGGATGACGTCGAGGCTGTAAACCGTGCCGAATTCTTCAGCTTCAGTTTCGGCTGTACCCGTCATGCCGCTGAGCTTTTCGTACATTCGGAAGTAATTCTGCAGCGTAATGGTAGCGAGTGTCTGGTTTTCACGCTCGATCTTTACTCCCTCTTTGGCCTCGACGGCCTGGTGAAGCCCATCCGACCAGCGGCGGCCCTGCATCAGACGGCCGGTGAAGTCGTCGACGATGATCACCTCGCCGTCCTGAACGACATAATGATGGTCGGCCTTATAAAGCGTGTGAGCCTTGAGTGCCTGCTCGACACAGTGGAGCAGGTCCATGTTTGACGGATCGTAGAGGTTTGAGACTCCGAGCAGACGCTCGGCCTTCGATACGCCCGCTTCGGTCAAAACCGCTGAGTGATTCTTTTCATCGACGAGGTAATCACCAGTCGTGACCTTGGTCTCCTCGTCCTTATGACCGAGTTCGAGCCGGGGAATTATCTCGTTTGCCGTGTAGTATTTATCGGTCGCTTCGTCCGAAGCACCGGAAATGATCAGCGGTGTCCTGGCTTCGTCGATAAGGATCGAATCGACCTCATCGATGATCGCAAAATAATGGTCAGGCTGAACTAACGAATCGACGTCAAACTTCATATTATCGCGAAGATAATCGAAGCCAAATTCGTTATTCGTTCCGTATGTTATGGAGCAGGCGTATGCATCTTTTCGCTCGACGTCATCCATATCATTCTGGATACATCCGACTGTCAGGCCGAGGAATGTATGGATCTTGCCCATCCACTCGGCATCGCGCGATGCGAGATAATCATTGACCGTAACCACATGGACGCCGCGGCCCGTCAGGCCGTTAAGGTACGAGGGTAAGGTCGCGACGAGCGTCTTACCTTCACCCGTTCGCATCTCGGCAATACGGCCCTGGTGTAGGGCCACGCCACCGATCATCTGCACATCAAAGTGCCGCATGCCCGTCACCCGGCGTGAACCTTCACGAACGGTGGCAAATGCTTCGGGCAGTATTTCTTTCAATATGGCCTGTTCGGCCTTTCGACGCTCGACTTTATCCTCGATCCCTTCGAGATGGTTGGCGATGATCTCTTTGAACTTAGGAGTCTGTGCCTGCAACTCAGCGTCCGAGAATTTCTCGAGTTTTGATTCCCAATCATTTATCTGAGCGATGACGGGCTTAACGTTCTTTAAAAATATATCGCTGCTTGTACCAAAAACTTTTTTAACTAATTTATCTGCAAAACTATTTACGGCCATGTTTTCCTCACTTGCCGAAGTACGCTGTCCTAATTTATGGGCCAGACTGCTAGATCACAGAGCCTGCCCTGATGGACGCGTGAGCGCAACTTCGAACGATAAAAATCCAATAGAAATGACGAGGTTGAAAGGAGGGTGCTCGCCGGTTATTGTCCGTTCTTGGTAAGAAGAGATTCGAGTCCGGCACGAGGAAGGTTCGCAACAACAATGATCTTATTTTTTTCGACGGTTACTTTGGAGGCATCGTATATTTGCGACCTCACAAAATTTGCCTCATTCGAACGCCGTCTTAAAAGGGCCTGTTCGTAACCGGAAAGCGACTGCTCGGTAGAACCGGGATCAGTGATGATGGTCGTCTTAAGTGAAACCTGGTCCTTGCTGACCTTGAATTCGACCAGGAAGTTTTCGTTCCATTCATCCGACCTCAGAAGAAAGGCATCAAAGAGGTCACGAAGGGGTTCGCGAAACTTTGCAGACCACGAGCTCTCACCGGCTGGGGAATACTGCCTGGACGCACCGTTCGGTTTGACCGTAACAAAGTAATCGAAGCTGAATTCGCCCTTATTCCCACGTTTAGAATTCGCCGAGAGTTTGGATGTGATCCTGTACAGATCCTCCAGTGCGGCAGCGAATTGCTCTAAAGCCTTGTCGCCGTCAGGTTTTTTATCGAGATCGTCTTTTTGCTCGACCTCATCCTTGATATCGAATTGCCGTGCCATTGCGGCCTGTCCAATGACCTGAGGAACGGCGCCCGCCAATATGAGTCCAAAATAGACCCCGAGTGTCGCGAGAACTAATATCGAATTTGGATTTTTGTCCTTTTTGATCAAATCTACCTTATCGCCGTGTTATTGTCGGACTTCTTATCCAGATCGCCGCTTGGCTGCCCCTGCTGTGTCTTTTTGGCTTGAGCTTCCTTTAATTTCCGGGTGATCATTTCCTGGGCCACGGGTTTCGTAAGTACAAAGTTCAAAATGAAGTTGCTGCCTTCTGAGGTGACCTTTGCACCATCGAGCAATGTTAGCTCATCACTGGGGTCCTTTACAAGGTTCTTGCCGAGCACAATATAACTCCGGAGGCCGCTTGCAACAGTTTTCGCTCTTTCGGGCGTATTTTGCAGCGAGGAGACAACAGCCGTGATCTTTTCCTCATCCTGGACGAGGGTCACCGTAACCTTGTCGACATCCAAATTTCTCAGATATGTGAGAAAGCCGCTGTCGCCCACAGCCTCCATAGCAGCCTTGGCGACGTCGATCATTTCCGGGTCGCCCGCTTGCTTGGAAACATCGAATTTCGATTTTTCACGGTCGAGCTTTCCGTCCAGGGTCAGAACGCCATTAAGGACGATCGTGAACGGTTTGTCGAGATCGACCTCTTTGGCGTCCCATTTTGCTACGACGACATCTGCAAAATCCGTCAATGGCTTTTTGTTGATCTCGACTGCTGTCACTGCTTCGCTTGTGAGCGGTGGCGCGACTGGCGTTGGCGTCGGTTTGGGCTCGATTTCAGCGGTATCGTCCTCGTCCAGTTCGTTAGGCTCGGTGACGACGGGCCGATTGTTCCGGCTCCTGTTAGGTCGTCGATTTGCCGCCACTCGGCCGTTATCGTTAAACGTCGGCAGATCGCCCTGGATGACTGACGGATTCGGCGTCGGCATGACCGGCTGAGTGTCCAAGAGGCTGTTGCCCGGCGTGGGCGTCGTATAGGTCATCCCCGGCGAAAATCCCGGGATCGTCGAATCAAATGCCGGATCGAACGCCATTTGCTGCCTCATAGCGAATTCTTCCGGGTTCGCGATCTGAAAATAACCCTCAGGATACGAGAGCGGCGGCATCTCGCCGGTCACGTCAACAAAGGTAATATCCGAATCACCGAGTTCCGTCTTATCGTAAACGGCATCCACATATTCGCGGTCGGAACTAAAAAGCTTCGATCCGACGTACACCGTATCGAGAACCTGGCAAAAACGTCCGACCAGCGGACTGTCACAGCCTTTCATCGTTAAAAGGGACGTTTGGCCGATAATGAGTATTGCAAGGATGTTCGCTGCCGCCGAGATCGCCAGAATGCGATAAACGCGTGGAGTGAGATCCCATGGCCTGATCTCATAATCATAAAAGAGATCGCCCTCCTGTAGAGGTGTTGCGATCCGCTCGGGTTCATATAATGACTGCTCAAACATACAAATAAATAATTGCGTCTATAAAACTAAGATACTTCCTTCGAAGTTAGACGCCCGGCCCCGCAAAATCGTTGCGGGCGTAATTGACTATTTTAGCATTTTGGCCGTGCGTACTTAAACAATAGACTTTCACCGGCCAAAGCTCTAAAATCTCGAATATGCGTCGAAGGGGTAACCGTGATCGCCACCGGGCTCGAGATTCTGCGAGGGGCAAAGGCCCCAAGTTAGAACGTAGAGATAAACGAGAAATTGCAGAACAAAGTTCCCCGGCAAGAGTTGCTCCCGCCCAAACGCCCCGGCAGATCCGAGCGGTCGAACGCCTGCTTTCAGGCATTGGCGTTCCTGCGATTAAACCTTTCAAACCGGATGAATTCCAGCTTGAAGCGCTGGCAGCGATCGAGCATGAGGATGTACTGGTTACCGCACCCACCGGAAGCGGCAAAACGTGGATCGCCCGCGAAGAGATCCGCAGGCTGCTCGCGGCCGGCAAGCGTGCGTGGTACACGACACCACTCAAGGCTTTAACAAACTCGAAATATACCGAATTTTCCATCGAATTCGGCCCGGAAAAGGTCGGTATTCTGACGGGCGACCGCAAAGAGAATACAAAGGCGCCACTGATCGTCGGAACCACAGAAATATACCGAAACCAGCTATTTGACGCCTTACGCGAAGGGTTTGACGTGAACACCGATTTTGTCATCCTTGACGAAGCCCATTATCTTTCTGACGAAGACCGCGGCCACGTGTGGGAAGAAGCGATCATCCTCTCGCCGCCCCGGATCAGGCTGCTGCTACTGTCAGCGACCGTCGGCAGGGCAGATGAATTTGCCAAATGGATCGAAGAGGTACGTGGTACGAAGGTCCGGGTTATCAAGGCCGGCCCGCGGCCCGTTGAGCTAAGGGCGGCATATCTTTCCACCGATCTTCAGTTGTTTCCGCTGTTTGGCGAAGACGGTAAATATAACAGGGACCTCGACCGATTTACGCGGCAGAGGCCCCAGATGAGTTACCGTCGGAGGAAGTAACGGCAACAAGAACCTATTTCAAACCGCCGATCAGAATGTCAATATCGGTTTGAGGTATCGCCAGATCAAACGAAACATCCTTGCCGCGGGCCGCAAACTTCGCATTTGTCAGCATCCGCCCGTAAACCTGCTGATCCGCCCTCTTGGAATTACCGAGAAACGCTTTCCCAACGAGCTGCAGGCCTTCCAGCGTATCTTTTAGGCCTGCTGCCTGCTCGGCCTTTTGGGCCCTGGCCATCATCTGAAGCGATGTGGTCCCCGCAACCACGTCCATCGACCCGGTCATAAATTGTATCGAATCGAGGTTCTCCCCAAGCATGTCCGCGTCAAGCGGAAGGAGTTTTCCGAGCATTCCGTTCGTTCGTGCCGCAAAAGCCAGAACGTACGAATCAGGGCTTGGCAAGAGACTTCGAACGGTGCTATCTGTATTTGTCTTGGGCCCGAGTGTCTGGCGAACACGCTCAGGTGAACCCATGACGAGTGTGCCTGCGTCGTAGGCGGTCACAGCCACCTCTTTTTTCGTCAGGCCGGCGATTAACTTGTCCATCGCTGCAGCGAGCTTGCTGTTTGTCGGACGAGTTGTTGTATTTGCGGCCACATCTTTGCCGGAGAAAATATAGATCGTGCGGACACCGATCTTTTCCTCGCGAAATGAGCCTTTAGAGGCTGTCTTTGCCGCTGAAACAAGATCTTCGACGTTGATCTCGCCGTTAGCTATGACAACGGGCTCATAATCGACCTCGGTCGACGAAACCTGCTTCATCGCTACACCCACTGCAACCTGATCGAGTTTTCGCAGATCGATGCCTGTACGGGATTCCATTTCCTGTACCTTTGTCATTATCTCGCCAAGCATCGGCTGATTGGCCGACAGGACCTTAGGAAGGGCATCACCGAGAAACCGCTTGCTATCGAAAACTGCTATGGCGTCAGACGCCGGCAGCAGGGAAACGAGTTTTGCTGTCGCCCGTTTCTTTGCAAGTATCGAACTTCGCGTATCCGCCGCGGCGAAACCCACAGCATTTAACAACAATACCGAGATCACTGCGACCGAAAAAAATCTAAACTTCATATTGAAAAATCCTCTATAAACAGCCCTTACTAACGAATAAAGATGCCTCGATGTTCCTTTATAGTTGCCGGAATTCAGCAGCTATGAAATATATGACGGCGGCAACCGAGCTTTTGTTAACTAAGGGCCGGAATTTTGGCGTCATCCATCTCCTCGCCCTTGATCACCTCAAACTCAAAGCGGAGCTCTTTTCCGCGGATAATATAGCTTAAATACTGTTCCCAGAATTTTCTAAGGAACCGCAGTTTGTAACTTTTCCGGTCAAGATTGACAAGAAACTCGATCCCAAACGTTTTCCATAGGCCCGAAAGAGACACAAAGCAATCGACAGGTTTTAGCTGTACCTGTGTGTAGAAATCAAACACCTGCCGCCCCGGAAGAAAGGTGTTGAAGGTGTAAGAATTAATGTGGTTGCGATGTGTCGGATCATTTGCCCAGTCAGGATTTGTATAGTGAGGCGTGAGCAGCCTGATCCTGCCGCCGGGGCGGGTGATCCGGTGAAGCTCACCGATAAATGCCATCACATCCGGCACATGCTCCACCGCATGGTTTGATACGATCAGGTCGAATTCATTGTCCGCAAACGGATAGGGGATCTCTCCCAGGTCGTGTATGACATCGGCCCCCGTGCGCGGGTTATTATCGAGCCCAATGGCCCCCTCGATCTTGTTCGTTCCGCAGCCGACATCCAGTATCTTCATCGAGATTAAGGTAGCAAAATCAAGGCAGAAACACGACCGGTAGGGAGTGTGCCGTGCGTGCATTTGAGCTGATAGGCACCCTCGCTACCGCTCAGGTTTCCGCCTTTCGCTCAAATAGAAATGCCACAGCAATCTTGCAGCGACCGAGCGGAAGGGCTGCCACTTTTCGGCCATTATCACAAACTCGTCAGAATCGGGCCGCTTGTCCGCCTCGGCCAACTTTTGATATGCAGCGTGCAGAGCAATATCGCCCCGCGGCATAACGTCAGGCCGCAGTAGCGCCATTAGCAGGTAAATATCGCTCGTCCATTCCCCTATGCCTTTCAGCTTAATTAATTCGGCTTTCACCTCACTATCCGGAAGATGATGCAGACCATCAAGATCTATGCGAGCATCGAGGACGGCCTCGGCAAGGTGACGGGCATAGGCCGTCTTTTGCCGGCTGAATCCGACGGCCTTTAGTTCGTCGTCGCCCAACATAAGGAGATTTCCTGGCGTGACTTCGACGCGAGAAGCCAGTTTATCAAAGCATGCTTTTGCAGATGCAAGCGAAACCTGTTGCTCAAGTATGATCTGGAGCAGAGTGGCGAACCCGGGCGGGCGGTCCCAAAGAGGCGGGATACCGTATGTCTCGTAAACCCGGCCCAAGCAAGGGTCGCTTGAAAGCTCGCCGCAAGCCGTCTCAAGCGTTTTTTTATTGAGCTGGGCATGGGTCGGATGATGCATATTCGATGGAGCGCTCACCATATCGACGGCACGGCCGATTCGTCAAACTCGATCGTCTCACCATTCGGCAATATGTGGACTATATTGTCGATTCCATTGGCCCGGAGAAGAGGAGACAGCATTCCGACACGGTGACAATTTGCACGCGGCACTTTGTGATCCGAGAGCGGTTTCGATTCGGAGCACATGATCACGGTCGGCAGGTCGGAGGCAATTTCGACAATACGGTTTATTCCCCAGGCCAGGTCCTCGGGCGACGGCTTATTCTTGCCGCCAGTCTCCGGAATATGCTCGTATCCGATGCCGTTGTCATTGAGTAGCTCGGCAAGGACCAGCCCGTTGAAATGCGGCCAACGAGAACGGGCAAAGGCCCGCACATCACACACAAACTCGATCTCATATTTCCGCAGCAGGTCGAGGAAGTAATCGAACGGATGCCGGCCGTGGCCGATGGTGCGGATGGTGGACTTAATCATTTGGGAATTTGGGTCGATGATGTCTTTTCCTGGTCAACAGCTGCCGGGTGCGGTTCCCATTCTTTCAACCGGTCGAGTAGACCTGATCTTTCCCATTCGCTCCAGAGTTCGAGTGCCGAGCGATAAGCTTTGTCTCGACGCCGGGTAAATCGCGACAGCAGCCAAACGGCCGCCTCACGTTCCTCGCCTTTTAAGGCTTTGCGCTTTTTCGCTCTCAGGTCCTGTTTGAGCTGGGCGATCCATACATCGCAATCGTGAACATCGCCGAGGTGCGTCTGCATTTTTGCGATCGATATAGCGTACCCTTTCAGGCCGTCATTCCCGTCAGCCGAGAGAAGTTCGACCGCATAGCGAAGGTGCTTGCCCGCGATCCGCAGTCGGTGGAGAGGGTCGATATTGAATGGATCGTAAAGAGCGTCGGAAAGCCGGAGAAAATCCTCAACCCGGTTTGCGATGATCTCGCGATTGGCCGCATCAATATTAGATGGGTTGAAAAGGCTTCGCCGGCTGAGCGATGTTGTGAGAGCTGTCTCAAAGCTCTCCTCAAGTGCTGATAACGCTTCGAGGGTAAGGCGAGGCTCGGCGATCTTAAATGCCCGTCCGCGACTTTCTCTGAACCTTCGGATCATAGACTCAACACCCTCGCGAACCGAATCCTTTTTCGCCTTGGGAATAAACTTTTCCAGTGCCTCAATGGCAACGTCTTTGTCCCGCACCGCCCCGAGCACATCCGCAAGGCGTTTGAGATCTTTTCTGGCAGTTTTCAACGGATATTTGTCGCCGATCTCCGCAAAATCGCGAATAAGGCTGCGCAGCCTGCGGATCGCGACACGCATCTTATGTACGCCTTCGATTTGCGTCGGGTCCAGCGCGTCCTCACGCTTCGCGAGAACCTCGGCGAAATAAGTTCGCAATACACCCGCGAGCCATTTCTGCGGATCGTGCGGATAGGCCGATGTTAGAGTCTGTAATGCCTTGGCCACGTTCGCTTATTTTATCAGAAACGAAAGCGGTAGATGTTACCGACTCATTCTGGTAATCTCTTCGACGGCTTGCGGATTCTCCAGGGCTGAGAGATCGCCGGGGTCTTCGCCGAGGTAGGCCGATCGAATGACGCGACGCATAACCTTCGCGTTGCGGGTTTTTGGCAGGGCGGAGACGAAATGGATACGGGATGGGGCTAGGGGTTTGCCCATGTCTTTAGAAACAAGGGCTTTGAGCTGGAACGCCAGCATCTTGCTGGCTTCTTCAACTGATCCGGACGGATCAGAGGCCGGCAGGGATGCCGGCGTTCCAAGCACGCAGAATGCCACCATTGCTGTCCCTTTGGCTTCGTCCGGAACGCCGATCACGGCGGCCTCAATGACCTGCGGATGAGCGACTAAGAGGCTCTCGACCTCCGCCGGGCCGACGCGTTTGCCGGCTACCTTTAACGTATCATCGCTGCGACCGAGGATGAAGTAATGTCCATCGCTGTCTCGCATCGCCCAGTCGCCGTGGACCCAGATGTTTTTGAAGCGGCTCCAGTAGGTTTCGAGATAGCGTTCACGCTCCTGCCAGAACCCTCGGGCAATGCCTATCCAGGGTTGCTTGATGACGAGCTCGCCGACTTTTCCGGGCTCGACCGGGTTACCAGTTTCGTCCAGGATGTCGACATCCATTCCCGGGCACGGGGCAGGGAAAGAGCAAGGCTTCTGCGGCAGCAGCATATTGCCCATCAGTATGCCGCCCGAGATCTCGGTGCCGCCGCTGTAGTTGATGATCGGCAGCTTGCTGTTGCCGACCATTTCAAAAAGCCACCACCACGGAGCGGGATTCCAAGGTTCGCCGGTCGAGGCGAAGGCCCGGAGGGAGGAGAGGTCGTGGCGTTCGAAGGGCTTCTTCTTACTCCCCTCCTTACGAAGGAGGAGTGGATGCTCGCGTTCTTTGCGAGCAGACGGGGTGGTTCCCTCGCCGTTGCCCGATGACGACTTATCCCC
>JBGTBC010000268.1:0-2039 GCA_041749555.1 Pyrinomonadaceae bacterium | reverse complement strand
AAACGTCGTCCGGCCTTCAGCCTGCGAATAAGCCGGCCCGGCAACCGCCACCATCAGCAAAAACACCGCAAACACAAAATCTATTGTAATTCTCTTCATAACAATTTATTTGATGCAATCGGAGCCAGTTTTGTAACCCGTAAAACGATCCGTTACAAAAGGGAATATGTGAGAATCCGGCTTAAACATGCAGGTCTTACGGGCGGACACAGATGATCGCAAGGGCCTTTTAACGTCATCGATCGGCCGTTCGCTGCCGTGTATGTAGGCCATTACTGCGAAGGCAATTGCGGAAGCGGCAGTTACCGCATACTTCAAAAGACAGACGGTAAATGGTCGTCCATACGAACAGCCGCCCGTCAGTGTTCGTGGGTGGCGTAGTTCGGTCGGACTTATATGCGATTCAAGAATAATCGCTGCATTCCTTTAGAAGATGTGGTCACTCAGTACACTGCTTTTACCGCATTTTGTTCCATTGATCGATAGCCCGCCGAAACTTCTCCGGGAGCATAAAGGGTTCTGAAAAAATCGCTTCGCCGAATTCAGCGTGAGATTCGCGGAGATAAAACCCAACATTGATGAGGTCGCCTTTTTTCGGCACATTCTCGAATTCGTACCGGCCGATCCGGAACTCAGCAGACATGCCGGGGTCGATCTCATATAGCATCATCCCGCTTCCGCATCGATATTCCTCCGGCAGAGGACGGCCGTTTACCCACACATCAGGAGAGGGCCGCTCCGCACCCCCTTTTGCGCCGTAGGTCACTTGATGTATCGTTCCGTTATAAACGACAAATTTGAGATAAGCGGCTTCATCTTTGCTCTCGGGCTCCATTCCAGCAAAAGCAACGGTGATCCCTCGAGGTTTAGTGGCTTTTCTGATTTCAAACACGGGATACTCTGTAGGAAGATCGATATCTGGGACTGCCGGCATATGGCTAACGGACGGCACGATTGCCACAAATTGAACTCCGAATAAAAAGGTGAGGATGAAAAGAGCGATCCGAAGAAATATTCTCATAAAACGCATGGCCTCTCTTTGGTAACTGGATAACCGAAAGCTAACACCTACTCTCTAATAATTCGAAACTGCCCAGGCGTATTGGCCCCATTCGTCGACGCCGGTGCCGAACATCACGCTGCCGTCGCGTGAGATGGCTCCGCGGTTTTCGCCTAACGACCATACGGACATTGCCGCGCCCAGGCGGACGACTTTGGTCTCTTTGAAAGACAAGGCACGCGAAGCGGGGTCGAAGGTTCCTTTGAAGAGAATCTCCGCACCTTCTTTTCTCAGCGTACCGTAAAATGCTTCGCCCTCGACCCGAGTGATCTCTATCGTGCAATCGCCGGCATTATAGCCGAACGAGCCTTTCCACGTGCCGACGAGGTCGGTTGCACTACGAACCCCGTACTGCCGATCGAGACCGTGCTGAACGACAACGGCTGTATCGTCAACGCTGGCACTTTGACTGGCGACAAAAAACGAAGCCACGAACGCCCCACAAGACAACGCGGCCGTAAATGCAACAATTCTCGCGATCCATCTCATACTTCATTAGACGCCCAAACCAAGAAAAGGTTGCGCCAGATGGCGAAAAATCAGAAGCAAATATCAAGAACCAATTCTTCCTCTCTGCATTCGTGTAATTCGTGTTATTCGTGGCTAACTTCTTATATCTGAAGTTGAGCCAAGCTCACGGTAGTTTTTTGCCACAAATGCCACGAATAGACGAAATAATTCTCCCTCTCCCTATTCGTGTAATTCGTGTTATTCGTGGGCTAACTTCTTTATGCGTCCGATAATTCACATTCTACGCCAAATCATACAAATCACGCCAAATCATACAAATCACGCCAAATCATACAAAATACGCCAAATGGTATTTCATTCCTGAAACATTCTTGCTACTGTGGCATCTATGAACTGCGAATGCACAACCTGTCACACGAACCTACGGCCCCTGGATATTACGCTCCGACCTTTCGCTCGCGACGAAAGGCTCGACTTTGTCGAACACGTGCTTGACGTGCTAAACATT
>JBGTBC010000267.1:0-4231 GCA_041749555.1 Pyrinomonadaceae bacterium | reverse complement strand
GGCGCAACCGGCGGGCTGAAGGCCCGCAAACCAGGTGCCGCCCCTTCAGGGCGGGGGCATCTGTGTGACATTTACCAGACGTTTCACATCTGGCTATTATCTCCTGGCAGCTTCGCCGCCGGTCGTCGCTCTTTTCAGACGTCCTCACGGTTTGAGGTGAGAATACGGCTTTAGCCGAAATCGGAAATAGGAACAAATTCCTGTGTGCTTTAGCAAAATCGTTGTCAGACTTTTGGCTAAAGCCATGATCAATGTAACTGATAATCTCCGGCTGAAGCCGGAGGCAACTGATATCGGGTTGTCGGGCCGCCCCTTTTTAGCGCGTCACCGGGACGTATGTCCCACAGGCACGATCGAAAATGGCTATGTACAGTGGATATAGATAGATACGCCCGATAAATACCTTGACAAAAACGCGAAGTAAGGTATAGTTACGACACATCCAAAATAATCTTCCCGCTGTTCTCGCTATTTCCGCATTACACAGAGATCGGGAAGTTATGAAGTGAAAGAATTGGTTCGAACTGATGAACTTTTTGGAATCACAGGGCCATTGCTTGTTTAAGGGAATATTGGATTCTATCAGGCCGTTTTTCTTACGCGCACGGTCGTGTGCCCTGGCCTTGTCTTGAAAAGAGAAGCCACCATACCGGTGGTCGGGAAAAGGTTTTTATGCGTCAATTCAACAAGAAGGTTGTATACTCTGCCGCGACTGCGATCATATTGGCCGCCGCTGCCGGTTTGTTCATGGTGTTTGATAGTTCCACTGCCTCGGCGCAGAGGGGCGACCTTACGAACCGGGGAGACAGCAATGGCAAAGTAGCCCGTGCTGATCAGCTTGCCGTTGCACTTAACTTCGGTTCGGCTTCTGAATACACGGTATTCGGAGCGAAAGGAGTAAGAGGCGATGGTTCGAGCGTATCTGGCAAGTCAGGCACAGGCTTTGACGAAGCCTCGCTTGGTGAAGACGGCAGCGGCCTGAAGGCACGCAGCGGCGTCACCAAAGCATTAGCAATGATCAATCAGCTTCCGTGCCAGGACATGGACAGCGTACTGACGGGCGGGACATTCGGCCCGGCCGTTTACTGCGTACCGTCAGCCGCATTGGCCGGACAGATGATACTCGATGCCGGAGGCGATTCGACGGCCTCATTTGTATTTCGCATTGCGGGAGAGCTTAAAACTGCGGAAAACTTTCAGATGAGCCTTACGAATGGCGCAATGTCTGGAAATGTATATTTTGTTGCCGAAACGGCGACGCTCGGCGCGTGGAGTTCGATCGAGGGCAGCATTATCGCGCACGGGACTGTGAATATTGGCGCGGGCACCGCTATCAAAGGGCGCGCATTTTCAAAGGAAGGCGAGGTTGTCCTGGATAGCGGTTCTAACGTCGCGCTCGCAAACGGATATATTCAGATCTGCAAGCGGGCATTGCATGACGGCATAGCTTCGGGCGGCTTCGACACCGGCACGTCCAACTCCGATCTTTCGGACGATCAGAACAGCCTTCGCTACAAGATCTTCCAATTCCGGATAAATGGCGGAATTATCATCGAGGTTCCGACCGGCAGCTGCTCAAACCCGATCGCGGTGCCAGAGGGCAACGCAACCATTACAGAGCTGTTAGATGGCTACTATATCAACCGGCCAAACCGTGCCGCCGCCGATGGGAGATGGTATAACCGTTTCCGTCTGGCGAGCGTTCAGCAGGCCGGCTATGTGCCTGCAAATGGTGCCCCGGCCGGGACCGGATTGACCGGAACGAACCTCTCTACCCTGACGGCCACGGTCAATGTGGCCCCCGCATCCAGCTCGCTGCCGGTGATCCTTACATTTACGAATACATTTGCTATCCCGGCGGTAATTGAGATATGTAAACATCCGTCGCCGCTGACCCAGACCGGCGGTTCGCCCTCAGTACCCGTCAATGACACTGAGGTCCTGGGATTCTTCGATTTTACGGTCAGCGCGGTCCCGAACACGACATTTTCGATGCCTGTAAACTTTTGTACAGGCCCGATACAGCTGCTCGTAGCGACAATACCGCAGACCCCGCCCGGGCCATCTCCGGCACCTGGTACAACCGCGATAGGCTCCGTGTTAGTGACGGAACTGGCTGAGCCCGGGTTTACTCTCGAATCAGCAACAACGAGCCCGGCAAACCGGCAATTTGGCGGCACTATTTTGAACCTGGGAATTCTGAATACGGAGGTTTGTGCCATCTCGTCTGACCTTTCCGGCTGCTCAACTTTCACCAACGTTGGCGGCGGCTACGTGCAAGGTTTAGTTTTTGAGGCTGATTCGCCATCAGATCAGACGCTATTCAACTTTTACAACCGGACAAATCCCGGCCGCGTTAAGGTGTGTAAGATCGCCGGGCCGGGAATACCGGTCGGAACGCGGTTCCGGTTCGAGGTCAGGGGCCGGGCGCCATCCAATCCTTTCCCGGGGCCTTACCTGCCGGGTACCGATGTGGTCAGGTTTGTTGACGTCGTTGCGGGCCCCCCGGAACAAGGCGGTTACTGCACCTTTGCTGACGGGACATTCATTATAGGAACTGACGTATTAGTGACAGAAATTGCGGTACTTGATCCCGTTGTGCAAAACCCCGCCGAGGCCGCCGGATCTGGCGACAACCTGAATCAGCAAGGACCGGTTTATCAGCAGGTTCCGTCGGTATCCGCGGCCGGCGAGAAAACCCGGCCGATTCCGTATCAGGAATTTCTATTTAACGGTGAACCGTACAAGGGTAGTGCCCCGCCGCGCCCTGAACGTGTCGAGACCCAAATACCCAGGCCGGTCGATTTTCGGTCGACAATTAAGAGTGGTTGGCCTGACCTGGCTACGCTTGCCCTGGCCGGTCCTCAGCCCGCGATAATTGGAACTGCTGATGCGACCGACCGGGCCGTCGTGTTTCCGGATCCGGGGACTGCACCGGCAACGCAAAATCTGGTATCTGGATTGCCGGCGGGAGCCAAACCCCATGGTGTCGGCTATTTCGGCGTCGATAATGCGTTGATAGCAGGCTATCAGAACTCCCAGGTATATGTTGTTCAGATCTCGACGGCTTCGCTGCTGTCGACGATCAATACTGCCCCGGCCGGGTATAACGGCTCCGGCACAATTGCCGTCGCTCCGAGTCTGACTTCCGCACTTGCGATGGGAAGCAGCAACATTCTTTACGTTATCCAGGGGCCATTTGGGCCCGGGTCGGTCATATCGCCAGTAACTATGCTGGGCACTATGGCTCCGTACCAAACCCAGGCGATCGTGTTCAACAGCAGCGGCCGGGCATTCGTTTATCATTCGACAGGTATATCTGTCCTTGACGCGCCATATACTTCGGTAGCCTTCACCATCCCGGTGGCAAATCCGGCGTCAGGGGCGCTTGGAATTTCGCCCGATGGTAATACGCTGCTTGCTACCAGCCTGTCTTCAAATCTGGTAAAGATATTCCAGGCCCCGTTTTCGGCGGGATCCACATTCACTACGGTAACCGTTCCCGGAGGAGTAGACCTTGACGGCATAATGATCGCCCCGAATGGATCGCATGCCATAGTTGTCAGTTCCTCAATTCATCATGCTGCCTCGATAGCCGCGCCGTTCAGCTCCGGTTCGGTTGTAGAGAGCCTTCCCTTGCCGACAGACTTCGACAACTTCGGGTTTGAGGACGTTGGGATCAGCGCCGACAGTCAATTGGCCATTCTTGCAGGAAACGGGTACTTTTTCGGCGAGCCAGCTGTCTTAATTAAGGCCCCATTTACGACCGCAGGGTCCACATCCGCCTATATGCCGATCGGTGGAGTAGGAACGGATATGGGCCGTGGTAATGGTGCCGTGCGATTCCTGCCGCCGGGCCTGGCTCCGGGCCTTACGATCTCTAAGACCGCGCCCGCGACCGTCGAGAGCGGGTCGAACTTGACCTATACGATCAATTACGCCAACACCGGCTCGGTGGCGGCAACGAATGTCGTCATCTCAGACCCGTTACCAGCCGGCACATCTTTTGTTTCCGCAACAAACGGAGGGACGCTCCAGAGCGGGAACGTCGTCTTTAATATCGGGACCGTAAATGCGGGCACCGGTGGGTGTGTTTCCTTCACCGTGACGGTGAATACAGCCGCCGGCGGCACGGTCATAAACAGCAACTACACGATCACGGCCGACGGGGTACCTCCGATCGAGGGCCCGCCTGTGACGACCGCCGTTTTGCCTCAGTCGTTCCCGGACA
>JBGTBC010000266.1:0-14470 GCA_041749555.1 Pyrinomonadaceae bacterium | reverse complement strand
ATCAGTTTCATCGAGGTACTTTAGAAAATCGAACTTTACTCGCGGAAACCTGCGCAAAATGTCGCTGAGTTGTTTCGTCGGGAGAAGGTTAAGCTCTACGGATTTCTCATGTTCATCTTCGTATCGAAACTCCGGTTCGACCACCTTCTTCACATCGCTTATAATCGCTTCCGACATGCCCTGACAAAACGAATGGTATAGGACAACTGGCAGTTGCCTGAGGTAAGACAAGGCTATCCCGAAAGCGCGATTATAAAGTGAATTATCATATTCTTCATCAGTCTCTATCTCGAACATCTTTTGGGCGCTCGAATCCGCTAACAAGAGTTCCAAATCACGAAGCACATAGGTGATCGGCTGGCTAAACCCGCAGTGTAACATTGCATGCGACACCCCGTGTCGAACCCGGATCGTCAGAACGAGATGCCCCTCGCTAATTCTATAGGAAATCTGCCACCTCAGATCAGATGGAGGTAGTTCGTCTGGATCTCCTTGAGGAATATTGTCGACGGCGAGAACGGCGACCCCGATCTTATTCGCAAGTTCGAAGATTTCCTTTTCGGATTTAGGCTCTCGGCTTACTGAAGTTAGTTCCCCTGAATCTTTTGGCTGCATATAACCGTCCCCCCCTCATCTCTTAATCCAAGAGTCGACGCACACGAGCTGTAGCATGATTCTCATTGTAGTACGCAAGCGTTTCTGCGATTCGAGTAATCGTTTCTTCAGTTGGATTCACATACCGGGCGAAGGTGGACCACTGGGTGTGACCACTTAATTTCATAATCTCCATCGGTGGAATCCCAGCGTTGATCATTCTGGTAATGGCGGTATGTCTCAGGTCATGGAACTTTAGATTCTGAATCCCGCATTCATTGCAAACAGCGGCGAAAGATTTCTTGAAGTCTGAAATTCCAAATACGAGAGAGTCTGGATTCTTCAGCGAAACATTCCAGATGCCTTGAAGCTCGTCGGCAAGTCGAGGAGTGATTCCAGTCAGTCTTGCACGCGATGTTTTGGAGTTGTTGGCAGAGATCGTGATGACCCCCCTTCCCAAGTCAATGTCTCGCCACCTGAGGGAAAGAATCTCACCTTTTCTCATTGCGGTATCGAGGGCCGTTATAACGATCGCCTTTAGCAGTTCACGTCCTCGCTTAATACAAGCCGTTACTGGCTTACCATTCCTCTCGTAACCCACCAGCCGGGCATTCATGCAAGCGTCCATGAACAAAAGCTCCTCGTCACCTGTCATAACCCGTTCGCGTCTTACCTCATCAGCCAGAGAGATCAGCGGGCGTCCGCGCTCGAAAGGTGAATGTGAAATCCAGCCGTTCTGTATTGCAAACCGCATCATTGTTCGCATCAACGCCAAAGTCCGATTTACATCAGCGACGCTTCGTGGCCCCCGCTTGGATGGAATGCGAAGCCGGCTCGCTCTGAACGCTTCAATGTCCGAGTGGGATATCAGAGCTATCGAAAACCTCCCGAAATGATCGACGAGCACCGAAAGATAGTGCAGGACCGGACCTACGGACTTGAGACCGGACACTTTTGTTTTGTTGCCATTGTTGATGTGGAATTCGGCCGGAAACAGGCGCGCTTGCTTGTAGATCTCGGCAAACCTTCGGAACGTCAGCTTGCTTCCTTGGATGGAGTCTTCGCCGCGGTCCGCGAACTTCCTCGTAAGATCGTCTCGAAGTCGGCGGGCATGGGATTTATTATCGGCGCGAGCTAGGTACTGTCGCTTCTTTCCACCAGAATCGACTCGGACTATTCGGGCGTACCATACAAGTTCGCCACTGCGCCCTTTCTTCTGCAACAAGCCCCAGTCATTTGAGCCTTTGTCCTTTACTCGCTTTCTTTCCATTCTGCCCCGTGACTCACACCTTGACTCACACCTTCGCTGATATTTCAGGAGGATTGTAGCATTCTGGTGATAGAAGGGCAATCGAGCAAAGGCACGTATTTACTATGCTTTACGCGTTTGTTGACGTGTTAAGAGAACTCGTGATAATTGGCATTTGTCGATTCGTAATCGAAAGGTCGTCGGTTCGACTCCGATGGGCGGCTCCATTAAAATCAATAACTTAGGGCAACTCGATGAGTTGCCCCGTTTCATTTCTTACTAGATTTTGTGCTTCAGCGATGTTTGCGGTGCTCAAGGCTCTAAGCCAGGTTCGTAGGTCGTGATAAATCCTATAAATTTCGAGATCTCGATCATATCTTTGCCAATGAACCTGATGCTGTGGGCGTCGGTGCGTTCGATGATCGACAGGTAGCTCAGGACTTCTGACGGGCGATAGTTTTTGAATCTCACATCCAATTGAACAGGAGTCTTTAGCTTGTACGGTTTGAAATCCTTGATCCGGCCGATCGCTGTTTTTACTTTCTCGCGGATCAGTGCGTAGGCAGGTTCGGGCATCATTGTCTTTGTCGAGTGAAACCCGTAACTCCATTTCACGACCGCACCCTCAATGTCACCAACCAAAGAAGTGACTTCTTTTACTGCCGCATCATCGCCGGAAACCATTATGACAGGTACATTAAAATGCCCGGCGATCGCTGCATTAAAACTCCCTTCTGACATCGAAACGTTATTTAGCCTTACATCAGCAAGCCTCGCGCTGGAGAAAGTGTGTGCCCGCGCACCGTTAGGATTGGTCGTACTCGAGTGGTAACCGAGAAATATCACGCCGTCGAATGTCTCGTCGATCCCCTGCATCATTGACAGCGGACGTGGAAAACCGCGAATCAGCAGGGTATTTTTCGGCAGTTTTTCGATCAGCAAATTCTGCGCGTTGCCGTGCGAATCGCTTACAGTTACCTCGGTCGCTCCAGCCTCGAATGCAGCCTCAATGGCGGCATTCACCTCTTGAGTCATAAACTCGCGGAAGCGTTGATACTCAAAGCCCGACGGGCCCAACTGTTCGCCCGTAACTGCTCCTACCACTCCTTCCATATCCGCGGAAATATAAATTTTCATTTTCTTAACCTGCGCTTCGGCTGTTCCCGCGATCAGGAACAGAAAAAGCATTGACCAAATCAGACCAATTCTCATATTCATAGTCTATCCCGCCGCCGATTCTCGTCAGGTGGCCATCACTGTCGGATCATTTGATCTTGTCGAATAGTTCGTTTCCGATCGCATACTTCTTCCACTCTTTGTAATCAAAATGCCACCACTCCGCTTCGTAAACGGTGAAACCGTCTGCCTCCATTGCATCGCGCAAGAGCTGGCGGTGCCATCGCTGAAGCGAGGTTCCGCCGGGATAATCCGGATAAGCTCGATCGGTGGTCTCGTCATACGTGCCGACCATTTGAACTGGTTTTCCGGTCTTGAGGTCATAAAGCGTCAGATCGATCGCAGCTCCGCGGTTATGGCGTGATCCCTGCGACGGATCGGCGACAAAGATCTTCTTTTCCTGCGGCGTCGCATCCCAAAATACTTTAGTGACGTACCATGGCCGATACGCATCGTGAACAAGCAGGCCATAACCGCGTTCCTTCAACTTTCGGTTAATGCGAACGACCGCCTCGGCAGCAGGACGCTGCAAAAATGCACGTGCTTCGGAGTAGAAGACCGAACCGAATAGATTATTGGTCGTCGCGTAGCGTATGTCGAGTTTGATCGATCGATCGAGTTTTACCAGTTCAACAAGATCCGGTTGACGAAAATCGGCCCCTTCGCCCGGCGGGTTGGACGATAGCGCCTCTTTGATCAGCTCCGGCACCGGCCGCAAAGGTTTGACCTGCAATTGTGCGGCACCTCCTTCGGGTTCGATCTGCCGCCGCTTGAAGGATTCCTCGCCAATTGTGATCAGTGTTGCACGACCATTTGAATCGCGCTTGAAGTTAGCCCGTTGATCTGCACGGGAACCGCTGGTCCCATACCTGAAAGTGTTTGGTTTCGATTCAATAAGACATTCGAGTTTGGCACCTTTGAATAACGAGCAAAGACGCCCGTCCTTCTCGAGAATATACAAGATGCGGTCGTCCGGACCGTATTCGCCGATCAGCCCGAGCCATCGCCTGGGAGCGGCCGCCGGCTTGCTTGTTTGCCCTTTCGTATCCGGTTCGCCCGTTGACCATTGCCTTAGTTGGTATAAGGACCGTGCCGAAGCTTCCGTTAGGGGGTTAAACCAAGAGGCCGAAACAAAAAGCGCTAGAACGATGGTTCGATGTATTAGATACTTCATTATGGCCTCTCTCAGACAACGTTGGTGACGACCGCCGGCCTCAGCGCAATGGTTGTCCGCCTCACGGTCAATCCGTCGATCCTGGGTTCATTGACACCGAATCCGATACCCGGGCCAGATGGGGCTGCTATGGTACCTTCCGAACTGACAATAACCGGCGGCTCGATTATGTCTTCGTCCCAATACCTTGCCGAGGCGGAAACGTCACCCGGTAGAGAAAAGCCGGGGAGCGTGGACATTGCGATGTTGTGAGCGCGTCCGATGCCCGATTCCAGCATTCCGCCGCACCAAACGGGTATCCAGTTCTTCAGTGCACAAGTTTGGATCGCCTTTGCCTCGGAGTGCCCGCCGACACGGCCTAACTTGATATTGATGATCCGGCACGATCCCAGCTCGAGCGCGTCCTGCGCATCTTTTATTGACGTGATCGATTCGTCGAGACAAACAGGGGTCGATATCTGTTTCTGCAGCTTGGCATGGTCAACCAGATCCCCGGCGGTAAGCGGTTGTTCGATCATCAGCAGTCCGAACTCATCAAGCTGCTGGAATAGTTTGATGTCACGATCAAGTCGGTAAGCAGAGTTTGCATCGACCGATAGTTTTATGTCGGGGAAATTCGACCGTATTATTTTTACCAGTTCGATGTCCTGGCCGGGTTTGATCTTGAGCTTGATCCTTTGATATCCGCTCTCCACTTCGCGGGTTACTTTCTCAAGCAGAACTTCCGGGGATTCCTGGAGACCGATAGAAACACCGCAATTGATCTTTTCTTGCGTCCCGCCTAAATGCTGCCACAACGGGAGGTTATGTTTTCTTGCTTCCAGATCCCAAATTGCCGCCTCGACCCCAGCGATCGCCATTCGATTGCCGCGAATGGGAGCAAGGCTGTCTGACACCTGATCGGCCTCATCGACAGAACTTCTCGCCAGTATCGGTGCGACGAACTTCTCGATGATCATCCATGCCGAATCTATGGTTTCATGATTGAAAAACGGCTCTTCGGAGGCCGTGCATTCTCCGTAGCCGATGGCTCCGTCAAGGTCGAATACTCTTATGATCAGAATCCGCCGTTTCAGAGCAACGCCAAAACTCGTCTCAAAAGGTGCCTTGAGCGGCATTTCGATCTCACGTAATTCGATCCTTTCTAAATTGAGCTTATTCATTTGCTATTCCTTTCCTTTCCTTTTCCGTCATCAGGATGCGGACCGCCTCAGAAGCGCGATGTGAAACTCAACACATTCCCCGCATAGACAAACCACAAGAAGCCAATACTGGCTAATGCAAATAAAGTGGCTTGAAGTTTGCCCCAGATCCGATACCGTCTGCTCATCCATGCATAGACGGCGTTATAGAGAATTATCGGCGTGCCGAGCACACCCAAAAGTCCGATCACCTGTGCGGCCCGGATCCAGTTGTTTCCACTGTCGCTTAGGAAATCAAGGTTTGAAGACATACGAGTGAGGATCGCCGCGAGTGCCACGACGAAGATCAGATCCAGGGCAAAGAATATTCGGACCAGATAACGAAGTTGTTTTTCGCGGGGCGTAAGTTCCAACTTGCCGCCATAGTGCCGCCTGACAAGCCATGCCACAAACCAAAGGATCAACGTCAAAAGCATGACCAAAAGCGATAGACCGACAGCGGTCAAAACTACCTTTCCGTTGTCCATTAACCCGACACGCTGAAATGTCATAAACGGATATGGGATGATTAACTGCATCACTCCGCTGTCATCGGGCTTGAAGATTAACGAGTCCTCCCCGTTGACGTCTCGAAACTGCATGGGAGCAACCTCACGCCAGCGTTTAGGTTTATCGTTTGGATCCTTAAGTGCGTCAACCGAGATCGTGCCGTCTTCGTTAGGTGAGACGACCGCCTGACCGAGCAGCGCCATTATCCTAAAGAGTGAGTGTTCAGGCCGGCGGCTGATCATGTAGGTGCCCGCAATCGAAGCCGCATTGTTCATCGGGGTTTCACTGGCAGGCAAGCTCGGCGGTGGAGGTGGAAAATAGCGGTTAAGAAAGGCGTCCCAAAGGATCGTACGTCCCGAGACTTGTCCTCTTCCCGCACTGTTATAAGAAATGAAAAACCCTACACCCGCATCAAGCATCAAATGCAGATCGCTGTGAAAAGCGATCGTATCGCCTCCATGTCCGATTATTCGGTGACCATTTCGCGATTCTTCATAAAACCCATAGGCCATCGCATTTGCGGCATCATCCAGGCCAAGAAGACGACTGTGCATTAAGGTCGTAGTTTCGGGTTTGAGAATTTGCCCTTCACCCAATTTCCCTCCCTGCAAATGTGCCAGCATGAATTTGGACATATCCGCGGCGGTGCTGCTTAGACTTCCGGCGGGATATGGCCCGACGATCTCAAATGGCTTTGGTTTATCTGACGCTAGAACATATCCATTCGACATATTCGGAGCAAGGTCGGTGGGAAGGGGTTGAGCGAAGGTTGAACTGCTCATTCCCAGCGGCTTAACAATATGCTCTGAGATATAGTCATTAAATGATTGACCGGAAACGCGTTCGACGATGTACCCCGCGACAGCGGTTCCGTAATTTGAATAAGCCGGTACTGTTCCTGGCGGATAGATCCGATTCGGGATGTGAGTTTTGACGTATTCGCCCAGATTCGGGCTCTTCTCGCCGCCAAAAAGATCTTTGATCTGCTCTTCAAAACCCGGTGTGTGGGACAAGATATTCTTCAGCGTGATCGGTTTTCCAAACGCCTCAGGGATCTTGAAATCGAGATATTCGTTTACGTCGCGATCCAGATCGAGTTTTCCCTGTTCGAAAAGCTGCATGACCGCAGTCCAGGTGAAAAGTTTGGAAATTGAACCTGGTCGAAAAAGCGTAGCGTCAGGTCTTACAGGTACTTTCTTCTCGACGTCGGCAAAGCCATAACCCTTGGCAAAGAGGATCTTTCCATCCTTAACGATCGAAATTGTCGCTCCGGCAATATCGTCTCGGGCGAGTTGAAGCGGAACGATCCCATCCAGAAACGCCTCGACATCGGCGGCCGTCATTCGATCGATCCCTGCTGGGCCGGCGGGAGTCGTTTCCACTGCCGCGTCTCTAGAGTCGAGCGGCGCCGTCGGGACCTGTCCGATCACGGAAGATAAAAGCAAAATCACCGAAGTAATGAAGGCCCCTATTTTTTTCATATTGGTCGAGACTCCTTTAATCGTAAGCTGAAAAGATCCAGCATTAGGCATAACTATTTGATCTTTTTGGCCGGATTGTTTCCGCCGCCCTGTCTCAGATTAAATCCGGTAACCACCCCTGCCGCATCCTTAACAAAGACCATCTGTGCGTTCACATCTTTTGAAAAGAATTCCGTTTCCGATTCTGGAAGGAGCGCGAATTTTCCCTGGCCGCCTAGCTGACCCATCAAATTGCCGTTATCGAGGGTGATGGCGATGATAATATTTGTGCCGATCTGGTATTCGCCCACATATTTCTCCATGATCTTTGGATCGAGCGATATTGCCTTACGTTCCTTCGGTGTTTCATAGGCCGCGCCGAAGACGATTGCCGCGAGGTTACGAGCGATTTGTCCTGCTGGCGTCGATTGAATATTGCTCAGGACAACAACCGTCACCCGGTCGTCAGGGTAGCGGGCGATCTGCGTTGCGAATCCGTAGATCCCGCCGCCATGCGAGATCTGACGGCGGTCAAACTGCTTACCAATGCCCCAACCGTAGCCGTACCCCGCTTCGCCCTGCCAAGGAGTGAATATCTCGTCAAGCGTTTTCTTTGTCACAAGCTTCTCGGTGTAGAGAGCCTGGTCCCATATCAGGAGATCGCCGGTGGTCGAGTACAGTGACCCGGCCGCGTATGGAACCGACATATCCGTATAAGACGCGTTCAGGAATTTGCCTTCCCGTTTTTGGTAGCCGGCCGCGCGATTCGGGATTATTCTTAGCGGATCGTCGTATCCAGACTGTTTCATGCCCAGCGGAGTGAAGATATTCTCTTGTAGAAAGTCCTCATAGGATTTGCCAGCCACTTTTTCGATTATGTTTCCCAGAAGAAAATAGCCGGAATTGCTATAGGACATTTTCTCTCCGGGCACGAACTCCAGCTTCTCCGTCCTCAGCCTGTCAGCCATCGCGGCCGTCGTAACCGGCATGACCGTAGTCTTGGCAAAATCCGGAAAGGCCGTGTAGTTCGTAATGCCGGATGTGTGATTGAGAAGGTGTTTGATCGTTATCGGCTGCCATGTTTCCGGGCAGCTTGTGAAATAATTGCAAATAGAATCGTTGACTTTTAATTTGCCGCGATCCTGCAGCATCGCGATCGCCATTCCGGTGAATTGCTTGGTGATGGAGCCAAGACGAAAGATCTTCTCAGGCGTATTAGGCACGTTAAGCTCGACGTTCGCCATTCCATAACCCTTGCTCACGATAGGCTTGCCGTCAACCGCGACGAGGATGGTACCGCTGAACCCGTCCACCTGGAGAACGGCTTTCATATAGTCATCGACTTTCGCCACAATCTGATCGTTTGTCGGCAGAGTCGCTGTCCCCTGGGCCGCGGCGAACGACGTGTAAAGCAGAGCCAGTGAAAGAAGCAGCACGGCTCGAGTTTTTGAATTCATTAAATTTCTCATTTGAACTTCCTTAAAACCTTTCAAATCTATCTATTTCTCATTTCTTGTCAGATCACGCCGATTAACGCGTCAACCTACCCAGATCTGCTTTAACACCCGTGCAAAATTGCCTCCGAGAATGCCGCGAATGTCGGCGTCCGTGTATTTGCGACGGATCAAGCCTTCTGTCAGATCAAACATTCGCTTAGGATGATCGACCCCTTCGATATCGATCTTGTCGCGAAATCCGTAACTGCCCTTATATCCCGCCCGCAGCCGTTTATTCAGTTCCGGCGGCATTTTGTCGTAGCCATAAAGGTCAATATCGCTGCCAACCCCGAGATGCTCCGGCCCGATCAGCTTTCGTACGTGATCGTAATGGTCGAGCAGATGCTCGATCGTCGTCGGCTCGTCGGTTTTCACGAACATTCGCACTCCGGTGATGCCCATAACACTGCCAGCCGCACCGACTTTCTTGATCGCTTCGTCAGTCTTGCAGCGCGGGTGGTCGCCTACGAGTGCCCGGACATTTGAGTGGGTGATAAGGACCGGTTTCTTCGAGATCTCGAACGCGTCGAGTGTTGTCTTGTCTCCGCAATGGGAAACATCGACGGCCATCCCAACCTTGTTCATCCGCTCAACGATCGCGACACCGAAATCCGAAATGCCCTCGTCACGGCGCTCGGTCGCACCATTTCCAATGAGGTTGCGCGAATTGTAGGTGAGCTGAGAAACACGCTGCCCTAGGCTGCGGAAAAAGTCAACATCATCCGGCCGACGAAACTGGTCTGAATTCTGAAGACCGAGCAAGACCCCAAGCTTGCCGGATCTTTTTACCCGATCCAGATCACCCGCGCTGTCGATGCGGATAAAGTACGCATCGTGATTCGCGATGAAGGCATTCCATGACGCAAAGAACTTTAAGGCATTCTCATAAGCGTTCGGGCCACCCATTCCGATGGCCGGATGAATAACGTTGATCCCGGAGTCCCTGAATGGCTGGATGTCCGCTACAGTAAAACTCTCTGGGTCGATCATCCATTTGTCCTGCTTCGCAAAATCGAGGGTCAGTATGCAGAGCATATCAATGACCGTTGATTGGGCGACAAGGTCAATGGCCCGCGCCGAATATTCTGCAGGCGAGCCGGCAAAAAGTTGGAAGCGGCCGCGGTTGATCATCGGAGCAGCGATGACGCCAGCCCCCGCTATCACCGCCCGCTTAAGAATTTCACTTCGTGTAATATGGTTATTTCCTTGTTTCATAAAATTCAGTTCCTAAGATTCAGCCAAGACTGTTTATAGATCCCGCACGGCGTAAGCGATATATTCCTTTCTTTTGACCATTTCGTTCCACACGATGAAAACCATCAACTATAAAGCCCTTGTCAATCGCTTCGGTGAAAGCCCACCGTGTTGCCTCGCGCCACTCGACAGCGACCTTTTTGCTTCGCCTTTCAACCTCGTTTATATCCGCAGGTATCTCGATGGCGGCGAGATCGGCCGAAAGACATTCGGTCAGATCATGGCGGCGGGGCTCATCTTCGTTACCCAACTCGACTAGGGGCGTATCCGCAAGAATTTCATCCAAATTATCGGTTCCGTCAAGCCTATCGCGTACGCGGCGGCTATTTAACAGCCACGTCACCCACAATCGGTCAGTACCGTTGCCATGCAAAAAACTTGTCGCGTCCTCACCATAGAAATTGACTAGATATCGATCTGAAACCACTCCCAAACGATTAAAGTTGAAATAGGCGTTCAGACTCTGCAGCGGATCAAACGTCCATGTCATCAGTTCGAGACCCTGCTCCAGGACAAATTTCCGTTGAGCGATTTTGAGCCTGTATCCGACACTAAAATTGCGATACGCCGGCAGGACCGCAAGCATGTGCGAATGATGTGTCGTCCGTCCATGTTCATAACCGACGAAGCCGTAAGTGAAACCCGCCAGTGTCTTTCCCTCAAATGCTCCGAGCAGCACACCGCCTGCGGCAATAGACGCAACAAGCTGCGAAACAGGAACTACATCAAGATCCGGGATGCCCCATACTTCCTTTTGCAGTTGTTCAACCGCCCGTATCTCGGCCGTTTCAAAAATTTCGCGGATCACGATCAATTCGGACCTGCTTGCCTCAAGATTTGTTGTCAAAGCATCCTCTGAAACTCACTGAATTTGACGGCCGGGCCCGTAGATGACTTTTCCGGGCCTCGTTCCGGTATGTTTTCCGTCCTCGGCAACGATCACACCATTCACAAGTACAAGATCGATCCCGACGGGGCTTAGAAGCGGCTGTTCAAAAGTCGCACGGTCGTGGATCGTGTCGTAGTCAAAGATCACGACGTCAGCCCATAATCCCTCTCGTATTAGACCGCGTGATTCAAGCCGCATCCGGGTCGCCGGCCACGAAGTCATTTTGCGGATGGCTTCAGGCAATGTGAGGACCTTTTTTTCTCTTACGTAGTAGTCGATGAGTCGTGGATGATTGCCGTAGGAACGAGGATGAGCAAGCCCTAAACCATCGACCGTTCCCGGCTTGAGAGCAGCACCAGCGTCGCTGCCGATGCTCGTCCATGGAAATTTCAATGCCGTGAAAACGTCCTGCTCGCTCATCATGTGATAGATCGCCAGCACTCTCCCGCTGCCTTGCAAAACCAAGTCCCACGCTGCATCCGCAGGCTCTTTCTTTAGTTCCTTTGCGACCTGGGCAAGAGTCTTGCCTTCAAATTTTGCGCTGTCCTTATTTTGAGCATTGACGAGCACAATGTTGTCCCAACCGCCCGACGCTTCGACGATATTCCACCAACCTGGTGAGCCTGTCTTTAATTCCTCTTTGAGCCTCTCGCGTATTTTCGTGTCTTTTAAACGCTCACGAAGTTTTTCGGCTCCGCCCTCAAACGCCCAAGACGGTATCGTCGCTTCAAGACCAGTTCCGCCCGCTGTATAGAGATAAATATCTGCGGCGACGTCCACGCCGCGCATTCGGGCCTGGGTGATCTTTTCTCCAGCTTCATTCATCAATTTGCCCCAACCGGGCTGATATGCGGCTTTGAGATGGAATATCTCGACGGGCAATCCGCCTTTCTCTCCGATCTCGATCGCCTCTTCGACTGCTCCGACAAGCCCCTTGCCCTCGTCACGCATATGGGTGGCGTAAATACCGCCGTATTTTCCGGCGACCTTTGCCATTTCGATGAGTTCATCGGTTTTTGCGAAGCTCGATGGCGGATAGATCAGTGCCGTTGTCATTCCCATCGCACCGGATCTCATGGCGAGTGCCATGATCGCTTTCATCCGTTCAAGCTCGTCAGGCGTCGGAGCTCGTGAGTCATTTCCAAGCACAGCAACACGGGCTTGAGTTTCGCTGAAGTAACTACCGAAGTTGATGCTAATGCCGGTCTTCTCAAGACCTGTAAAATATTGGGAGATCTTATCCGCGGATACAGGCGTCCCGCCTTCGCCGCCGATAGCAGTCGTCACGCCCATCAACACCTTATTTTCAGCCAGGCCATTCTTCGGCAGAACGTGGCCGGATTGGTCCATCATATCGATCCAACCGGGCGTCACGTATTTGCCCCTGGCGTCGATCTCGCGTTTTCCTTTTCCGTCGATCTTTCCAATTTTTGCAAACTTACCGTCTTTGATCGCTAGGTCATCATTCGTCCAAGGATTTCCTGCACCGTCGAGCACTCTGCCATTTCGAATGACGATATCGTAGTCGCCAGACTGCGCAGCTATGGGCCCTCCGACAATAGACAGCAGTGCCAGACAAGTGAGTCCGTGGGAAAGAATGCGTTGTATTCTCTTCATCATTTGTTGCTGCTCACATCTGTCGGAAAGCTTGATCTATTCGGCAGCCGCCAAACAGTTCCATGTCTAAACATCATTGCTTTGACAGCAATGTATAGCTAACCGTATCTTGTATAAGGGTCAAGCTTTTTGCCTGACCCTCCACTATATTAAACAGCGTGAAGAATCCGGCGGGTGCATCCTTGATCGCGAACTTGTTCTCGGAAATGAACACGAGCGTATATGCCGGCTGTCCCGGAATATTTAGTTTCAACTCGCCTCCAACCACATCAGTGGTGACCTCGAGCGGCGGATCGGCAAGAGCCCACCTGCCGGCGAACTTTCGGAGGTCCGCTGCAGCCGCCCCTGCTCCTGCGGCGGTGTTGGGTGCCGGACCAGCCACCCGTTTGAATGGGTAGTCCGACATCCCCGGCATATTCAGTGTTACGGTATCTACTTTGCCCAGTCCATTGAGGGCGAAGGTCATCGAACCCGTCGGGATGACCGCGTTCGGGAATTTTGCTCGAAATGTGTCGTAATGCCAATGTTCGAGATCGCTTACAAATGCCGGGCCGAAACGCAAGTTTAGCTTTCCGCCCGAACTAGTAACAATGACCTTCCCGTAAAGATCGTTCTCATACGTACCGGCATAATTCTCGATAGCAAGTGTCGGCCGCGTATCTTTGACGCGGCTAGCTTCCGCTCTCTTTTCAGCCTCCTTGCCTTGCTCGGTCGCAGCTTTGATCCGCTTAAGAAAATCTCCCGCCCAATCCTTTTGCGGCACACCCAGATATGCGTCGATTATTCTGTACATGAGCGGCACGGGTAGTATAGTGCCGTTCATATTTGAGAGGATGACAATGCCCAGCTTTTCTTCGGGTACGAGGGCCACCTGTGCACGCATGCCGTCGATGGAACCTCCGTGTTCGACCAGCTTGCGGCCCTTGTAATCGGACAGGAACCAGCCCATTCCATAATTCAGAAAATGAGCCTCGGGATACATAAGAGCGGAGCCGCCATCTGGACGCATCACCATCTGTGACATGTGCATTTCCCTGGCGACGCCGGGGCTAAAGATCTTCTTTCCTTCGAATGAGCCCTGTCCGAGCTGCAGCCGCAACCATTGCACCATATCGACCGCGTTCGAGTTTATTGAGCCAGCAGGCCCGATATTATCGACGTCGCGCCATGCGATCGGCTCGATCTTGTCTCCCGACTTTGCATGAGGTGACGCGATGTTATCAGTGGTTTTGAACCCTTTGATGCTCGTACTGCTCGCGGTCATCCCGAGCGGGCCGAAAATGCTCTCAGCGATCAGATGGTCCCAGCTTTTACCCGCCGCCTTATGGGCCACCTCGCCCGCGGCCAGATACATTACGTTTTGGTAAACGAAATTACCTCGCAGACTCGCCGCGGATTTCAGGAATCTCGAACGACGAATGAGCTCATTGCGGTCATATTCGCTAGCGTACCAAAGCATCTCACCGCGTTCTAATCCGGCTCGATGGCTAAGCAGATCACGGATGGTCAACTCGCGTGTAACATACGGGTCCGACGTTTGAAATCCCGGCAGAAATTTCGTTACCGGGTCATCCCACTTCAGCTTTCCCTCATCAACGAGTATTGCGATCGATGCGGCTGTAAATGCTTTCGAGGAAGAGCCGAGAGCAAACACGGTCCGCTCATCCACTGGCGCCGGATCGCCGAATCTTTTTACGCCGTAGCCTTTCGCGAGTATAACTTTGTCGTCTTTCACGATAGCGATCGCAACGCCAGGAACCTCCCAGTCGCGAATCGCTTTGTTTACATAATCGTCAAAGCCGCTAAGTGGAGCACTCTGGGCTGATGTGAACGGTACTTGTCCGAAAACTAAGACCAGGAGGCTGATCAA
>JBGTBC010000265.1:0-8559 GCA_041749555.1 Pyrinomonadaceae bacterium | reverse complement strand
GGTCATGTATGTCTCTGGCGATCCGTCGCCGTTCAAATTCTTGACTGGAGACCAGGCGGTGGAGAAGATCGATCCGCTTAGTTTCTGACGCTCTTCGTTCATCGATCTCCTGCAGCAGAGCGGCATTCACGGAAGCAAGCTCTTTTGTCCGCTCGGTCACGCGACGTTCTAACTCAACTTTCGCCTTGCGCAGTTGATTTTCAGATTTACGCAAAGCCGTTTCGCTTCGCAGTCGGTCGACAGCAAGCCAGGTGCGTTCTGCAATGTTCTCGACCGTTCGGACTTCTGCATCGCTCCATTGTCGCGGTCGGTCCGAACTTACCCTAAAGGCCGCAACCAGTCTGCCGCCGCGGATCAATGGGACTGCGATATACGAATGTTCATGTACGTCCTCGAATATACTGTGAAAACTTTCAGAAGTACGTTCGTCAGTGGCCGAATTATGGTTAACGATGGTTCTTCCAGATCGCATTTCCTCGAGCGTCATGGCAGCCTCACCTATCGGCCTTTCGCCAGTGATCGATGTCCGCCCCTGACAATAGTCACCATGTACGGTTTCGACCCCGACGTCCAGTTCGATCTCGGTAAACATGCATCGGGTCGTGTTAAGATTGCTGCATACTGCCTGAGAAACCGCTATCATCAAGCCCGTCGGGTCGTCCTTCGTAGCGATCAGATCGCCCAAACGCGCAAGCAGGGCGTTACGGGACTCGTCACGCTTTCGTTCGGCGGCTTCCGTTTCTTCGGCGATTTTTATTTCGTGAATATCGGTTGCAGTGCCATACCATTTCTGAACTTCACCATGGGCATCGGTGACGGGAATTGCTCGGCTTAGATGCCAGCGGTAACTGCCGTCGACCATTAATATTCGGTGTTCGTGCGAATATGTATCGGCGGCTGTTACGGCAGTTTGCCATGCTTCCAAGGTAGCGGCCAGATCGTCGGAATGAATTCCTGGCTTCCAGTCGAAATGATCTGCCGAAAGTTGCTCCACGCCGCCAAATTCTTCCACTCGACGATTGTAATACGTTACCTGACCGTCAGCGTTGGCGATCCAAACGACCTGAGGCATAGCGTTAGCCAAATGGCGAAGTTCGAGATCGCTTGCTCGGGCCTCACGCTGGTGCAACTCGGCACGGCGTTCCTCGCGATTCACAGCGCGGCCGACCCACCACAAGAGCGTAATTAGAAAAGCTATCTCGATCAAGGTTTGAGCGGCAGTTCCGAAAGCCAGGTCGTAAAAACCGGCACGTTCGCCTGCGAGCCTGAGCAAGCCTACCAAAATGGGAATAACGATGATCGCTGGCACAACGCGACGTACCATCGATCCCGCAATGCTGTTTTCGAGGACCAGTCGCATCGGGCCGACATTCGATATGCTGAGGATGATCGCAATTGAAATGGCGAAAATGAATGTCGCCGTTTGAAAAGCGACGACCGTCAGCCTCGGCAACGCATACAACGCCTCGGCACCGAACAGATATCCGTTGATAGACAAAGCTGATATAACCAGTGTAGACATTGCCAATCCAACGCCGACCAGTCTAAGGCTCTTCGATGAGTCGACTATCACTTGTCGCGAGGTTAACGAGATCAATACGATCGAAACGCCGATCAGCGTCAATGACGCCGCTCCGGGCGTTCCGATCTGGCCCGGAACGATAGCACCCGTTTGGCCCCATTCATGGTTGAACATCAGAAATGTATTTACCGACCAAAAATGTATTCCCGTGGCAATCTGAAAAACTGAGATGAGTCCGATCAGCAACGCCGCCAGCCCAAATAAGCGCCCGAGCAAATTGAAACCACGCCAAAGCGAGGCGAGACCTGCACTAGCCGCCATGATTGCCAGTGCCGTATTTGGCTGTATGGATATTCCGTGATTTCCCCAATCTGTCAATCGCGGCACATCAGACATCCAGCCAAGGAGCGAGATCACGCCGCCAAAAAATGCGTATGCCGTCAACAGAAGGCAAATTACACGGATCCAAACCCCTACTAAGTCAACTTTACGATCGATATTGATGACGATCTTGCTCATGGCGGATAATCGCTATTCTATCGTGTGCCGTGACAATCGCGAAAACCACTATCCTACGCGTCGCCGTCCATAAAAAAGGTGTCTTCTATTACCAAGACACCAGTCAAAAAAGTACAGAAGGGTAAAAACTATTGGCAGAATGAGAATGCAGGCGAAATCGCTAGCCGACAGTATTCTGGAATACACTGGCGGCAAGTTCCTCAAGTTTTAGCAATCGTCTAACGCAGTGAAGCGTTCAGTTTCGTGAGCGCATCCAGTCCGGGGCATAGTTCATTCTGCGCCAAAGAGTTTAGCGGCCTGGCGGAAGTATCGAGCAATTCATGAAGATCGACAGAGTTCTCGTTTACGTAGAGCAATCCTGTAAGTATCTCGTTTCGCCGCTTGGCCTGCCGCACGGCGTTTGTTGCGGAAAGGCGGTCATACGGATCCCAGTCTTTGTCTAGTTTATTCAACCTGATAACCGAGCCGTCGTGCATAGTGAGGTCCTCTACAGCACCGGCCTCGTAGCTGGCGGTGATCTCGTGCATCATGGGAACAAAATCCATTGTGGCGGTCGCCGCGACGTGTTCACGCACGTAGTCGTATGATTTGGTCGATCCCGTGTTGTTATTGAAGGTCACACATGGCGATATGACGTTGAGAAAGGCGAAACCATTGTGATGCATTGCCGCCTTAAGGAGCGGCGTCAACTGATCCTTGTCGCCTGAGAAACTCTGTGCAACGAATGTAGCGCCGAGCTCAATCGCCAGACTCGCAAGGTCGATGGCGGCAAAAAGATTCTCATGGCCCGTCTTGTTCTTTGAGCCTGCATCGGCGGTAGCGCTGTCCTGGCCCTTTGTGAGCCCGTAGCAGCCATTGTTCATCACGAGATAGACCATCCGCAGGTTGCGTCTGACAACATGAACGAATTGCCCCATCCCTATAGACGCTGTATCACCGTCGCCCGAGACGCCGAAGTAGATCAAGTCTCGATTCGCGAGATTAGCTCCGGTTGCCACCGAAGGCATCCGGCCATGGACAGAATTGAACCCGTGAGAGTTCGACAAGAAGTAAGCCGGTGACTTCGACGAGCAGCCAATCCCTGACAGCTTCGCAACCTTATGCGGCTCAATATTCATCTCCCAACAAGCCTGCACGATCGCAGCATTGATCGAATCGTGCCCGCACCCTGCACAAAGCGTCGAAAGCGAACCCTCATAATAATCTACCGTGTACCCAAGGTCGTTCTTTGGCAATGCCGGATGTCTGAATGTTGATCTAACGTAGGTCATAGTATTTTATTTGATGCCCTCAATTGCTCGCTGCTTCGCGAAGATTCGGGAGCTTAAGTCGTAAAGATCCGGAAACGTATTGGCCGGAAAAACGTCATGTCCGCCGGGAAACTGGCGATACTCATGAGGGATCTTGCGGTCGAACATCAGACCGGCGAGCTCGCGATTCGGCTTGAAGAGCCCTAGATCATCCTCGGTGCCGCAGTCAAGATAAAAGAATGGCAGTTCTTTGAGTTTATCGGACGGGTATTGCGAGAAGAGCTTGAAGAGATCGTTCGAGTGAAGAACCGTCCGGTCTATTCGATCACCAAATACTGTGGTCAAGGTTTGTTTTAGGAATGGTATGGGCGGAAAATCTGTTGCTTCGAGAAACCTAGTCACGTTAACCGCACCGCTCCACGAGACCGCCAAAGCAAACAATTGCGGGTACTTGATCCCGAATTTCAAAGCCCCGTATCCGCCCATTGAAGCTCCAGCGACCGCTCGACCGCTCCGTTCGGCGACAGTTCGAAGATTCTTGTCCACTTGCGGGATCAATTCTTTGATGACATACGACTCCCACCTATCAGTCGGCTTGGTGGCACTATCGGTGTAAAAGCCGTTTCCGCCTTCGAGAAACACCATTATTACCCTTTGCTTGTCGGTGTACTTTGCGGATGTCAATTTAGTTATCTTATAGCTCCCACCGAGCCCGTGCATCATGTATATAACCGGAAAACGAGCATCTTTATCGATCTCGTAGTTGGCTGGCAAGATAACACTATACGGTATCTGTCGCCCCATCAAATTGCTGTCGAGCTGATATGTCTTGATCGAGGGCTGCGGTCCCACTGCATCGGGCGGAGGACCCGGTTTTGGCTGTTGGGAATATCCGGCCAAAGAAAACCAGAGAAGGAAAGTGAACAACAAGGCTGATCTTCGAATCAACGACATTTAGTTAAACTCCCTTAATTTGTCGAAATATACTATCCGCCGTGATCGGCATGCCGTCGTAGTTCAGGACCGAGACCAATTTCGACGCATCGACGCCGAGTTCGATCATTATCAGACTGCGGAACTGTGCATCACGGTTTTGTTCGATCACGAAAATGCGGTCGTGCGACTCGACGAAATTGCGGAACGCATCGCCGAACGGGAACGCACGCGCACGCATGGCGTCGAGGTGGATGCCCTCTTCGGCCAGCAATTCAAGTGCTTCTTCGGCGGCATATGTCGATGTTCCAAAGTAGATCACCCCGGCGGCAGGTGTGTCAGTAGCCTGACCGTGTGGGAGGTCGGTCTTATTCACGATCGGGCTACTGATACGGATCTCCGGCCCCGGTAAGAGTTCCTTCGCCGTTTCCCATTTCTTCGCGAGACGATCGACGTTGCGTTTATAAGCCTCGCCATCTTCGGTATAGACGCCATATTCGTCACGGGACGAGCCTCGGGTGACGAAGGCTCCGCGAGTCGCGTGGGTGCCGGCGATGGTGCGATATGGAATGCCGTCGTCGTCGATATCCAAATAGCGGCCGAATTTTCCTTTAAATTGCTCAAGAGGCTGACCCGCGGTTTCATTGCTGCCGTCGTGACCCGGCAGGTCTGCGTTATGGCCATTGGCGTTACCGTTTGACGGCAGATCAGCGTCGACTAGGCTTGCAGCTCGGGCACCCACTGCCGATGCGGCCGCAATGCGATCGAGCATTTCGCCGGTCAAGACCTTGCCGCGATCAAATTCTCTTGAATCGTCCCAAACAAGGGGATCGGAAATATGATCATTCATGCCGAGATCGAGATCTGTCATGACAATAACGGGCGTCTGGAGGCGTTCCGTCAGGTCAAAGGCATCGGCCGTCATCTCGAAACATTCCTTCGGCGAGGCCGGAAACAGAAGCGGGTGCTTTGTGTCTCCGTGTGAGGCGTAAGCGGCAAGGAGAATGTCGGACTGCTGGGTTCGCGTCGGCATCCCGGTCGACGGGCCGGCTCGCTGGACGTCGATCAGTACTGTTGGCACCTCGGCAAAATACCCGAGGCCGAGGAATTCGTTCATCAGCGAAAGGCCGGGGCCGCTGGTCGCTGTAAAAGATCGTGCGCCGTTCCAATTCGCGCCCATTACCATCCCGATCGCCGCGAGTTCGTCCTCAGCCTGCACGATCGCGTAATTGTTTTTGCCGGTGTCTGGGTCGACGCGGTATTTCGCGGCGTACTTGGCAAAAGCGTCAACGACCGATGTCGAAGGCGTGATCGGGTACCATGCCGCGACGGTCGCTCCGGCGTATATCGCACCGAGCCCACAAGCCGAATTGCCGCTAAAAAGTATTTTGTCACCAAGCAGGTCACGAGTCTCAAGCTTCAAATCGAAGGGCTGGTCAAAGTTAGATCGCACCCAATCGATACCCAGTTGTAATGCCTTGTAATTAGGCTCGATCAACTTCTCTTTGCCTTTGAACTGATCCTTAATAAGTCCCTCGAGCACGGTGAAGTCAATCCCAAGGAGAACTGCCATTGCTCCGATGTAAACGATGTTTTTAAAAAGCATTCGCTGACGCGAGTCTGTATATGCACCATTTACGAGATTCATCAACGGGACACCGATATGTGTGATATCGTCTCGGTCATATGTGGGAGCGAGCGGTTTTGACGAGTCGTGAAGGAAATATCCGCCCGCTCGAACATCGGCGTAATCCTTTTTCATCGACTGCGGATTAACCGCGATCATCAGATCGACTCCCTCGCGGCGGCCGAGATAGCCTTTCTCTGACACGCGCACCTCGTACCAAGTCGGCAGTCCCTGGATGTTCGATGGAAAGATGTTCTTCGGCGTCACCGGCACGCCCATGCGAAACACCGCCTTAGTAAACAAAGCATTAGCCGACGCCGAGCCGGTGCCGTTAACATTGGCGAATCTAACTACGAAATCATTAATAGACATTTATGTGCATTGTGAGAACCGATTACTGATCATCTCATCTAATTGCTTCTCGGCAAGTTTCGCCCGTTCTGAGGGCGAGAGACTGAGGGCAAGTTCTTCGGTTTCTGTTACAACTGACATGAAATTTTCACCTTTTCGAATTATATCACTCAGCGCCTTCGAAGAACCCAGTCGCTATCGCTCCCGGTTCTGACATTTCTTACTCCGCCGTCCGCAATATCTTCTCCATCCTTTTGCCTTTGGCTAGTTCGTCGATGAGTTTGTCGAGCCAGCGGATTTTTTGCATTAGCGGGTCTTCGATGTCTTCGACGCGGATGCCGCAGACGGTGCCTTTGATCAGCGGAGCGTTCGGGTTAAGCCGTGGTGCCTTGTCAAAGAATTCGCGAAAGCTGGTTCGCTTCTCGATCTGTTTCGCGAGCCCGGCTTTCGTGTAACCGGTCAGCCACCGAATACATTCGTCGACCTCTTCCTTCGAGCGGCCCTTCTTCTCGGCCTTCGCCACATAATGCGGATAAACCCCAGCAAAACTCATCGCAAATACTCTATCGTTTGGCATTAAACAACCCTCGTGAGCCGAACATCAACGTTGTGCGAGATATATACGAGAATCTCTATCCCAACTATTGTTGCTATCAATATGAGACAAACGCAGTCCAAGTAAATTGAAGTTTCAAGCCATTCCTTTCGTGAACTCAAAACCGCAAATTTGTATATCAGCATGTTAAAGAAGGGAAATGTGGAAATGCAGATAGCAAGGACTCTAACAATCACTGCCAGAAGCGAGCGGCCTAGCAATTTCCCTAACAAGAACACAGCCAGACAGACCGAAATGAAGAAGTACCAGCTGTTTATCGACTGATAATAGTCCGGTGCATGAATGGCGAAACCAGACGCTGACGGATCACTAAAGACTCCATAGAACATTCCGTAACTGTACCCACTAACCTGAAACCAAGTCGTGAGACAAATTACAAGACACACTATCGCTAGACCAACCGCTATAGCAGTTAGCCTTTGCGTTCGCGTGTTATCGTCACTATCGATCATTTTGTCATCGAACTTCTGTAATCTTCGATGTTCACCAAATACTATTCCGTCGGCTTCTTCTTCCGTGTCAGACCAGATTTCTTTTCTGACTTACGGAGGAAGCCCATGGCTCCGTAAAGTGGGGAGTCGTTGCCGTAGTCGGGGCTGCCGGCGACGCCAAATGTCTCCAACGAACTCTGCTACTTCCTAAACGTGTTTCAACTCAATCGATTCCTCCAATATCCGGGCTTTCGTTTTTGGTGAGCGACGGCGTAGATCGTTAGCTCTGTTTCTGTGTGCCGGTAAATGACCGAATACGGGAATCGGTTGCAGAGGCATCGTCGGGTGCGATGGGAACTTCGAGGCCACGAATTTGGAAAACTCACAATGCGGCCGATTGTTTCGTGAACCTCTTCAAGAAAATCTTTGCCGAGACCGAATTCTCGTTCGTCGTAGAAATCCTGCGCCGCCACAAACTCACTTTCAGCTTCAGGCTGAAAGGAGAAAGTCATTTGTTGTAGCGATCCCGCATTCTCGCGAAGACCTCATCGCCCGGTACAAGCTTGACCTTGCCGGATTCAACCTCATCGATGCGACGTTCGACTTCGTCGCTCCAAGCCTCGTCGATATCCTCTCGACTGGGCGTGATGCTTTCGAGGAGCCGGTCAACCAATTCCAACTTCATGTCGATCGGCAGCGAGTCGACCATATCCATTATTTCCGCTGTTTGAGCTGTCATGAATTTCTCCTTTTGCAGATCGTACCGCATTGAACCGCCACCCGCTTACGCAGGCGGTTCTGACAATGTGCTCCCATTCCTCGTCACTTCACGCGAAAGACGCAGACTCAAACCTTCGCGAAACTCTTCGTAAAAGGCGACGGCATCTATAAACTCGATCCGCGCTTCAGGATGAAAGTCGAAGGTCATTTGCCGAAACGCTCTTCGATCTCAGCAAACATTTGCTCACCGGGGATTGTCTTTACCCTACCCGATCGAACTTCTTCGACCCGACGCTCGACATCGAGCTTCCAAAGCTCATCGATCCCCTTTTGTGACGGAGAGATGCTTTCCACGAGTCTGTCGACCAACTCGAGTTTCAGGTCGATCGGCAGCATTTCGGCCCTCTCCATAATATCCATTGTTTGTGCCGTCATAGTTTTTACCTTGCCTATCATTTTAGTACTTTGACGAATCCAGTCGCTACCGCTACCGGTTCTGACAATGCGTCGCTCACGAACCGCCATTTCCATTGCACCCGTACTTGACCTCGACGGCTTTGGTGACGTTGTACCAGAATTTTTGCATGTCC
>JBGTBC010000264.1:0-3246 GCA_041749555.1 Pyrinomonadaceae bacterium | reverse complement strand
AAGTTACCCACTTGTACCAGTGTACCACGCATTTTCCCGGGATCTGTATTACACCCGCGCAGCGATTGGCGATGCCCGCACAACGATCAACCATCAACCATCAACGAACAAACTACCCGCGAACCTAATTATCAAATATCCCTCCGGACACAGACCGGACCGCTGGAATTGTATCATACAAAGACTACAGTTGCAAGAATAGGACAGTTCTTCAGAGGTCATGCTGCCTCGTCCGCCACCGTTATGAGGTCAATCGTATCGATCTCTTTCATAATTCTATCGGTTTCGTTTAGAGCGACTATTACTTTCTGGTAATGACGGATGTCGTCGTAGGTTAGGGTTCGGCCTTTGCGGTCTTTTAGCCATTTCTGGGCGGGTTGGTAGCCGCCGATGTGGAAGTTCCAGGCGGTTTCGGGTACGCCGTCGAAGTATTGGGTGTCATTGATGTGGACGCGGCCTAAGCTCCCCTCCTTACGAAGGAGGGGTACGGCGGTAGCCGGGGGGTGGTTCTCTGCACCGTGGCCATCTCTCAACTCGGAAGATTCAGAGAGAACCACCCCGTCAGCCGAAGCGTCTGCCACCCCACCTTCGTAAGGAGGGGAGTCCGGAATGAAACGCACCTTCTCGACCACGTTTTCCCCGGCTATCGGATACTGCGTGATAAAACGGTTTACGACCGGCGATTCCAGCAGATGTATTTGGCGTAGCTCACCACCGAGGGCGACAAGCTGCCAGAAGGTTTCGGCATCCGTCGGATACGGCACGCGCGGAAAGTCGATCTTTAGGAATTCCTTGTATTTCTCGCGATAGGTCGGGCTCTCGATGTAGGAGTGGACGGACATATTAGTCGAGGCACCGGAAATGTAACACTATCGACGGAAGTTTGGCAAAAGAATGAGGAAAATTAGGCGTGAGGAATCAACGGGGCTATCAAGACTCTCCGCTAGCCAAACCTTTAAATCATAAAAAAACACTTTTGAGTACGAGAGCGTACATACAGATTGGATTACTGTAGAGCATCGTAGGAAAAGGTTTAATAAAACCTGAAGCCATTGAATTCAAAATTAGGCATTTACCAACGCCTATTCAATGATGTGCCTCGCGTTTCTGAACCCACGGGTGAGTTAGAAGTTTGGCTAACGAATCCGCTCCTTTGCTAGCCTATGTGGATTCACCAGACTCTCAGAAATTACTGCTGTTTTTAAAGGAAAAAAGACATGACAAACAGATTCTTTTTAAGCGTATTATTCGTTTTTGCGTCGATATTGAATATTTATTCCGCTGCTGGCTCTGCTCCAGATCTCGGCGGGGCTGCAAGTTTTGCGGTACTGGCTGGCTCCACCGTAACCAACACGGGTGGAAGTAGTGTGATCGGGGATGTCGGGGTCAGCCCGGGTACAGCTATTACAGGGCTAACGCCCGGGATGGTGACGGGTAATACCTATGCTGGCGGCGCCGTGCCCGCTCAGGCTCAGGCCGATGCTCTTACCGCTTATAACGATCTGGCAGGGCAGGCGTGCGATACCATTCTTACCGGGCAGGATCTGGGCAATCGGACTTTGACGCCGGGGGTTTATTGCTTTTCCAGCTCAGCCCAGTTGACCGGGATACTCACGCTCAATGCGCTAGGTGACCCCGATGCGGTCTTCATTTTTAAAATCGGAAGCACACTTACGACTGCCAGCAATTCAGCTGTTTTGTTATTCAATGGTGGAAATACCTGCAATATATTTTTTCAAGTCGGCAGTTCTGCGACTCTCGGTACGGATACAACTCTCCAAGGAAACATCATTGCGCAAGGCAGTATCACATTGAATACTCGCACAAGTCTCCGGGGAAGAGCTTTGGCGTTAGATGGTGGGGTAACCATGGATACAAACACCATCACCAACGGGTGTCTTGGGACAACGTCGGCTTCAGTTTCAATTTCCGGGCGGGTGATAAACGCAAAAGGGCTAGGGGTTCGAAATGCTCAGGTTTGGATGATCGATTCTGAAGGCAACAAAAAGACAGTGATGACCAGTTCGCTTGGATATTATAGTTTTACAGACGCTGAAGCAGGGAATTTTTATATACTCGGCGTTACTTCCAGGCGATACCGTTTCCAAACTCGTGCTGTGTCAGCGAGCGATAGTATATCGAATTTCGACTTTTTGGCAGAAGAGTAACGTGCACTCCAGATAAGCGAATTAGAGAGTGTCCGAAAAGTCCGATTCTTGTTGCTGAAAGCGACAAAATTCAATCGGTCCCCGATCGAGGCGTCCCTCTAAGGGGTCCACATTCTCAAAAATTTATTCGACGCCTTCAGCGTCGGCACATCGTTTTCGACACTAGCGTCGGGATTCTCCCGACGCTATTAAATTTATCCCCTACGGGGACTAATAAGGACTTTTCAAACATCCGTAATTGATTTGGGAGCTTGGATTGTTCGACTATCGGAAGGAGGTTTAGGTCCCGTGGGAGGCTTGAGAACGGCCGGTAGAGCATCTGAGACGATGCTCCGTGTTCTTACGTTTTGTTCTTACGGATATATTGCCCTAGAAGACGGTCATATTCGTCTGCGACTACTTTGTAGCATTCAAAGCACACCTTTTCGAGGCCTTTTCGATCGAGGATCACGACCGTGCCGCGTGCGTATTTGATATAACCCTCTTCCTGCAAATGGCCCGCGGCTACACTGACGCCCTCACGCCGCACGCCGAGCATATTGGCGATCAGGTCGTGGGTCATGACCAAGGTGTTGGCAGGCAGCAGGTCATGGTTTATCAATAGCCAGCGACACAACTGCTGCTCGACCGTGTGCAGACGATTGCAAACAGCGGTCTGGGAGATCTGCGTCATGAGAGCCTGTGTATAGAGGAGCAATATATCCTGAAAAACACCGCCTCGACGGAATTCCTTACGCAGAGCTTCCGCATTCATCCGAACGGCCTTACCGGCGCCCTGAACAATGGCGCGGCTGGACGTTGTATCACCGCCCATAAAAAGAGCCACTCCCACAACTCCGTTGTTTCCGGCTATCCCAATTTCGGCGGTGCCGCCGTTTTCCATTACATAAAGAAGAGAGATGATCGCCGTCGTTGGGAAATACACGTGCATCATCCGGTCGCCGGATTCATACAAAACCTGTCCGAGATCTAACGAAACCGATTCGAGATTCGACGTTACGCGGGCGTATTCCGCTGCGGGCAGCGCAGCGAGCAAATGGTTGCCACGAGGACTTTCCGGTGGCTGGGGAGCGTTTCT
>JBGTBC010000263.1:0-2469 GCA_041749555.1 Pyrinomonadaceae bacterium | reverse complement strand
GCCCTTATTGAGGCAAACGGCAAGGTTCGGGAGATCGGAACTCCGGCGATCTTTAACAATGCCAATTTCTCTCCGGACGGAAAGTATATCCTTGTCGAACGTGTCGAAAGGCCTTTTTCTTATCAATTCCCGGCATCGAGGTTTCCGCGAAGGGTTGAAGTATGGGACCTGAACGCCAAAACTGTAGCTTTGATCGTCAACGCCCCTCTGCAGAATAATTTGCCGGTTCAGGGTGTGCCAACCGGGCCAAGAGGTTATAGTTGGGTCCCCACTGAACCGGCCATGTTGATGTGGGTGGAGGCTCTGGACGGCGGGGATCCGCGAACGAAGGTAAGCCATCGGGACAAACTAATGAAGTTGAACTCGCCGTTCAACACCTCCCCGACCGAAGTGTTAAAGATCGAAAATCGTTTTCAAGGCCGCTCCTTTGGCGAGAATAATGGACTGATGTGGTTTAACGATTTCAATCGTGATACCCAGCAAAGGCGCAGTTTTATTACCGATTACCGCAACCCGGCCGAAGTCAAAATGATCGCCGCCCTTAATGTAAGAGACCGCTATAACGACATCGGATCACCGGTAACTAAGGCATTGCCAAATGGCGGCAATGTCATGATGCAAAAGGGCGATGAGATCTATCTTACGGGCACCGGAGCATCTCCGGATGGCGACCGTCCATTTCTTCGTCGGATGAATCTCAAGACGCTGAAAACGGAGCAGATGTTTCGCTCATCGATCGAGGAATTCGAGTCGTTTGTAGCAATGGTCGACGACGAAAGCGGTCTATTCATCACCCGGAAAGAGTCTGTTTCAGAACCCGCGAATCTCTACCTTCGCCAGGTCTGTCCTGCAGGGAAGATATGCACTGCAATGGCAAGCAAGCAGCTGACCGATTTTAAAGATACAGCACCTCAGCTTCGCGATATAACTAAACGCCTCGTTACCTACAAGCGTGCCGACGGGGTCGATCTTTCATTTACACTATATCTTCCACCCGGATATAAAGAGGGAACCCGGTTGCCAACGGTTGTGTGGGCTTATCCTCTGGAATTTACCGATCCGTCGACGGCCGGACAGGTAACGGGCTCAACGAACCGATTCACGCAGATCGGCGGCATCTCGCACCTGTTCTTCCTTTTGCGAGGATACGCCGTGCTAGACAACACCACTATGCCGATCGTTGGAAATCCTGAGACTGTTAATGACACGTTCGTCAAACAGATCACGGATTCGGCAAAAGCCGCAATCGACAAGGGTGTCGAACTCGGCGTAGTTGACCCTGATCGCGTTGGCGTGGGCGGGCACAGTTACGGAGCCTTTATGACAGCCAATCTGCTGGCTCACTCCGACCTCTTCAGGGCTGGGATCGCACGGAGCGGAGCGTATAACCGTACCCTTACCCCGTTTGGATTTCAATCCGAACGAAGGACTTTCTGGGAAGCTCCGGAACTTTATAGCAAGGTTTCGCCTTTCTTCTACGCGAATAAGATCAACGAGCCGGTACTGCTCATACATGGTGAGGCCGACAACAATCAGGGGACTTACCCGATCCAATCGGAGAGGTTATTTGCGGCCATAAGCGGCACCGGAGGTACAGCGCGGTTGGTGATGCTCCCGCTTGAATCTCATGGTTACGCTGCCAGAGAATCCGTGGAACACACGCTTTACGAAATGCTTTCGTGGTTCGATAAGTATGTAAAGAACGCGAAACCGCGGGAGAAAAGTGTCGGATCTAAATGATGTTGCTTCCCATTTGAGAAGCGTCGAATAGCGAAGGACAATAGATCAACATGGTTGCTTTCGCGTACCTTCATATGGTTGGGTTATGAAATAACATGATCATCCTTAATGGCACGCTGGCATTTCTGGCCCTTGTTTCTACAACTTTGGTTCAGGCTCAGGACAACTTGTCACCGGACCTTCCAGTAACGATCGTTGGGAATAAATGGCGGGCCGAAATTCGGAATCCCAAAATTGACGAAGACCCTTTTAAGGCCGTAAAGGAGCATGATGAAGCAGAGCGAGAGCGGATAGCAACTAATCGAAGAAATGAGATATTGATCGAACGGGGTCTGCCGACCGTGAACCCGCCAGTCAGGCCGATTAAGCCCGACACAGGACCTCGCGGTCTAATCGCCACGTACATCTATGAATTAAAGGTTAGAAACACAGGGAAGAAGAGTATAAGTAAATTAATATGGGAATACGTTTTCTTCGAGCCTGGTACGGAACGAGAGGTGGGCCGACGACGTTTCGAAAGCAAAATTAATATTAGCCCCGGCAAAACGAAGACTTTGAAAATTCGATCAACGTCTTCACCGACCGGTATTTTGGACGCAACGAAAAGCGATAATAACTCTCGGGAGCAGTATGTGGAGAAAATCGTGATTCGAAGTGTGGAGTACGCCGATGGTTCCTTGCGGGGTGATGGATAGGCTCAATTGGTGTTTGGTCTGCGAGCGATCATTA
>JBGTBC010000262.1:0-16079 GCA_041749555.1 Pyrinomonadaceae bacterium | reverse complement strand
CGAGTAATACTGGCTCTTGGTTCTCGCGAAGGTCTGCGTGGTCGGGAATATAATGACACCCCCCGTGCCGGTGATCGGCGTCGATAAACCCTCAGCCTCATTGTCCTTGTAAATAACTGCGAGGTTGAGAAAGAACTTCTGGCCCCAGGAGTTCCTGCTCCGGACTTTGAAGTTGAACACATCGTTATTAGCTAAGCGAATGAAGACATTGTCGTTCTTTCCTCTTTCAAGGCTCGCAAAGATCGCCCAATTCCTCGTAGGTTTGATACGGGCGCCGAGAATGAAGGAGTTAGTCGTATTGTCGATCTCCTCAAATCCTGGCCCTCCCACGGGGATTACACCGTTGGTCACGTTGTAGCTTGTCCTCACTACCCGCCTGGTCGTCCAACGATAGCCGATATTGAACGAGAACTTGTTACTAACCTGAAAGTCGCCCTCGGTCAAGTTGGACAACCGACGCAGCCCGTCGGCCCGGTATTGGAACAAACTGAGAGTAGCTCCGGTGTAGTTGACTGGAGGGTTCCCGGTCCTTATGGACCCAAGGATCTGTTCTAAGCTCTGCTGATTTCCCGAGTTGTTAAACTGATCGAATGTGAATGTATTCGAGATCCTCACCCACTCATTCGCTCTGTACGTGAAACCAACGTCCGCCCTTGTCTGCGGCCGTTTGACAGAACCGCCGAAGTTCGAGTTATACGAATCAATAACGGTATTGGCGGGGCTGGTCGTGCGTCCGCGAGCGTAATCGATCTCATTCGGCTTGCTGATCGCCGACGAGTAGATGATCCTGCCGGAAAAGTCCAACTTCCCAGCAAACGTTCGGTTGATGTAGTACTGCGTCCAATCCACGTTGCCCTTTGTTCGAATGGCCCGGTTAAACTGGTCAGTGTAGCCGGTCGTTGGATTTGTCGGATCCAGGCCGATATTTCGGCTGTTGATGAAGTAGTCGGTCTGGTCTTTAAACTGCCGGTGACCGTAATTCAACCCCATGTTGAAACCTAGAAGTTTACCCTCTACTCCTATTCGAAAGTCATTGGCCTTAGAGCTGAAGTTACTGTCGGCCATGTACTCGTCGCCGCGCACGTTGAAGGAGTTCGGTGTAGGAGATCCAATGGCCCCCGACATCGACGGAAAGCGGATCGTCCATGTCCCAGGTCCGCGCATCGTGTTGAACGAATAACCGAACCGCATACGAAAGTCCTGCCTTTCGGGGAACATCGTCAGATCGATATCTCCAAACTCGTGTTTGGTGTCCAGGAACTTATGCGTGGATTCCGTGGGTATCGCCTGTGACCAGGGGGGCGCATGGTTCTTAAGGTTGTTGTAGTAAGTGACCCGCCGTACGCTGGTGTCCAGTTTAAACAATCCGGTTTTCGCTCCGCTGAATCGAACATTACCTTGTGGGTCAGATCCAAAACCGCCGAATTGGAATAATACCGAATCAAGAGGCTTGTCGCCTCTTGAGTCCTCCCAGAACAGGCTGGAGTCGAACAGTCTAAGACCCGCGCGATAGTTCAGATCACTTTTGTATTTTTCTCTGTCGCCTTCGGCCTTCAGTCCGCGAACGCCGAATTCGAAGCTTGCTGCCAGCGTACTCTCTGATGACCCGTCATCTGATGGGGTCGATTGAGGTGCCGGCGATTGCGCCATGGCCGTTGCCGCGGCTGTCAGCAGGACTAAGCCGACTGACAATATGAAATTTCTATATTTGGTATTCATATCTCCTCCGGTACCTATCTGGTCAAGTAAAAGTTGGTGTTAGAGCCATGAATTGCCGAGTGGCAGACCGTACACTGCATATACCGTATCTGCGCCTGATTGTGCAGGGCCGGAAGGGCAAGTTCACCCGCAGTGTCGATGAGGCCTGTGTGACATTCCAGACACATCTGCCGGACAGACGATCGTTTGAGCATCTTGGGATTGGCCGATCCGTGTGGCGTGTGACACGCTGCACAGCCCTCGAGCTTGGCCGGCGCATGTTCGAATACGAACGGGCCGAACTTGTTAGCATGGCATTGGACACAGGACTGATCTGATCCAACGGCGACCTTTGTCTGCTTGTTCTCGAAACCGCCATGAGCGTTGTGGCAATCACTGCACTTCATGGTCCCCTCGAGAACTTTGTGACGGAACGGTTTCGCGAACTGCTGTTTCTGTTCAACGTGGCAGCCCAAGCAGAGTTGAGGTTCGCTCGTTTTGAGCATATTCTCTACTGCCGTTCCCGGATTCTGGCGTGTCGAGGGACTAACAAACATCTGAGATCCGGATTTTTGGTTCTCTAATGTCGTTCCGTGTGCATTGTGACAGTCGGTACATCCAACATCGTTACGCCAGTGCTCGCCGCGACGAAAGTTGTTGTGAGTCTCCTTGCCTGAATGACAACTCATACACGTCTCTGAAGTTTCTTTGGCGTTCTTATTGCGAAATGAAATGATCTTGGTGATATCACCAGCGCCTTCGACATGAGCCTTCCCGGCTCCGTGACAGGATTCGCATCCCTGCGCCTTATCTTTCCAGGACGCTATGTCTTTAAGCCTGGCGTGTTTAGTTCCCTTAAATTGCTTAAATTGGTCTTCGTGGCATGTTGCGCATGTCTCGCTACCGACGAAATCGTCAGGGTTCCCTCCGGCGATCGTTGCGAGGGCAGCGGGTTCGCCTTCCACGGAAACGCCTAGTGCAGGCGATAAGGTTGCTGAAATCGCCCAGCCGAAAACTGCCAGCGAAAATGATGCCAGCAGTACCCACTTTAGTTTATTTGTTGAAGCCATAATGCCTCCCGTTAATTGCTTATGAGTACAGTAATTTCAGTAATAGTGCCCTGTGACGCGCCCATACTATCAGATAAGAAACCTGCCAATCTGTGACCGCCATCACATGCAGGGGCATAACTAGTTAAGCACGTCCCGAACGGAACGAGTGCAATCAACCAGGAAGAGCGACAGTATGGCCGTCGGCACATGCTAGCGGTCAATACGTATGTATACAGTGAATAGATGAGCCTTGTGGCTCGAATATCGCGAATCAAGCAACAAGAACCGTCGGCCGTCTTGTCCAGCCGGTAAGTCATTGATCGGATACGGGCTCAAACTATTTAATGCAAAATCATCCAACGTGTACGGTTGATACTTGTACCTAACTCCGAGGCCCCAGTTCGTGCCGAACTGATAGCTCACATCAGAATCAAACTCCTGGAGTCTGGACTTAACATCCGGGAACGGATGGGCGGTGGCGCTCAGGACCGTGTTTGCGTTCGGTACGCCCGGATTTACAGTAGTTGTCCGGGTATTCGCGTTCGAGTAAACGTAGTTAAGATCAAGCAGCAGCTTGTCCTTCATTGCATAAGTCGTGACACCGACGCCAAAGTTGTCCAAAATATCACGCTCGTCGCGATTCCAGGCATTGTTCAGACTCCAAGTCGGGGATCCGCTCTTTGCGATCGTCTTTAACGAATTCTTATACTTTTCGTGGCTATAGGTCGCATAGACGGTCATGTTGTCCTTTGGCATATACATCAGGTCGACCGTGCCGTACCACTGAGTATATTTAACGAGGCCGAAGAAGTTTTCGTCGTAATCGTCATCCAAATAACCAACTGTTCCGGATAATCCGACCTTAGGCTGTATCGCCCATTGCCATTGCCAGTCAAAATCATTCCGCTTTCTTCCGGCCTGATCAAACATTCGAAGGCCCGAGTATTCCAATAGTCCCGAGTAGTAGTTCTCGGGCTTTTTGTCGGAGTATTTGTAACTTACCCGGTTGGTAAACTGAGAAACCGGCTTGAACGTGACCTGCGTCGAAAACGAATGTTCATTTGTTCGTTCGGCTTGACGATGATGTCGTTCCCAGCCTTCCCATTCATACTCAAACTTTACGCGAAATGCCTTATTGATATCCCAAGCCGCTTCGGTAATGACGTTTGATTTATTAAATGACTTTTGGTCGTTTGCGATCAGTACGCCCGAGATATTCGAACGCCAGTATGACTCGCCGTATCCGGCATAGCCGGGAAACAGGATCTCCTCGGTCTTTACCTGGTTATCATAACGACGGAAACGAGCGTTGAACGACCAGGCCTTCCATGGACTCGATGCGATCACATATTCCTGCGTGAAAACATCGACCTGGCCGTCCAGATTTTGTTTTGGCAAAGATGAAGCCGAAGTAATGTTCAGTCCGGCCGGTACGCCGGTTACAATTGCCGAGTTGAGTGTATACGGGACAAATTGCTCGTCTTGTCGCCCAAAGCTCCAGCCCAGGGCCGCGGCAGCTCGTGTGTTGTACGGAAGATCGACAAATGCCGAAATAGCGAACGACTGAGAACTGTTTCCCGGAGCGTTGGCGAAAATACCACGGGCAAATTTTTGTCTGTCAAAATTACCCGAACTGGTTGCCTGAAGGTCCGTGATACGAAATACGTTATCGAATGTCAGCGACGGATTCCCATTTTTGAAATTTGAATATATGTAATCAAAGCTGATGCCCCAATTCCGTCTCAAAAAGCTCGTTCCAAAGGTAACCTGATCTGTTACAAAGTCGACCTCATTCGGAACCTCAAGCGAATGCACTCTGAATGTGTCGCCGGATGAGGTTCCGATCCGTTCGTAGGAGCCAATGCCAAGCGGTGCCGCCCCGTTTCTCTGAATTCTCATCCAATTGAATCGAAGCGACCAATCTTTTGTGAGTTGCACTGTCTGGTCAAAGCTGGTCGTGTGGCGTTTTGTTTGGATCCTTATCGAGGGCGCAGTGTCATAGAGGCCTTGAACGACGGCCGGGATCGACGCGTCCGGTGTATTTTGGAGGGTAGTGCGGACGCTGTCCGGAACAGTGATAACACCGTTTCCTCCTGTGTAGAGGGTCCGGGCACCCTCCGAAAACAGATGCGGCATGCCGTCGTACTGAAACGTCGTTCTAAAGGTGCCGTATCGTCCAACATCGACAAAATATTGTTGGTCTATCTCGCCGGCACCGCGGCCGATAACCCTAAAGAAATCAGGCGATCCGGACGGATTAGAGGCAATACGAAATCTGCGAACCGTGAATCCCTCACGAATTCTGCCAAACTCCTCGAACTTAGATGGCCGTTCGCCTGAAACGTCGACCAACTGACCGCCAAGCTCGAAATTGAACCTAAAATTATCGACCAACTTCTTACTTTCAGCTTTATCGTCCTGCGGCTTTTCCTGCCCAGCACCGGTGGGTAAACCGTTACCGGCCGGTGCCGCCTCTTGTGCTCCGACGAGCGTCGGCAGGAACAGGATGGCTGTCAGTCCCAGAAGACGTCCTATGCCACAATTAAATTTATTTCTTATATGTTTGCTCATACTCACCTCAATAAAGCCCAATAAAGCCCAATGCGGAATCATCGCTGCAAATTGATACCTGATGGATGGTTTGATCCGTGGACTTGTGCATGACAATTTAAACAATTGCGATTGTTCATAAACGCCGAATTGGGTTTACCCGCGACGGTCTGATGGCGTCCCTGCATGTGACACGACTGGCACAGCATCGGAGCCCGGGCCTTCAGTAACGAAGCATGGTTCGAACCGTGAGATTTGTGACAATTTGCACAGTTTTCACGTGCCGGAGCATGTTCCCAAAGGAACGGCCCGCGTTTTTCGGCGTGACAGGTGTAGCAAGTATCGTTCAAGCTCGCAGTTTTCAAGAGTTTCTCACCGACCGAGCCGTGAGCGTCATGACATGCAGAGCACGTCATTTTCGATTCACGATTCTCGTTCTTGAAAAGGTGGGTCGAGCGTTGATACTCCGATTTACGCACATCGCTGTGACACTGATAACAGGTTTCGTTCTCGGTCCGTTTTTTCAGTAGTTTTGTCTCTGCTTCCAAGTTTGCGAACGGGGCAAACTCTGATGCCTTGGCCCCCGGCGAATGGTGGACACTGTGACAATCCAGGCAGGAAAGACCTGCAGACTCGTGTTTGCTGCCGCGCCATGTGGCATGAGTGCTGGTCTGCGAGTGGCAGGCTATACATGTTTGAGAATTCGCTTTGGCGGAACGGTTTTTGAAAGTAATTATTTTTGTCTTATCGCCGGCTCGGTCGACGTGCTCCTTTCCGGGGCCGTGACAAGATTCGCAACCCTGCGCCTGATCTTTCCATCGCTTTGTTTCCGCAACCTTGCCATGAACCGTGTTCGCGAAATTCTTAAACTGATCTTCGTGACAGGCCTTACAGGTTTCGCTGCCGACATAATCATCAAGGTTCCCTCCGGCGATCGTTCCGAGGGTGGCAGATTCGCCTTCCACGGAAACGCCTAGTGCGGGGGATAAGGTTGATGAGATCGCCCAGCCGAACACGGCCAGAGAAAATAATGCGAGCAGTACCATCTTTAATTTATTTGTTGAAGCCATAAATGCCTCCCGTTAATTGCTTATGAATACTAAAACGTCAGTTATACTGCACCGTGACGCGTCCATCCTAACAGATAAGAAACCCGCCATGATGTGCGCGCGGTCACATAGCAGTAATTATTAAAATAAGTTTGGTTGGCAAAAATACTGGCCAAGACGCCAATTGCAGGTTTCTTTTGCCGCCCATTTTCATATCTCGCTCATTCATTGTTTTCTGAGCTTGCGCAAAGCTCGTCCGTAAAGAGTACTGAGACCTGCCGAAAGCTTCTGTATCAATTCTGGCCGGTGCCTCATAAAATCAAAAAAGTCATCCTTGTCGATCACGTCAAATTCAGTGCTCGAGATCGACTTGATCGAAAAATCAAAACCCTTTCCTGAGAGAGTTTCGGCCAGCCCATAAACGATCTCGGATCCTGCCGCGTGCCTGTCGACACATTCTTTGGATCCCCATGTCGGGATCGTTTGGATGACCCCACGCCGATGAACAAAAATCCTGCCCGGTTGTTCTCCAGCCTTAAAAAGAAAGTTTCCGGGCTTGAGGCTTATCCGTTTCTTTAACCTCAAGAGTGCCCGGCGGTCTCCCGGAAGGAAGCCCGCGAGCAGTTGATCACAGAGATGACATATAGAACCTTCGATTTTGTCATCCGCGCTCGTCATCCGTGATCCTCCGGTTGGCGCGATTATTGATCTCTGTTTGAATTTTCAAATAGGACGAGCGTCACAATCAAAGGTGACGCCCATCACATATCACCCCGCAGCCCGCATCGTGAGCCTATGACTGCTTTCAATCTTTTTCGGTCGTGTATAAAAAGGTCTGATCCCTTAAGCGTTACGATTTCTTGCTCACGAAAATATCGGAGAGCCCTTGTAACAGTTTCCCGCGAAGTTCCGATCATTTCGGCCATCTCCTCGTGGGTGAAGAAGTTCTTTAAGTGGATCCTTCCGTTGGAGCCGGACCCGTTACCGCTCCATCCAAGAAACAGTTTGGCCAACTTATCGGCAACCGAATCCGAGAGCCCGAGCGAGCATATCTGAAGATAGGCTGTTTGGTAATTCCGGCTTAATTGTTTGGCCGCATTCAATCCTGCTTCGGGATGTTCTTTCATAAAACGCAAGAGGTCAACCGACTTGATATAGTTGACCTGGCACAATTCGAGGACTTCGGCCGTGGTTTCATAATCCACTCCATTTATAGCGGCACTGAGGCCCAACACTTCGCCCGGCTCGGCGATACCCAGAATTATTATCTTGCCTTCCTGTGAACACGTCGAGAGCTTGACCTTTCCCTGGCAAAGCATATAAACAGCGTCAGACGGCTGCCCCTCGTTGAACAACGTGGCACCTTTCGGGTACGCCCTCGTTATCTTTAGGCTCTCGAACTCACGAAGATCCGAGGCAGGAAGTTGGCAAAAGGAATTTTCGTTTTGTAATCCGCAGTCCCGGCATTTGTCCTGGATCCGCAAGTCGTGTATGCCTCTCATAATCTATTTCCAGCGGTCGGCGAAATCGATTCACCGCATTACGATGTATTCGCTTACATTTAGAGCAAACCGCGTTCCTCTTCGGCATTTACGCAAAAATCCGGAGGAATCAGCCTTCAGCATAAAATTGCTCACCCTTCGCGTGAAACTTCCGCGGCATTTATCGTAAACGTGCGAGTATTTTCGCGCTTGTCTTCACGCATCAACGTCGGAAAGATCGACTCGATCTTATGGGATCGTGAAATTGCAAAGGGCCGCGACAATTCAGACCCAATCCGGTCAATGGCAGGCCGCTTTCGATCCAATAATTGTTCACTAGCTCGCTCTCTCTTTCGAAGACGTCAAGACGGGTCTGGCAACCTTTGTTCCAATCGTTGAAATCTCGAAGAACTATTCAAGTTAGATTGGGCCTTTTACTCCCGAGACTCGACCTTTGTCGAACTCCTGCCGGCGGGTTTCCCCTTTTTTGCCTGTGAAACTTTATGGATCGCTGGTCGTTCAGGCAAGTTTTTTAATTCTTATTGCTGCCATTAATTTACTCGATAGGGCGTCCCAATGTCGGTGCGCTGACGCACTTAGTGGCTCGCACACAAAACGAGATGGCTGCGGGCCTTTTCCATGGTCTTTCAGTTTATGCGGGTCTTATTTGATCAGTACATAACCGAGTTTTTCTTCAAGCAATTTTGCGGAAACAGTCAGGAAGTCGTAAGCAGTTATTATTCCTACGAGCTTGTCATCTTTCACTACCGGCAAACACCCGATTCTTTTCTCACGCATTAATTCCAATGCCTCGAGCGTCGGGGTATCCGGCCGTATCGTAATGAGGTCCGTCTTCATAACATCACGTATGATCATATGCGCAGGCCCGTGTATTTTGCCGTGAGCGAACAATTCCAAAAGATCTCGATGGGACACGATACCGATCAGATGGCCGGCGTCATCCTCGACCGGCACGTGCCGAACATGCCGCCAGTGCATAAGGTTTGCGGCAAGATCCAGGATGTCCTCAGGCCGGACGGTGTATAGATCCACAGCCATGAACTGCTCAACGGTTTTGTAATTATCGATCCATTCTGACTGTTCAGGGATCCGTGCGAGCGGCCAGAGATGTACCGGCTCCGAACCCTTCTCCTGATTCGATCTCATAGTGGCCGTCAAAGTACGCATTTTCACATTTGATTTCGCCCGTTTATCCATTGCGGCCAGGGAGTCTATCATCCAGCATGCGCCGGTTTTTTCCGCTTTCACCCGATGCTCAATAATGTCCAGGAGACGTTCTGAGTCGGCTTCGTCGATCCCTGCTCGCGACAGGCCGGCCCGTGCCCGGGGCAGCAACTCCTCAACTATGAGGCGTCCTACCCGACGGCTTTTTCCGTCGAGCCCGCGGATCTGCCCGTTGAGTCCATAGCGCGCAACATTATAAAAGCTGTTTTTCGCATCATCGAATGACATATGCTGCGTAATGTCTCCAAATTCTTCCGGCAGCTCCGTCATCAATCCCAAAAAAAATGCCGCATTCGCCATCTCATCAACGACCGATGGCCCTGCCGGAAGGTATCTCGCCTCGATACGTAATCCTGGCCTGCCTTCGACGATTCCATAACAGGGCCGATTCCAGCGCCAGATCGTACCGTTATGAAGCCGCCACGACGAGAGCTCTGGAACACCACCTTTTGCCAGGACCTCGAGGGAATTTTCTTCCACGGCCTGGGTAAGCAGGATCCTAAATCGCACGGCATCCTCACGCAGCACCTCTAATATTGATTCGTCGACCCATCTCTCGCCGAAATTAACGCGGGGCGGCTGGCTCCGTTCTTTATGAACGAGCGACCTTGTATCGATCGCATGCTGGAAAAGAGCAATGCGGGTTTCGTGCCACAAGCGGTGTGAGACGAGCAGAGGCGAATTTACAGCCGATGCCAGCACCGGAGCCGAGATAGCCTGGGCCCAGTTGTAATAACGCACGAATTCACGGGCCCCGACCTGCAAATGGACCTGAAAACTTGTGTTACAGAACTCGATAAACGTGTCCTGAAGGGTAAGCTGGAGTTCGTCGAGCCCCTTTATTTGGATGACACGATTCTGCCCGTGGAGCATCGTCACAACCCGGTCGAGTTCGTGATACCGCGGCAGAGGTGTCATGTTGTCTTTTGTAAGGTCCGATAGATGTATCGTCGGAAGTATACCCGCGAGGACGACTCCACCATTAAGACCAGATGCCGCCTTCCGTACAATGGCCAGGATCTCCTCCAGTTCTTCCTGCAGAAGCCTCAGGCAGTCTCCGCCGAAGGTTCGAGGAGTAAGATTCGCTTCGAGATTGAATTTGCCGAGTTCGGTTGTTAGACGGCCATCCCGGGCATTGCTGATCACATCCGCCGCAATCGGAGCTGGCCGCATCGCCGAATCGACCAGAAACATCTCCTGCTCCGCCCCGATACGTCTCACATTTTCCTCGAACATCCCACCTTCTAGCATTGTCTGCATTGCCTGGAGATCATTCAGGACTCCGAGTGTGAATGCCCTCATTTGAGTCTCGTCGTATTCTGTTGCTACTTTCTGTTCGCCCACTTTACTTCTCTCCTCGGGACACGAATGGACTGATCGAATCATGCCTGCGCCGGCTTACAACTAATTTGTCGCCGCTCCATCGGCGGCGGCGAAACCCAAGCAGGTGGAATACCTGAAGCGGGAGAATCCGTGCGACACGGGTATTGACAATAAGTGTTTCGTGATCATTGGGATCACGGCGTACGCCAGGCAGAAAAGAAACCAGCTCCTGAACATTCAAGCGCCGGAGAATGGCGGAAATCTCTAACCAAAATGAAGCCACCCGACGGCCTATAAAGAACCCATCTTCACCAAGCTTTTGATACAGCGGCATCAGCAAGAGTCCGGATTCGACGGCTGTTACAGGCCCTCTCTTATCACGAGCGATCGCCTGTCCACGGACAATGGGGTCGAAATTATTAAATCCGGGGTCCATCTCAAATTTGTCTTCCCCGGTGATCGCGTGGCGATATCGAATTTCGAAGATCTTCCCTAATTTTTGCGATCTTGCTAGGTGATCACGTTGCGGTTTTAGTTCGCTCCGCTCGGAAACGATCCCTGTATTAGCCATGGCCGTCCAGACAAGAGCTTCGTGATTTGCGACAGTTTCAGGGGAATAATGTTGTCCGCCCTCAAAGCCCAGGGTCACGGCCCCAGCATTGTTCAGATACTCGAGCATGGTCCCGTCGAGTTGTTCCTCGATCCCGAGAATTATCGAGATCGGGAACATTCGGGCAAAATGCCGGTTTCTCATCGTGTCTCCAACGGTCGCAAATGGTACGCCCTCGGCTGATGTAGAGTGTAGGTCAAGCACATAAACCTCGTCCTGTGCGGTTATTAAAATGCTGTCTATTAACTGGCTAAGTTCTGTTAACTCCGACCCTTCTGAGGTCATTAAAAAGCCTTTGGAGCCGGCACTCGAAAGATTTTTTGTGGTCCAGCTGCGGTTGAGATCGTAATCTATAAATCGGACGCCCTTGGCTAGGGCTCTTGTGTTTCCGGCTATAAAATAGATTCGCCCATGAAGCTCTTCCTCCATCCCATGAAGCCGCCTGGAAAGATTTGTTAAGGCAAGCACTCCGCCAGACTCGTTCCCGTGAAGCCCTCCAACAGCTATAAGCGTTGGGCCCTCAGGATTACCAGTAAATGCCGCGATCAAATGTTCGCCCGGAGCTATATCCGGCAATTCTTTAAGGGCACCGATTTTGTGGTCCACCATAAAACGCTCCCCGACCATCATTGAAGATACGACTGCCATATTAAACTCATTCACTTCCTTGCGTAAAAGTACACAGATCGATTGCTCGGAAGCTCAAAATAACCACCTATTCTAAATGGGTTATGCAACCCGCGTACCCTACCCCAAGCGAAGTGAAACGGCGAAGGAACGGGAAGAAACCCATAGACGTTTGTGGGGATTGCATATAAAAGGGGACTTTTCTTCAACCTGCCGCGAAATATTTCACGCTTTTGCGGGCCTGTCCCGTACTGACCCTCAAGAACCTCATTTTCTGGTACAGCCTCTCGAAATGAGTTAGAATATTTGGTTTGATCTCTTCCGGGGGATCCGATTCGATATGTTTGACGAGACTTTTGATGTGATCGTTATAGGTGCGGGACATGCGGGCTGTGAGGCCGCTTCTGCATCCGCGCGTCTTGGTGCGCGAACAGCACTTGTCACGATCAATCTCGACTTCATAGGACAAATGTCCTGCAATCCGGCCGTGGGCGGTATAGCTAAAGGCCATGTCGTTCGCGAGATCGATGCATTGGGCGGAATAATGGGACGCGTTATTGACCGTACGGGCATCCAGTTCCGCCTCCTCAACCGGTCACGCGGCCCGGCTGTTCAGTCGCCCCGAGCTCAGGCTGACAGGAGCCTTTACCGGACCGAGATGCGCCGGGTACTGGAGGCAACATCTGATCTGCATCTTAGACAGGGAACGGTTATCGATGTAATTGTTGAGAATAATATAGTTACGGGTGTTGAAATGCAGGATTCGCGTCGATTGGGTGCCAAGGCTGTCGTCATCGCAACCGGCACTTTCCTGAATGGCACTATCCATGCGGGTCGTAAAACGTATTCAGCCGGCCGCGCCGGCGAACCTGCGTCGATCGAACTTGCCGAAAGTCTTAAGCGGCACGGTTTTCCCGTTGGCCGTCTAAAAACCGGAACGCCGCCACGGCTCGACGGCCGAACTATCGATTGGGGAGCCTTCGAACCGCAGCCGCCGGACGAAAAGCCGGTGCCGTTCTCTTTCTCTACCGAAAGCATTACGCAGGATCAGATCCAATGCTTTATTGGCTATACGAGCGCCCGGCTGCATCAGGCGATCCGTGACAATCTGCATCAGTCGCCACTCTACTCCGGAAAGATAACGGGTATAGGACCCCGTTATTGCCCATCGATAGAAGATAAAGTTGTAAAATTTGCTGATAAGGATCGCCACCAGCTCTTTCTCGAACCCGAGGGGAATAACACCAACGAGGTTTATTTAAATGGCTTTTCGACTTCTTTGCCTTCCACTTTGCAGTTGGAATTGCTGAGAATGATCGACGGGTTTGGTTCCGTCGAGATGGTCCGGCCTGGTTACGCAATCGAATATGACTTTATAGATCCCAGAGAGATGCGGCCGACAATGGAATCCACCAGAATGAAAGGCCTTTTTCTTGCGGGACAGATAAATGGCACAACCGGTTATGAAGAAGCGGCGTGTCAGGGGTTGATGGCGGGGATCAACGCAGCACTGGCAGTGGAAGGGCGTAAACCCTTTATTTTGCAGCGAGATGAAGCTTATATCGGAGTACTGACGGACGATCTGATCCGTCACGGTGTCGATGAGCCTTACAGGCTCTTCACCTCGAGGGCGGAAGCCCGTTTGACGCTGCGCCACGATAATGCAGACCAGCGGCTTTCCGGTCGGGGTCGTGAGATTGGACTTGTCGACGACAGTTCATGGGATAGATTTAACGCCAAACGGGATCGCATCGCCAAGGTTCGTAACGCACTTGAATTTACAAGATTCAAAAGGTCTTCGGTTGAATATGCCGGCATTTCCCAATTACTCGGTATAGATCTCGGTGATTCTATATCTTTGGGCCAATTGGCGATGAGAGAAAGGGTGAATTCCGAGCTGGTCTACCGCATTCTCCCTGACGACATCCGTCGTGAAGTGCGGATCGCTGATCTCGAAACCGCTCTCGCCGATTCGCTCTACAGCGGATATATAGACAAGCAAAGACTTGCTAATGAGAGGATAAACCACCACGACACGCTAAAGGTGCCTGAAGGTTTCAGTTTCGGCACGATCGGCGGCCTTTCGAATGAAATGATCGAAAGGCTGGAGCGCGCTAGGCCGAGTAATTTTGCCCAGGTTCGCTCTGTAGTGGGGCTTACGCCCGCCGCAATATCCAGCGTTTTGGTACATTTATCCGCAAAACCCTCCTCCGAGATCGTTTCAAGATAGAAATGTGGTACGTGCCACATTTGCCGGTATGTGGTACGTGCCACATCCTTATTCGGAATCGCGCGTTTGCTATGGTACGTTAGTAACTTCGTAGAGTATCAATGGCAAAGATCATCGCGGTAGCAAATCAAAAGGGCGGCGTCGGAAAAACAACGACGGCGGTAAATCTCGCCGCCGCACTGGCCGCCGAGGAGAAAAAAGTATTACTTGTAGACGCAGATCCACAGGCAAATGCAACATCGGGGGCAGGAATAACCCGAAATTCCGGGCGCAAAACACTTTACGATGCTTTGATACGGGGAGATTCAGCCCGGGAAATGGTATTGCCGACTGAAATTCCACTTCTGTGGGTATTGCCGTCGGACAAGAACCTCGCTGGAGCAGAAATAGAACTGGTCGAAACAAAGAACCGCAGTTACGCCCTAAAAGAGCTGCTGACTGACCTCAGAGACTATTTTCACTATATTATTGTCGACTGCCCTCCATCCCTGGGCTTGTTGACGATCAACGGGTTAACCTCTGCCGATTCGCTGCTCGTCCCGATCCAGTGTGAATATTATGCGTTGGAAGGTGTAACCGAGCTTTTCGACACCCTGGCGAGGATACGGAGGGAATTGAATCCTGATTTGGCAATTGAGGGCCTTTTATTGACCATGTACGACGAAAGGACCAATCTGTCGGCTGCTGTTGCTAAAGACCTGCGTGATTTTTACGGATCACAAGTGTTGAAAACTGTTATTCCCCGAAATGTAAGGCTCGCCGAAGCTCCAAGTTTTGGAAAGCCGATCCTGCTGTACGATCCGCGTTCCCGCGGGGCCGCGAGTTATGTGCAGCTTGCAAAGGAGATACTCGCTAATGGCTAGACAAACACTAGGACGCGGCCTCAGTGCTCTACTTGGCGAAGAAACCCCGATGTCAGGCCAAGGTGGAGGGGCCCACGAGATCGATATAGATCTGATCGAACCTAATCCTGAACAGCCTAGGACACGATTTGCCGAAGAGAGTCTGGAAGAACTGGCCCGCTCAATACGCGCTAACGGGATCGTTCAGCCAATAGTGGTGCGAAAGGTCGGTGGCAGTTATCAGATCGTCGCCGGCGAACGACGTTGGCGGGCGGCGCAGCGTGCCGAATTACGTCGGATACCGGCGGTCGTGCGAGAGGTCGCTGACGATAAGCTTCTCGAGCTTGCTCTAGTCGAGAATATTCAAAGACAAGAACTCAATCCTATCGAAGAGGCCAGAGCTTATCGTAAACTCATTGATTCTATTGGGCTTACGCAAGAGATGGTAGCGGACCAAGTAGGCAAGGAGCGATCTGTTGTGACAACATCGCTGCGTCTTCTCCGCCTGCCCGATGACCTGCAGACAGCTATTGAGGACGGCCGGCTTTCGTCCGGTCACGGCAGGGCTTTGCTCATGTCGGATGACCCTAAGGTCCAGCGATCGGTCGCACGGGCGACCATTGAGAATGGATGGAGCGTCCGCGAGACCGAAAAAGCCGTAAAGCGGGCTCGTGCCGGCGTGACGCCAGGTACTGGGTCCAAAGCCCCGGCGAGTGAGCAAGATGCCAACGTCAAAGCGGCCCAAACCAAGCTGATGAGGGCGCTTAGTACCAACGTCAAGATCCATCCCGGGAAAAAAGGTTCCGGTGGAAAGATCGAGATCGAATATTACAGTACAGACGATCTCGATAGGATTTATCAGTTGTTAGTGAAGAAATAAAAGGAGTTACGTGAATGCAAAAGCGGCTGACGGAAATGGTCGCCTGCGCGGGTTGAGTGGCTAAACTCGCACCAGGCGATCTTGCTCAAGTTTTGAGCAAACTTCCGGCTCAGAATAACGAAAATGTGATCGTCGGTTTTGATAAATCCGACGATGCGGGAGTATTTCGCCTTTCTGACGACACCGCGCTGGTGCAGACTGTGGATTTTTTCACACCGGTAGCTGACGATCCGGCAACTTACGGCCATATAGCCGCGATCAACGCTCTTAACGACGTGTACGCTATGGGTGGTACACCGATCTCGGCCCTGTCAATTGTCTGTTACCCGCAAAAAGGCGATTGGGAAGTACTTGGTGAGATCTTAGCTGGAGGCCAGCGTGCGATGAATGCGGAGGGCGTTGTCGTTATAGGCGGCCATTCGGTGGATGACCAGGAGATGAAATTTGGATATGCGGTGACAGGGGTCATTCATCCTGATAGAGTCTTTACAA
>JBGTBC010000261.1:0-8018 GCA_041749555.1 Pyrinomonadaceae bacterium | reverse complement strand
GCCCGGGATCTTAAAGGGGCTGCAGACATCGCTCGCAACGACAACATCTGCATCCGAAATGCAAGAGGATTCTGCGTTAAGCTTCACGATTCCCGTATTCTGCTTCTTTAAAAACTCAGCGTAACTAACCAACAGCGGTTCTTCAACAGCCAGGACTTTGACCTCTTCTTTACCCGGCTTGCGATAGATGCCTTTTTTGGGATCAAGGAGCGGATGAGCTCCGGCGCGATTCTTTGGGACCATCATCTCGATGGAACGCAGTACGTCGTATTTTTCGCTATCCGCACTAACGCCTGGCAGGTTGGCCTGTCGCGACCCCGGCCTCGGGGTCGGGGTCGGAGTCATGTGTATCTGTGCAATGACAGCCCCGTTTAGGAGAACGACGAATAGAATTAACAGGATCCTGCTGTAAAACATGGCCTTTGCCTCCCTCGTATATGGCCTATAATACCACCGTTGCCGCGCTGTGGAACCTTAATTTTTCCCCGCCCTCGCCGGAGCCGGAGACAGCCGTTTTATTAGTTGGATCTGACCAGCATGGTACAGATCGTGGGCAGCGGCGCCGATCGCCAGATCTCGAAACGAAGTGCCGCTGCCTTTGGGAACTCGTCCAAAGTCGTCATTGAACTCAGTGATCGAAGCTATCAGAAGCTCGTGATAATTCTTCAAAAGCCGCATATCCAACCTAAGACTATCGTCCGCCGCGACCGAGGGGCGTTGCAGCCAGTTAGAGCCTTTCAACGCAAACTTGATCTTCGGATCCCCCACAAAACGGCGGTAAACGGAGTATTTCCAGTATGCGGCGTGGACGATCAATTCCCAGATATTGTGACGATCCGGAGCAGGTCGCCAGGAAGCAATAACCTCGTCGATTCCACGAATAGAGCCAAGCAAGTTGGTGCCATGCCAGGACTTTCGCCTGAAAGCCTGCTCGATCTGCACGATGATCAGGTCTTTTTCGGTCATCTACTAACGAATTCCCACCAATCCCTGGACCGATTGGATAAGTTTTTCTGTATCCCAGCCAACGCCATCTTTGAAAACGAACTCGACCTTTTCGATGTCGTAGATGTCCTTCGACGGATCACCTTTGATCACCATCATATCGGCCTGTTTCCCTATGGCGATAGATCCGATGCGGGAATCCTCTCCAAGGAACTTTGCTCCGTTAAAACTTGCGATCCTGATCGCTTCAAGGGTTGTAAAGCCTGCCTCAACGAGAAGTTGGACCTCCCGATGATCCCCAAAACCGGCCACGACGCCTCCGTTTCCCGTCGGATCGAGGCCGGCGATCAGCAGTCCTCCCGCTTGGACAAATAGCCGTTCAAAATCCATCGCCTTGCGAAGTAGTGCGGGCGTCGGGGAATTGGCCGGTATCCTCGCTCGTGCCGAAAGGTAGCGGACGCGGGCGTCAGTTGACATTACGTTGAGCATCCGGGGGTTAAGCAATGCTCTCGCCGCGCCGATGCCACTTTGGGCTATGGGGGCGCTTGCTTCGAAAACCGGAAGGGTTGACGTGATGGCTACATTCTTGGCCACCAGCGTGCGGATCGTTTCCTTGACCTCCGGGCCGTTGATGTCCAGACTCTGTAGGCTCGCGGAAACTCCGTTTGGACATTCATCGGCCTTCTTGTTGGCGACATATTCAGAATTAGCAAAAAGGCCATGTTCCAGGTTGTCGATCCCGATCTCGGCGGCTTCCTTATAGCCTATCGAACAAAGGTGGCCCGTTACCTTGAGCTTGCGTTTATGAGCCTCCTCAACAACGGCACGGAGTTCGGCACGGGAGATATTCATATAGGCCTTAAACGAGGTGGCGCCCGCGTCGGCCCAGTAATTGACCATTTGCCGTGCGTCGGCCACGCCGGTGAGTTCGCGCATTACCGGCGTAAACGCTCCCTTTCCCTCGAGATACGGCGCCGTCACATGCATTTTGGGCCCGATCATTCGGCCTGCGTCGATCATGCGTTTGGCTTCGAGGTCGGTGTAAGGAGCGACGCTGCCCGTCGTGCGGATGGTCGTCACGCCCATGGCCAGATAGAGCCGCGGAAAGCTGATCGCCATATCCGAATAGATCGGAGGCGAACCGCCCATCGGGAAGAATAGATGATTGTGCATCCCGACAAGGCCGGGCATGACCGTGTAGCCTTTTAGATCGATCACTTTGGCATCGGCTGGAAAGGTCGTCGCCGCGGTAGGGCCGATCAGATCGATCTTGCCCCCGCTTATCAGGATCGTCTGGTCTTCGAGCGGAGATGCCCCGGTTCCGTCGATGATCCGCACACTCGTCAGCGCGATCAGCGGAGCTTCTACCCGTATGAACTGTTGACGTTCGCCGCTCTGTCCGAAAATTGCCGCTGCAAGCGAGAGTATGACAATGAAAGATGCTGTTATTTTCATAAGGCGCTCAATGAATGGTAAGCCGGAAAGCCAAATGCAGATAACGTACTCCAAAATGTGCTTCGATTACAAGCAGAATGCCACCTATCATATTCTCTGCGCTCTCAAGATGCGACCGACAACCCTGAAGGCCGCGATCATTTTCCCTGATCCCAATCATTCTTGAGCAGCAATTGTTCGAGTAGGTAAGCGTGGTGCATCTCGTGGACGTATAGGTGTCGAAACATGATGAAGACCGAATAATGATCGAACGCCTCGTGGACGGCGGTTTTTTGCCATTCGGCTGGTGATAGCTGCTGCAGCCTTTCGACGAGAGCGGCTCGCTCGCGTACATATCTTTCGAGGCTTTCGTCAAGATCGATCTCGAGCATTGCTCCCGCTTCGTCCTCGGCGGAATTTTCTATCACCTCAATGAATGGCTCTGGTGTGGACAAGATCAGATCGAGTCTTGCTCGAAACGCGACGTCGGATTGCGACAGGTGAATGGCGTGCTCGTACGCCGACCATTTCGCCGGGGCCGGACGACGTTTCAGGATCTGCGGCGGCACCTCACGGATCAAAGGTATGATCACGCCGGGGGCCGTGCCCAAAGCGGAAATTAAGTTAGCTGTATCGCTCATGATATTCTTATGATCCCATGTAATGATGAACAAGCTCCCAAGCCCGTTCAAGAGTGATCCCGTCACGTTGATCGATCGCTAATGGGTGATGGGTCGGCTCCAATTCGATATAAGGTCGCTGGCCGTCGCTCCTAAAGTGCGCCATCGTCTTTAGACAAGTCGTGTCCTCGTCATAACAACCTAAGCGATTCGAGAGCCACCCAAAGAATGGTCCGATCTCGTCGGATTCGAAGTTGTCTTTATAAGTCTGGAAGTTCTCTTTCTTTTGCGAAACCCAAACACCAAACCCAAAGGAATGGTCTTCTCCGTGGACATGAATATCGATGACGCCCCGAATGAAAAAGTCTTCGTCATCGATACTGCAAAGATCTGAAGTGAGAAAAACCCGTTGGTCGCGTTCATCCTCAGGTATGCCGAAATAGGGGTCTGGATAATCACACCCTATGTGCGGCAAGCCCTCGTGCGTCTCGTCACATGTATGGCATTTGAAGCTCATATCTCTATTCAATTCTAACCACGCGGTGATGCTTCGAGGTCGGCTATGTGGATCTTTTTCATGGCCATCATGGGGTTGAAGACGCAGTCGGCTACCATCGACGGGCTTGGACGACGCTTTAGAATCTGCGGCGGCATCTCGCGGATCAATGGAATAGTCACGGCGGGCGCCGTTCTCAAGCGAACATTAATGAATCTGTGTCGCCCACAAACGTTCGTGATCTAATGTGACCGAAGTTTGCGAAAGCCTTTCCCGCTTTTTCCAAGTCCGCCACTTACCCCCTATTAGTTTCTTCGTAGTTATGATCGCCCATATCCCCCCCGCGCTCGATTCATCATGGATTCTTTCGTAGATCAGGCGAGGCTTTCCGCGATAGACGTCGTATTTCCGTTGGGTGAAGTGGCCGAAGCCCATCATAGTAGAAGTTGTTAGTGTCTTATTTCGCTTATCGACGTCAAAGAATCCCATCTCCGGGCCTTGCGACAACGCGGTAAAGGATGAATTAAAAACGAATTTGCCTTGCTTTGGCGAATAAAGATAAACGCGATACGATGCCGTAATATACCCTCCATTAGTGCCATCGCAAATCGCAATATCTTCGTGGCCGTCAAAATTGAAGTCGCCAAAGATCGGGGGTTCGTCACCGGCACGGATGGAAATTATTTGAAACGGGTTGCGGGCCCTCTTCCGAAACAGTTGGATCGTCTCATTACACATTCTGCCACGCCAATCATCTCTACAGTTTGACGGTTTGGCGATAAAATCATACTTGGAATAGAGTGTAGTGATTCGAAAATCGTCTTGAGCCCAAGTAGGGATAATCGAGAGGAGGAAGATAGGAGCGAGCAGAAAATATTTCATTACACATCCGATTATACGTCACCTCGAAAGGGTTTTAACTTCGATTCAAGAACCACGACGAGCGGTTTCGATGGCGCCGATGTGTGCAGAGATCATGGTGGCTGTTTCGCTCATGCCTTTTCTGCTCTAAACTTTCGAGGATCGCTGTTACGTCATCGCCATTTGAGCCCTTTTACAAATCTCTCGAACGCTTGAAGATGCACCTTAGAATCCAGGCCGATGCTTTCGACATAGATGGTGATTAATTGCTTATCTTTTTGTACTAGGTAACCCGAGAATGATCGGCCCATAGCCTTTTCGGTGCCGGAGAAGTACATCCCGAATTTATCCGCGTCGACGAACGGCTCATCGGCAGTTATCGAAACCTCAGAGGCTTCAGTCCTTTCAGCCTTCAAGCGATGTTCGCACGCACGCTTGAAATCTTCGAACGTCGAGACTGAATCAAAGTTCATGACCGATATTGTCGCCTGTTGCCGTTCGTCTGGCGATAGAAGGTTAATCCGCTCTCTGTCGTCGACTATCCTTTTCCAACCAGTCGGAACCGGGATCTCCGCGTTTCCCATCTTAACTTGCGCCGCACAACTCAGATGCATAAAGGAGATGCCTATTATGAGAGCAGAAATTAGTTGTTTCATTTTGAACACCTTCATCATTCCCTCCTTAACCGAGCCGAGGGGCGTTCTCAAATGTTTCTCAAGTCTATCGCGGGTTGTGCCGTTTTTGAAGTGTATCTCTGGGAAAATCCAACGGATTCTCGGAAAAATATTGATGATAGATGCAATAGTGTGCTATAAATGACACGCTCGGACTCGTCCGAAGATCTTTGAAAAGCAGGTTTTTGGGAATCGAGATTTTGGTTAGAATGTGGACCGGGCTGCATGGCTCTGGCGGCATGCAGCCCAGTTCACTGACGGCTAAGGATTTAGCCCCTGGATCCTCGTGTATTACATAGTATTACCGTTCACTAAAAATGCGTGGTACACGCGGTAAGCCTATAAGTGCAACGGCAAGAAGAGGTTATAACGATTTTCTTGTCCGCGCGTGGTACAAAAACAGGGGGTCAAGATAGTGGAGAATGAAGAATTGGTAAAGAAAAAGAGCGACCTTCCGGTCACTATTCACTATTCACTGCCCACTGCCACCGCTTGTAATACACAATTTATGAAAAATTCGTGGTACACGCGGTACAACTGTAAGCACAACTGTAAACAGGGGTTACGGCGATTTTCTTGTCCGGGCGTGGTACAAAAACAGGAGGTCAGGATAGCGGAAAGTGGAAAATGGAAAGTGGAGAATGAAGAATGGTAATGAGTGATTGACCTTCCTGTCACTATTCACTATTCACTATTCACTAATGCCGTTGATAATACTCAGAGGTATACGTATTATCATCTGTAATTATGCCCGATCGGCCGCAGAGTTTTGTTAGGGGGCTCTCGATGCTTAGATCACGCTGGATACTTAGATCGGGCGTGGTGTGGATTCTGGTTGGCGTCGCGTGCAGTAGTTATGTCTTTGGCCAAGCGCCGCAGGCGAGCAAGGTGGAGCAGGGTTCGCGGACGGCGAAGGCGGGGTTTAAGAATGAGGACGATATCCGCGACAAATTTAACAATTGGCGTACGGACGCCGATGCGCGGGCGTGGCTGGCGGCGATGAATTATAAGCTTGCCGATATTGAATCGGTCCGGGCCGCAAAGCCGCATGGGGAGAAGGCGGATGTTGTAGTGCGGATCCGGGTAAATACAAAGAGATCTCCCGCAGAGACGCAGAGACGCGGAGAAGAGAACTCAGGCGAGGGAGAGGCAGTAGAAGGAATCTCTATAAAGCTCGTAAGTTCGCCTAATGGCTTTAACCAGATCGATAAACGCTGGCTGGTAAACTATGCGAAAAAGTGGAATATGCCGACGGATGTCGTTGCAGCTTTGAAGCTGTATCTAGGTGAGGTCCCGCCCAATAAGCCTTCTCGGGATCGACGCCGGATGTTCCTCAACGAACTCGAACCGGCTCAGAAAACGGCGGTGATCGATTTCTTTGCGGCTAACAAGGAAATGATCGTCTCCGACCTGATCGAGGGTGACGGTGCCGACGCCGCGGGCTGGATGATGGTGGCGTTCAAGGCTACCGATAAGCCGAGATGGGTTATAAGATCTTCTCGCGAAGCGGTACGGCATTTTGCCGAAGGGAAAGTCGAGATGACGCGTGCCGGCAACCTGAAGATCGGCCGCATAACAATGCAGCGAAAGGGCGGTGACGGCGGACGCGAGACCGCCAATATGCTGCAGTTCAAGATCAATCCAATGCATCTGTTTGAGGCCAAATGAGATTATCGCGTTCGCAGATCGTCGGGACCATTATCGTGCTCGTGATACTCCTGATCTTTGCATTAGGACGTATGTATCTGACGCTGGTTTAAGTTCTCAAGTGAACTAAAATGCGGGTTTCTCGCTCATGTGAAAGACGATCTTGCCGCCGTTAACGATCTCGGAGTGGGTGATGTATCGTCGATCGAGGGTTCGACCGTTGACGGTCACCTTGCTGACATAGACGTTCGTGTCAGTTTGATCCAGGGCCTCGATCATCAACCGGCGGCCATTCTCCAGCTTTATCGTGGCCGTTTTGACCACGGGACTGCCAAGCGAATACTGGCCTGAGCCCGGGGCGACGGGATAGAAGCCGAGGGCGGTGAAAAGGTACCACGCCGACATCTGGCCGCAGTCGTCGTTGCCGCCGAGGCCGTCTGGCGTCGGTTTGTACTGATGTTTTAGGATCATGCGGACGCGTTCCTGTGTTTTCCAGGGCTGGTCGGTCCAGTTGTATAGATAAGCGGCGTGATGGGCGGGTTCGTTGCCATGGACGTAGTTGCCGATGATGCCTTCGCGGGTGATGTCCTCAGTCGCGGCGAAGAATTCATCGGGCAGGTGCATCGTGAAAAGTTCGTCTAGGTGCTCGGCAGATTTTTGCTTTCCGCCCCGCATCTCGATCATCGCGGCTGGGTCGTGCGGTACATAAAGGCTGTAGTTCCACGCATTCCCCTCGATAAAGCCCTGATCGCGAGTTGAAAGAACGTCGAATTTCTCACGGAATTTGCCATCGCTCAATCGCGGCCGCATAAAGCCGCTCTCTTTGTCATAAACGTTGCGCCAGTTCTCGCTGCGTTTTATGAATTCGTCGTATATAGCGGTTCGCCCGAGCTTCTTGGCGGCCTGTGCGATCGCCCAATCGTCATACGCGTATTCGAGCGTTTTCGAGACGGAGGAAGAATTCTTGTCCTCCGGCACGTATCCCATCTTTATGTAGTATTCGATGCCGTCGTAGTATTTGGTGCGAGCGGTTTGAGCCGATGCTTCCAGGGCCTTGATAGCTTCGGGGCCGGTGAGGTTACCGGTCACGATCGCGTCGGCGATGACGGATACGCTGTGGTAGCCGATCATGCACCAATTCTCGTTAGCGTAATGCGACCAGACGGGCAGCATCTTGTGAACGCTCTGGTCGTAATGAGCGAGCATCGAACGGATCATGTCACGATTGCGGGCCGGCTGGATGAGATTCAGTAACGGGTGCAGAGCGCGGTAGGTGTCCCAGAGGGAGAAGGTGGTGTAATTGGTGAAGTTTTGAGTCCCGGCGTAAGCCCGCCCAATTAC
>JBGTBC010000260.1:0-5432 GCA_041749555.1 Pyrinomonadaceae bacterium | reverse complement strand
TCTGAGTAATTGTCGTAATTATTATTGGTAATGATAGTGACGAATGGAAGCCTGTTTTTCGGATCACAGAAAAAAAAGAAATTGTCTTGATCTTCGATCACGTCAACGCCATCGAAAGTCTCCAGGAGGTACTTCCTTATATCTTTTTCATCCATACTATCGTTTTTCAAGTGCATTGAATATGAATTGAAAGGTGCCCCAGCTTTGCCCGCGATGCTGTGGACGAAACCCGAAGAGCACTACTCTGCCGCTGCCGTATTCAGCTTCTGCAAGAGCTGTCTTTCCATTAAGAAACTTCTCACCAAGCATCCAGCCGGAAAGCAGAGCCTCGCTGGCGGCGTAGCTGGCGATCTCCTTTACCTTGCCGGCATCGGTGATCTCAAATGCAGAACTATTTGAGAAATACGCTCCCGTTTTTTCATTAAGGCCTCTCGCGAGCGGCGAACCGGTCTTGACATCGAGCTGGACGATAGAGCCCGGATTATAAAACTCGCTTCGCTTTAGGCCTGAAAGAACATTTTTCATCGGTAAGTTGAAGTGTTTTATCGCCAGTGAGCAGGAATCATCAAAACAGATGAGTGTTCCACCGGCCCCGACCCACGCTTTGAGATTTTCCAACCCTTTCTCGCCGATCCCGCCGGAAAACTCAGCCGGATACCGGTCTGCACTTAGCCCTTTGACGATGCTTTCCTCGCTGTCCGCCGGCAGTATGACCGCATCGAAGTCGAGCTTGCCCATACGAATATCACTGTCCGTTACCGAACGAAACGGTATCTGAAATGTATCGAAAACAAACCTCGTCCAGCCTTCATCCATCGAGCCCGGAAAGCCCTTATACAGACCTATCTTGGGGTTCGTCCGAAAGGGATTAGGCTGTTTGCCAAATTCCGCCGCCTGAGGGTCGAGGTTCATTACGGCGCGGGCCTGGTTGATGTTTTTGACGGGCCGCAGCGTGTCGGAGTGCTTTTCGAGATCCTTTATCTGCCAGATGGTTTCGTACTCAATGCCCATCTGCATCGGCAGTGTCCAGCCCGCAACGTCGTACGGCACTTCTGCCTCGCCGGTGGCGGTAAGGCGTTGCGGATAGACCTGCTTTTCAAATAGGCTGAGGATGTTGTTCTTTTGCGGCTGATTCACAAAGATCAGAAAGCTACCCAGCGGCAGCTCATGAAAATCGGGCAGTTCCTTCTCGTGCTTTACCCATAGCTCACGGGTCATCTGGTGGACCTCGATGCCCTGTGCCATCAAGATCTCCAGGAAACGTGATATTGTTCCTGCTCGCGGCTGGCCGGCGGTTACGATAAATGCTTGCGGCTCATCAGCCTGCGGAGCAAGATTGGCCAGTCCGTAATCATAGAAGTTCCTTAAATATCGGGGTCGAAATTTAGCGGCCATTTGCAGCAGGCTTCGTGACGCTATCATTTCGATCTGCGCAATGTCTGCGGGCCTCCATACCCCGCCAGTCCAGGCTGTCGGGTGATTTGTCGCGGTTTCGAGCGGTGATCGAAGGCCGCGGACCGGGCGGGCTTGCTTCAGATCGTCGGCTTTAACAGTTGTCGGCGACATGATCTCGGCGCTTGCCGCCTCTGAAAGTATTCCGATCGAATTATGATAATAAGGTGCGGAACGGAATCCGCCATGCCACCAGGTGTCATACGAAGCATTGGTCGCAACGCCGGAAATTCCTTTTGCCTGGAGGTCCGCAGCCATTTTGTAACCGATCAGTCCGACTTCGCGCAGGATCGATGGTGCAACGCGGGGATTGGGCGGGTCGAAAAACGGCGGGATCACGAACCTCGCAGTATTACGTCCCTGCTGGTGAACGTCATATACGATCTGCGGGAACCATTCTTTCCAAAATAGCCGCGTTATCGCCCTCGTCTCAGCAAGATTTAACATGAACCAATCGCGATTATTGTCATGGCCGGCATAATGATGATACAGCTCAGGCGGAGACGTGCCTTCGCTCTTTGTCCCCAACGTCTTTCGATACCAGTCAGCGACTATATCGATCCCGTCCGGATTAGATGACGGTATCAACATGAGAATCGTGTTGTCGAGGATCTCTTTGGTTTCCTCATCAAGGGCCGATGCAAGCTCATAGGCGAGATTCATCGACATCTGTGACGCAACGATCTCGGTCGAGTGGATCGAGCACGAGATGGCGACTATCGTCTTACCTTCTTTGATAAGGTTCTCAAGTTCCATCCCGTCCTTAACGTTTCTGGGATCAGCCAGATGGGCCGAGATCTGACGGTATTTATCAAGCTCTTTAATATTGTCAGCAGATGATATGAATGCTACGATCAACGGCTTGCCGTTGGTTGTCTTGCCTATTTCCCTTACGCTGACTTTATTGCTCGCCCTGTCGAGTCGGGCAAAGTAATCCGTGATCTGCTTCCAGTCCGCGATGGTCTTATCGTCGGTCGGGTGAAACCCCAACACCGACTTCGGGCTGGGAACCTGTGCGGCACCCGCCACCGCAAGTAGGGCCAACAAACTGTAAATGAGAATTGGAGCTGCGAAAAAAGAAAACAAATTACGCTGCCCTGGTTTACGTTCTGCACATTTCATGCCCATAATTTCAGTTGATCGTTCGATATGAATCCGTATTTTCGCGATAAAAATATGCCGGAGATTTCTCTTGAATCGGTGTCCGAAAATCAGAAACTGACCTTTCCTGTCCAAAAGTCTAACAAATCGCGGTTTGTCGGGAAACTTCGTTATTGGTGGAGCTGGAATGTCGCAGGCTTATTGCTCCTTTTCATCGGAGCTCCGGCACTGGTGGTTTTGTGGATAATAAACCGTAGAGAGGCTCTATACCCTCTGGCCCAATGGGGGGCAAAAACCTGGCTGAGGGCCTGCGGGGCGCGGGTGAGCGTAAAAGGGCTAGAGAATATTGATCCGGAATGCTCGTACGTTTTTGCCTCTAATCACCGATCATATCTCGATACCGCCACCCTTTTCTTCTACGCCGGGACAAAGATGGGACTCGTTGCAAAAAGAGAGCTGTTGAAGGTCCCCGTTCTCGGCCAGGGAATGAGCTTTGTCAATATCATCGCAATCGATCGCAGCAATCCCGAACGAGCGGTCGCCTCGATGAATAAGGCACGCGAAGTGATGAAACGCGGGTATTCCTTCGGTGTTTTTGTCGAAGGTACTCGATCAATGCCAGGTGAGCTTTTGCCTTTCAAAAAAGGGGCTTTTCATCTAGCTCTTCAGACCGGAGCTCCCATCGTACCAGTGGCCATCAAAAACACCGATCGGATGATGGGAAAAAGGACAGGTGTAGCCTTTGCCGGAGAAATAGAGATGGTTCTTTTGCCCCCGATAGAAACGACCGGGAAAATCGCCGGGGACGTGACCAGTCTGCTGATTCAAACACGAAAGGCGGTAGCTCAGGAATTAGCCGTACCTAAACCGGTTCTAAACTAGATTGAAAATCCACTATTCCGGTTTTTTAGGCGTAGGTGAAGGTGTAGGCGTAGGCGTAGGCTCGGGCTCGACGGGTTCGTCCTCGCCCAGCACGCGTACTTCGGTTCGGCCGACTTTGTAGTTGGTATATCGGACCCGCATTCGGAGTTTTATAACACTCCCGTTGTCGAAGACCAGTTCGTCATCCGAACGAGCGTCTGACGGAAACCAATATTTACCGTCGATCTGCTCGCGCGTGGTCTCGACTATAGGAAACTTATTATCTTTAGTCTCGGGCACGGCCTTGCCTCGGGATTTCACGATCATCAGATCATCTGTATCGACCCAAATGCGTCCGGTGAATAGACGCTGCTTCGTTTTTTTCGGATCGGGGATCACCTTGGGTGTCACGTCAAAGACATGTAGATTCAGCTCATCGATACGCTCGGTTCCGACATAACGGAAATTATATTGGCCAACATATGCCGGTTCTAGAGCGAATGGATTTACGCCTCCAAGATCCTCAAGATCTTCGGCGGTAACGAATCCAGGAGGTGTAGTCGCAACCGGAAAGAACACCAGCTTTTCAAACCGCACACCATCGGCGGAAAACGTCATATAGGAATCCCGGCGATACGTGCCTGTTACTTGGCCGCCGAGGCCGATAATATTTATGGTCGCGAACCTGTTGAAAACATAATTCGATAACGCCGCACGAAAATCCTGTTCATTCTCTGTAACTTTCTTAATGATGCGGTCTGTATCAGCAGGACTGAGATCGCGACCCGTTGTGTGCGGCGTTTGGCCAACGGAAGCCGCCACACCTAGTACGAAAAACGAGAAAACCAATACAAGAGAGTTTTTCATTATTTTTATTATCTCCGAGAACACGAGAATAGATGCCTGCCGAAAAAGAAAAGTTCACTGGAAACAAAAACTGGCTCGCTTGCGGCCCAAGGATCAGGGAGGTTTTTTGCGAAATTTGTTGAATCGGACTGTTGAATAAGGGTATACTGTCGGCGACTTTCATTGCACACTCACACACTACTATGAAGATCAACCGTATTTGCGTCCTCACGGGCTTATTGGTCGTGGTTTTACTTGCCGGCCATAGTGCCGCCGAGGCCAAAGACCAGTGGATCGAGGTCAGATCGAAGAATTTTGTCCTTATCGGCAACGCCTCAGAGAAAGAGATTCGTCGGGTCGGCACGCGGCTCGAACAATTTCGCGAGACGTTTCGGAACCTGTTCAAGACGGCGAACCTGACTGGGTCGGTTCCGACGAACGTGATCGTATTCAAGAGTTCGTCGTCGTACAAGCCCTTTAAGCCCCTGCGAGGGGACGGAAAGGCGGATACGGGTATCGCCGGTTATTTTCAGCCGGGCGAAGACGTGAATTATATAACTCTCTCGACCGAAGGTACTGACAAAGATACCTTCGGCACGATCTTTCATGAGTATGTTCATTTCATAATCAATACGAACTTCAGCCGGTCCGAAGTGCCGCTTTGGTTCAACGAGGGTCTGGCTGAATACTACCAGACGTTTGAGATCGAAGAAGACATTAAGGTAAAGCTCGGTTTGCCGCAACAGGGCCATCTATATCTGCTGCAGCAATCAAAGTTGATGCCTCTGGATATGTTGTTCAACGCCACGCATCAACAGGTACACGGAACGGGAGGGCATTCGCGCAGCATATTTTACGCACAGTCGTGGGCCTTGATGCATTACCTGATCCAGAGCGGCAAGTCGGAGGCTCTCGACAAGTTTCTTACGCGGATGCGCACCGGTTCGGCGGCCCAGCCTGCCTTTGAAGAGTCATTCGAGTCGACTTACAAGCAAATGGAATCGGACCTTAAAAAATATGTTTCGAACGGCTCCTATAAATACTCTGAGATCAAGTTTAAGGCTAGGCTTACCTTTGACAACGATATGCGGGCCTCGGTGCTCGACGATGCGACCAGTAACGCTTATCTTGGCGACCTGCTTTATCATTCGAACCGTACCGATGATGCCGAG
>JBGTBC010000259.1:0-16332 GCA_041749555.1 Pyrinomonadaceae bacterium | reverse complement strand
CTGTACGGCATCGGCGAGGAGCTGGTCCCGATGAACGTGCTCTTTGACGACATGGAGAAAGAGAACTTCTGGGGCGCTTCCTGGGCCATAAAGATCGAAAATCCGCGTATTCGTATGCTGGGCACTGACTCGGCACTCGTCGCCTTTAACCTGCGCGGGACCGAGACAGACAGCCGCGGTGGTTCGAAACGTTATTCCGGCGCCTACACGCTAACCTTTCAACGTCAAAAGAACGACTGGAAAATCGTCCACGTCCACAGCAGCCACGGGCCTGTTCCCGGATCGGAACCAAAACCCGGCAGCTAAACCGAGTGCGGAGTGGGAAGTGCGGAGTGCGGGGTTGATAGCAACGCCCCGGTCGCTACCGCTCTCGGTACTGACAAACTTTCTACCACCCCGGCCTGCGGCCACCCCTCCTATCCAGGAGGGGAGCTATTTAGTTTGCTTTGGCGACTTGTTTCATTTCGTTGAGTTCCTTTTGCATCTGGTCGATGATGCGTTTGATCGCGGCTTTGGTTTCGGGGTCCTTTTCGTTGTCATGGAGTTTTGTGATCGCCATTATGTGGGCGACCTTTAGGGCCTGTTCCTTGGGGACCTTGATATCCGGTTCGACGCCGGTGCCTTCCCAGTTGGTCTTTGAGATCGGATTGATCGCCCGGCCGCTGGGGATGAAGACGCCGAAGTGTTCGTGCAAACGCTGCATACCGCCGGGGTGAGCGCCGCCGCCGGTCGTTTCGCCGACGATGGTCGCGCGTTTTAGATTCTTGAGGTTGTAGGTGAATTCTTCGCCCGCAGAGAACGTGCGGTTCGCTGTGAGAATATAAACGTCTTTGTTAGGAAACTTCACTTTCGCGAGTTCCGGCTTCGTCCAGAAATCGTCTGTTTTGTTGGCAGGGCGAAAGTAGAGGCTGTTCAGATGGACCGGCTTATCGCCAAAGAGATACGTGCTGATGAGCGCGACCATGAACGGATTGCCGCCGCCATTCTGGCGAAGGTCGAAGATGATCGCCTCGGTATTCTCAAGAAATTTCATGGCGGCCGCGACTGTTTCGGCACCGGCTTCGTGGTCGCTGAAACCGCGAAGGTCGATGTAGCCGATGTTGCCGGTCAATCGCTCGACGCGTTCGAAACCGAAGTTGATCCGCCGCGTGGATAGGCGTTGCTGTTCGCGTTCGGCTTCTGTAGGCTCGCCGCGTTGAACGCGCACCGGGATCGGCTGCGCAGAGTATCGAACCCGGAGGTGTTTGTCTTTGCTGATCGCCTGAAGATCGTCGGTGAGTTTCTTAGTGAACGCTTGTGCCGACGTGATCGAATCGAACTCTTTGGCAGCCTGGCGTTTACGGAGGTCGGCCTCCAGATTCTTTGCGATCTCGGGGAAAACGTATCCGGCATTAAGTTCCTTGATGAGATTGTCTATGACCGCTGTGCGAGTCGCCGCATCGATCGACATATCAGGGAGCTGGGTCGTCTGCTGGGCGGAGGCGACAAAACGGAGGAGAAATAACGCGACGATAGCGATTACAACTACTTTGGCAATAAGTGCGATGGATCTCATAATAAATACTCCTAAAAACGTTTAAGCACGGAGGCCGCGGATCAGCAGACTGGCTGTCTTATGGGTCCGCTCGGCAATATCCGATCGGTCGCCCAGCTCATACGCGCTGAGGCTGTAAGGCAGAAGGGAATTCGTGGCGGTCACCAGCGACCGGGCGAGGTCGAGATGGTCACCCTTTTCGAACACGCCGGAATCCTGCCCTTCCTTTATTAGATCGGCCAGGATATGAGCTTCTTCCTCGAAATGGCGTTTGCGATGCTCGAGAAGTTTGGGCCGGAGATGTGCCAGCATATCATTAAGCCCTTGTGAATAATGCTGGACGCTTTCGAATCGAAAGAGGACCCGTTCGCAGAGCATTTCGGCCAGACGCTTTTCGACGTCCTTTGACTCGGCGGCAATATTACGGAGCCGGGCCTTAAGACGCGAAATGATGCGGTCGATATGCGACAGGGCGATCTCCTCTTTACTGGCAAAATGCAGATAAATGCTGCCCTTTCCGATGCCGACCTCGCGGGCGAGGTCCTCGATCGTCATCTTTCGATAGCCGAAACGAGCCAACAGGCGGTCGGTCGCATCGAGGATAGCGTCGCGGGTATTTTCAGCAGGTATTCCGTCTCTCATAAGCTGACCAATGACCAAAAATGTATTCTAGTCATTATGAATAACGATGGGCGGAATGTAAAGTTCCAAGAAACTGTGAAAATTACCGGAGGCCAGCCAAGTCCCACTTTTTCACGGTGTCGATGATCAGGGCAGCAACTTTGTCCGTCACCTTGCGGTAATAGAGGTCGGCCTTGGCCTTGTCGAATTTAGGGTATCCCTGGCCTTTCTGGTAGAGCCCGATCGACGAAGGGAAGGGCACGGCCGACCATGTTCCGGCAGCCGGATATGGCGTTGCCATCTCGGGTTTGTATTTCTCCGGATGAACAAGGGTCGGATCGATCGCCTGAATGAACGCGGTTTCATTCCATCCGGCGTGGCCGCCATCTTCGCCGAAAACCTCTTTGGTTTCGTCAGAGGCGAACGACCACCAGTTAATGACCAGCGTCCTGACCCTCTTTTCAGTGGCTACCTCCGCCGCGACGGATTGAAGGACCGCAGTTTGGCCGCCGCCGTGACCGTTGACGATGATTATGTTGCGAAAGCCATTTTTGACCAGCCCTTCGAGGATCTGTTTCACGAACGGACGATACGCCGCCTCGGTTATTTGAAACGCCCCGGGGTAAGCCTCCATCGAACCGGTGATGCCGTACGGCAGCGTCGGAGCGACCATTGCGTTCGTCCGGCGGGCGATCGTCTTTGCCATCTCGAATGGGGCCGTGTTATCCGCACCGTTATTGATGACCCCGTGCGGCTCAAGCGTTCCAGTGGGCAACAGAACCGTGTCGATCTTCGAAGGGACAACATCGCGGAACTCCATCCAATTGATGCGGTCCATTTCGCGAGTGGAGACGAAGTCCTTTTCTTGTGCAAAACCGATTCCGGACATGATGCCGAACATAACGATAAAAATCAGTTTCTTTTTCATATTGTTTTCTCGATGGATGTTGAAACCCGGTCGCTACCGCTCCCGGTTCTGACCGAAATACTTCCGGCCGCGAAGCTTTGCAGGCATAAGATCGCCGTCGGGGTCGTTGCCTTCGTCTTTGCCATAGCCGAGATTTTTCATGAGCTTGGTCGGCGCATTGCGTATCTTCATTGGGACGGGAAGATTGCCGAACTTTTTGGCGTCGTCCATGGCGGCTGCGATCGCGTTGGTGGCACTTCGGTCTTTGGCGGCGTTCGCGAGGTATGCCACGCCGTGAGCGAGATTAAGCGTGCACTCGGGGTAGCCGATCGTTTCGACGGCCCGGAATACGGCATTGGCAACCACGATCGCGGTCGGCTGAGCGAGGCCGATGTCTTCGGACGCGAAAATGACCATCCGGCGAGCGATAAACTTCGGGTCTTCGCCGGATTCGATCATGCGGGCAAGGTAATACATCGCCGCGTCGGGACGGCTCGCACGCATTGATTTGATAAAAGCGCTGATGACGTTGTAATGCTCCTCGCCCTTTTTGTCGTATCGGAGGAACTTCGATTGAAGCGTTTCCTTGAGCGTTTCGAGTGAGATCGTGTCATACAAGTGAGTCGTATTCTCGATCATCGTGATCGCCTGGCGGGCATCGCCGTTAGCCATCTCGATCAGCCATTCCTTCGCGGCCAGATCCAATTCAAAACCGGTCCGGTCGATGATCGCGGACATATCATCCTCGGATAGTTCCTCGAGCACAAAAACCCGCATACGGGAGAGCAGTGCCGGAATGACCTCAAAGCTTGGGTTCTCGGTCGTAGCCCCGACAAGCACCAGCTCGCCATTCTCAACGAAGGGCAGCAGAAAATCCTGCTGGGCCTTGTTGAACCGATGGATCTCGTCAAGGAATAACACCCGCGGGCGCTCGTTGATCGTCGGCGTCTTAACTATTCTGCGAATATCATCCTTCCCCGCCGAGACGGCTGAAAGCTCGTAAAACTGAGCGTTGATGGCGTTCGCGTAGATCCTGGCCAGCGTGGTTTTGCCGGTGCCGGGCGTTCCCCACAAGACAAACGAAAATACGTGAGATTGCTCGATGGCGAGCCTTAGCGGCTTGCCTTCGCCGACGAGGTGAAGCTGCCCGACGAATTCATCGAGGCTGGCCGGCCGTATCTGATTAGCAAGCGGCTCCATATACAAAAAAGCGAACACCCAAGTATATCGCACTCAAGTGCCACGAGAGGCTTCGGTATTACTACAGTGGCTGACTGTGGCTGTTACGGTAATGGGCTGTGGTAGCTGACATTACCTTGGTGCCGCTAAAGACCTACGATCGTCGTGGTTAACAAAACCAGCTTTTGAGATTGGATGATCCGGAGTCGTGAAATGAAAACATACTTAGCTACTACATTACGTTTCCTGGTGCTGCTCACCGTAGCGGCATCGATGCCATTTATTAGTACTGCTCAGACGAAAGATGAAGACAAGACCCTCTCGCCATACTTTCTGGTCGAGGGCGACCCTAAGGTTGACCAGCTGCCGCTGAAAGACACGCGGGTCGAGATCGCCGTGACCGGCATCATTGCCGACGTTCGGGTAGTGCAGACCTATCGGAACGAGGGTTCGCGGCCGATCAACGCCACATATCTTTTTCCCGCTTCGACGCGAGCCGCCGTTTACTCGATGAGAATGCGGATCGGTAATCAGGTGATCGTGGCAAAGATCAAAGAGCGGAAGGCAGCGAAAAAGGATTTCGAAAAAGCGAAAGAAGAGGGGAAAAGCGCTTCGCTGCTGGAGGAGAACAGGCCAAACGTGTTCTCGATGAAACTCGCAAACATAATGCCGCAAGACCAGATCGAGATCGAGCTCCGATATACCGAGCTTCTTATACCGACCGCGGGAGTTTACGAGGTCGTTTACCCAACGGTTGTCGGCCCGCGATATGCCTCGAAGGATAACTCTGAGCAGGGCCGCCGGGTACACGCTGCATATTTGCGTGAAGGCGAAGCTCCTACGAGCACACTGCATATTTCGGCCCGCGTGTCGGCGGGAGTGCCGATCGAGGACCTAAACAGTCCTTCGCATCAGATCTCGCCGGAATGGCGCGACAAGACGGTGACACTTTTGACCCTTAGCGAAGCAAATGACTTTCAAGGCAATCGCGATTTTATCTTGCGATACAGGCTAAAAGGAAAGGCCGTCACCTCGGGCTTGATCTTATTTGAAGGAGCTGATGAGAACTTCTTCTTATTCATGGCACAACCTCCGCAACGGGTCGTGGCGGATGAGATACCGCCGCGTGAATTTATCTTTGTGGTAGATGTATCCGGATCGATGGAGGGATTTCCGCTGGATACATCCAAGAAACTTCTCGAGGACCTCATCAGCCAACTGCGGCCGACGGACCATTTCAATGTCGTGCTGTTTGCGGGTGACTCGACGCTGCTTTCGGAGAGGTCGCTTCCGGCTAACAGTGAAAATATTTCGCGGGCGTTTCAATTACTCAATGAGCAGCGGGGCAGCGGCGGCACGGAGCTGCTGGCGGCAATTCAACAGGGGATGAATATACGGCTGGAGAATGGCGTGTCGAGGAGCATCGTGCTCGTCACCGACGGATACGTTTCGGGCGAGGACGGCGTTTTTGACCATATCCGGCAAAATTTGGATAAGAGCAATATCTTCGCTTTCGGCATCGGGTCATCGGTAAATCGCTACCTGATCGAAGGCGTAGCCAAGGCCGGGATGGGCGAGCCTTTTATCGTGACTGAGCCGTCCGAGGCGAGCGCGATCGCTGATAAATTCAGGGAGTATATTCAGTTTCCGGTTTTGACGGATATTCAGGTTAAAACGCCGGGTTTCGATGTTTACGATGTTTTTCCGACGCATTTTCCGGACCTGCTGGCAGACCGGCCGATAGTTGTTTTTGGCAAGTGGCGCGGGCCGGTGGCAGGCACGATCGAGATGACCGGGAGATCGAATTCGGGAGAATATTCGACGAGCGTTGATGTCGCATCCGTCGTTCCTGACGAGGGGAACGTTGCTCTTCGTTATTTGTGGGCACGATCGCGGATCGCCGAGCTTTCGGATTATGGCTCCAGCAACATCGCGGACGACAAGGTAAGGCAGATCACCGATCTCGGGCTCAAGTACAACCTGCTCACCCGATACACGTCATTTATCGCCGTCCGTGAGGAAGTGAGAAATCCGGATGGGTCAGCCGCTGACGTCGACCAGCCGCTGCCACTGCCCCTCGGTGTAACAGATATGGCAGTCGGCAGCGAGCCTGAGCTTATATGGCTAATCGGCTTGTTAGGCATCCTCGGATCGCTGCTTATGGCCAGACGGTTTCGTCACCGATTGCTGCTCAGAGTAGCAGGGAATTGAGCGCGGATCTTCAAGGGGGGACCGGATCGAGGGTGGCTGATATGCGATTCTTCATACATCCTCCTTCCGGACACGAAAAGATCGAGAAATAGCATGAAGACGAACACTATCAAGGTCATTCATATTTCTGTCGTATTGCTGATCGCGGGAGCGCTGAAAGTATTTTATTCGACGGCCAACGTCAATGAACTTCGATGGATCCTCGCTCCCACAACCTATCTTGTCGAAATCGCCACCGGCCAACGCTTCACATTCGAAGCCTATACAGGCTATATGAATGGCGAACGGTCGTTCGTGATCGCTGGCTCTTGCTCGGGCGTTAACTTTCTCATCACCGCATTTCTCGTGCTGGCACTTGGCACGCTGCTGAGGGACTGGAAGCAAAAAGTGCGATGGATATTTATTGTATATGCGTCATTAGCCGCGTTCTTGGCAACTATCGTGGCCAACACCGTTCGCATCTGTATTGCCTTACAATTGCGTCGGACCGATTCCCAGCTATTATGGTTAAACCCCGATCAGCTTCATCGATTTGAAGGCATTGTTGTTTACTTTGGCTTCCTGCTCTTACTCTTCGTGGCCAGCGAAAGCCTGAGAAACCGCTCCGATTCTAGAGTGGCGGGCGGGCGGCTGCGAGGCTTGTTACTCCCACTCCTCATCTACTACTCGACAACTCTCGCGATCCCGGTGGCAAATTCCGTGTATCGCTGTACACCTTTGACCGCAGACTTTCGAGAGCACTTGTTCTTCGTTTTTATTGTTCCTCTGGTACTCGCAGCGATGCTTCTGGCCGTAAGGTCTGTAGTAAATCGCGGTGACGGCTCGTTGAGCCGAGTTGCCTAGCTTTATTCGCCGACGCGAAGGGAGAAGAGGTTTCCGCCCTCCGGGGGCACGGTCCAGGCGACTTTTGAATTGATCAGGCCGGCCCGTGACCTGATGTTTGCGATCCCTCGGCCGGTGCTCGCCTTCCCGGGCTGAAAAGCTTCGCCATTGTCGCGGATAGTCAGCAGAAATCGACTCTCGGCTGATACGTCAACATTCATCTCGACCAGGTCCGCGGTGGAATGTTGGGCGATATTTGCAAGGACTTCCTGTGCAATACGATAGATGTGAAGCTGTACGGTCATAGGGAAATCGACGAGTTCATCAGCGTTTTCGCTTGTCGAAAAACGATGGGTTTGGACCGACCCGCTGAGCAGAAATTCGAGTGCGGCGACGAGTCCGACATTTTCAAGCACCGACGGGCTGAGGTCTTCGCATATGCGGCGGATGTCGGTCGAGACGGCCTCGATCTCGTTTCGGAATTCGCCCTTGTCATAACCAAACTTGTCGCTTTTGATCATCAGGTTTCGTAGGTCTGCGAGCGTCTGATCGTGGAGGTCACGGGCGATGCGGCGGCGTTCGCGTTCGGCCTCGTTTGCGAGATCGAGGCGTGCGGCGGCGAGTTCGCGGTTGCGCTGTCTGATACGGCGATGTTCGTAAATTGCCCATGCGAGGGCGACCAGGGCCATCAGCAGCAGAACGCCGAGCGCCGTTACGGTCCATGGAAAGGGGGCTTTTGCAACGGAAAACCGGATGAACAACGGCTCGGATGGAAGCAGGTCGCGGTTGAATGCGATCGCCTCGATCGTGTATTCGCCGGGGGAGAGGTCGGAGGGAGCATACTGGGACTCGTTCGAGATGCGTCGACCGACCTCGTAGCCCTTGGAATCGGTCAAAAGGAACCCATACTGAAATTCTTCCGGAAACGTCCGGCTGCTCTGCCCGGCCACCTCGACAAGCAGCGAGTTTTGCGGGTACTCAAGCGATATCGTCGAATGCAGGTCTGAGAGATCATGAACGCGCTGGCTTAGGACTCGCGTAGCGATAAGTTTTGGTGCGACTTTTCCGGCTTCGTATGTGACGACACCGCGATTTGTGGCGACTATGAGTGAATCGCCTTCCGGCTGTATCGAAAATGCCTTTTCAGAGGGCAGGCCCTGTTCGAAGGCGATACTCGAAACTAGCCAGCCGAAACGCTCGTCGCGCCGTGCCTGAAGAAGGCCGCGGGTCGTTGATGCCGCCCATACATGCCCATCGCGTTCGAAGACATCACGAACATCCTCGGCTGCGATGATCTGCTCGATAGTGCCTTCGGCTCGAAATAAGAAAATCCCGTGCTGTCCGGCAATGTAAAGCGGGCCGTCAGGATCGGGCTGCGACATTCCCCAGATGGTGCCGCTGTTCAGGAGATCCCGACCAGCTTCGCTTTTGACAGTAGAACCGTCCCAACTAAATAGTCCCCGGTCCAGCGTACCGATCCAGAGTTTGCCTTTGCCACCGGCTATCGAAGTAGCTGAAGTGTCGGGAACTACTACCCTAGTCCTGTCACCCACTATTTCGACGACACCGCGGCCGAAAACGGCAGCGTACTCGCGACTTTCATCGCCCGCGAGGGCTCGAACGTCTCCGTCCATCAACTTCCGGCCGGAGATATCGAAAAGCCCTTCGGGCCCGCCGACCACCATCGACGCCCTGCTTCGTTTTCTGAGTGCGTAAACGACCTTGTTCCTGAATGCGGGAACCTGATTCCAAGTCTCCCTGTCCGGATCGAGGGTGAACAGGCCGCGGTTCGAACCTGCATAAAGCGTTCCATCCTCCGTCCGAAACAGGGTCCGGATGAAATTGCTGTTCGGGATGTCGGATACCGTTTGCTGGACTGCTCCGAGGCGGTCGAATCTGCTTACGCCGCGGTTCGTGCCAATCCAGAGGACGCCTTCGCGGTCGGTGAAGAGGGTATAGATCGTGTCTGAACGTAATCCACCTGACGTGTTCGCGAATGTGTACACTTTTTTCAGTTTCAAATCGACAAAATTGAACAGGCCGTAGCGTTCGGTGCCGGCCCAGGTGCCGTAGTCATTCGACGCCAGTGTTAGCACCTTCGATGTCGGTGCCGAGATTCGCACCGGCGCTTTGTCAGGATCAGCCGCCATTATTCCACTTGCGCCGCGGGCGGCATCGATACCGAACCAGACGACGAAGTTCGAATCGCGTACAATCGCGTTCACGAACGGCGAGCGCACAGGCAAAGTAGATTCGTTCTCCGTAATTCCGTCATCTACAAAAAACACACCGCGGCCTGAGGTGCTGGCGAGAATGCCCCCGTGATCGGTCTGAATCAAGGCGGTTATGGCCACCGGTGTTCCGTCCGTGGACGTGATAGGACGGCCAGACATCTGTGTACTGACAAGACTACCGTTCTCCTGCCTGCGCACCACGACTACCAAGCCGCTTTCCGTACCGAGAACAACATCAAGCTTAGTGCCAGCCCGCCGAATGTCATCGCCTCGTCCGATGATGGCGGTTATGGCCCCGCCTTGCGTATTTTCGACGGGCTCAAATCGGCCACCCGAATAAACAAACGCGCCTGCCCGCGTCCCGACCCACAACTCGCCGTTTGCGAGGGTTACCACAGCGAGTATCCGGTTTGCGTCCGCGCCGCCAAGCGAGAAATTTTGTATCCGCCTTCCGTCAAAACGGGCGAGGCCGTTGTCGGTCCCAAACCACATCACGCCATCGGGCGTCTGGGCGATGGCTCGAACGCTGTCCGACGGCAGGCCATTGAAAACGGTTACCGAACCCCACTGGTGAAAATTCTGAGCACCCGGAAGCGGCGTCGGCGAAGGGGCTTGTGCGGGTGATGTCGTTGGCGTCGGCGAAACTGTTGGCGAGGCGTCCGGAGAGGGAGAAGGTGCCGGCGTGGGGGTCTGAGAAAAGAGTACAGAAAGGAACAGAAAAGCTGCGACGCCGGCGGTTGCGCAGATCCGTTTAGAGGTAATTGGCAGCATTATAGATTAGGACGCTTCTGTATAAGTTTCACCTTTTTCCGCCCGCCCGAAGCCCTAGGCACCACGAATGAGATATCTCAACTACGACATTTCTCATTGGGCGGCTCTGAATCATACCAGGCAAGACTGGCATCGCTACCGATGCCGATCAAAAGTGTAAGTATAAAAACACCTATATAGAGCATCTTTCGTAACGACATGCTTTTAATCCTCCACAAACAATTATCCTTTTTTTCCAAATCGTTGCTGATCGAGCTCGATCCATACGGCGAGTTCCAACTCGGCCTTTTCGAGTTCATCGCTATTTATTAACCCGCGTTTCAGCGCCTGGAAGAAAGCTCGTGTCCGCATGTTATAGGCTAACTTGTCGTACTCCTCTGTTTCGGTTCCGTCCGAGCTGGCGGGGAATAGCTTTTCGTAGAGCGTCGCTAAACGGCTCTCGACTCCACGCAGGCTTAGACTGCACTTACGGGCGATCGCCCAATTTGAGAGGCCGAGGGCGAGGTACCGAAGGGCCTCGGATTCGAACTCGGTCAGGAGCGGCCGGTGGAACGAATCCTTAAAAGCGGGGTCGATCATGTCGGCTCCGTCTTCGAGGACCGCCGCCACAAAACGGAGAAAGCGGTCTTCCGGATTGTTCTTATGAATAAACCCGTATGTTGGCTGAGGGTCGATCGAGCGTACGATCTTGCGTATCTCGTTTATATAGATCTCGTGAGGGAATTGTGTCCAAAAGATCACGCGTCCCTCAGGAAATTCTCGCCAGATCGCCCTGGCTGCCTTTACTCCGGACAGTTTAGGCATCTGTATATCAAGGATGGACAAAACCGGACGCAACTGGATCGCGAGTTCAACAGCTTTCTCTCCGTCATCCGCTTCGATGATAGGCGTGTGCTGAGGAAATTCTCTTGTCAGCAACTCGATGAGGTACCGGCGCTGAGCGTTATTATCTTCGGCGATCAGGATAGGCATTTATACGGGTCCAAAACTGTGTTCTGGGCGGCCCCTAAAAGACATCTTACTCAGTTACTCGGCCGTGTAAAACCGTTGGTTCCGCTCTCGTTAGATGTGGGAGACCACACTTGCGTCAGTCATATTCGTCGAAAACCGCGGGTTACTCTTTGTCCGAAACGTTCTTCAGCAAATATTTGGTCCGAGGTTTTAACTTCACTTTACTTTGAACGCGTAGCCAAAAGACATAACAAGGTTGCCTGTCCGGCTCTTGCCGTCTGTGGCAGTATTCTTCTGCAGGGTCCGGAGTCCGTAGGAGGCCCTTACGTCAACAAAGAAATAGTTGCTTCCGGTTGGGAATTTGATGCCGCCGCCGCCCGTGACCCCCATGTTAAGACGATGAAGACTGTCCGTTACGTCGGTGTCAGCGTCAAAAGGTATGGGCGAAAATGGGGTGCCCGCCGGCGGCAACAAGAGGGGTGTCTTGTTCTTATCGACGAAGATCGAGCTCGTGCCTCGTGTCTCCTGCGTTGCCTTCAGTAGGAACCCGGCGTAGGGGCCTGCATTAACATATATCTGTGGACCCGACGTTCGCCTTGCTGTGTATTTGAACAATACCGGCACCTCCAGGTAATTAAGTTTCGCCGTATTCTTGAAATCTGCGAAGAAATAGGTTCCTGGCGGCAACGAAGGCAATCCCGGGATCGCCGCGGTAATCGGCTGGACGCCTTCACGCTTGCCGCCCTGAGGAGCATAATCAACTCCTGTTTGAATGGAAAAGCGCTCTGTTACACCGACGTCCACGAAGCCCCCAAAATTGTAGGCGAAACGCGATTTATAGTCGCGGGTGATCTCTTCATCGCCGCCGCCGACCAGGTTTGGAACACTTATCCCCCCTTTGAAGCCGATGTTTATCTCCCTTTCTCCATTTTGCGCAAACGTAAAGGAAGACAGCGCGAGAATCACGCCAATGAGCATAAGTTGAGTTAAACTAAATTTCTTCATTGTATTTGAGGCCTTCTGAGTTTTCCTGCATACAACAAGGTCTGGTTAATGTCCACCCGATCCGTATCAGCCCATTATCACATTATACTCAATCGGTCATAACAAAAAGGAGTTCCCGAAAGAACCCCTGGTATGAGCAAAATAATGGTGGCCAGGGACGGGGTCGAACCGCCGACACGCGGATTTTCAGTCCGCTGCTCTACCAACTGAGCTACCTGGCCCTACGCATCTCGAAATTGCGACGATGCGAATTTGTAAGTGTAAATAAGCGAATTAGTGATGTCAAATCTTTGGCGAGAATGGGGTATACACTGCGACGAGCAGCGAAATATGGTTGACAATATTGGAAAGAGAGATATAATTCACTTGTCGGCTGGCCGTCTAAGCAACGGTGCCGACTTATAAAATGCCTGCCCGTGCCGGTTTGTTCGCCGTCGCTGACCCCCGGAGACGCTACGTTCAAATCGGCACAGCTTTTTTAAAATCTTGGCTTTCACGAAGTCACTTAGCGACAGATGGGCCGCTTTTGCTCATCGGCGGCTTCATTTAGCGGCCGCTCGCGCAGCTATCTTCGATTTATGACAGATATCAAGACCGGCCCCTGGATACGGATCTTAATGTCTATGCCGTTGCACTCTCCGTCTTAACAAAACCAAGAACTTCTTTAACATCGGTCTCGATACGGCCTAGTAGTTCCTCGTTCGTTTTAAGCATATTCTTGACGTTATCACGCCCCTGGCCGAGGCGTTCGCCCTTATAGGAGAACCAGGCACCACTTTTCTCGACGATGTTGTGATTTACGGCCAAGTCTAACAGGTCGCCTTCTTTTGAAATACCCTCGCCGTACATAATGTCGAACTCGGATTCACGAAACGGTGGGGCACACTTATTCTTAACGACCTTGACGCGAGTACGGTTCCCGACAACCTTGTCACCATCCTTGATCGCACCGATGCGTCGGATATCGAGGCGGAGGCTGGCATAGAACTTCAATGCCTTGCCGCCGGTCGTGGTCTCGGGTGACCCAAAGAAAACACCGATCTTCTCACGCAACTGGTTGATAAAGATGAAACAGGTGTGTGAGCTTGAGACGATGGCCGTGATCTTTCTGAGTGCCTGAGACATAAGCCGAGCCTGAAGGCCAGGGAGGGAATCTCCCATTTCGCCGTCCAGTTCGGCCCTGGGTACCAGAGCGGCGACCGAATCTATAACTATCACGTCAACGCTGTTCGATCGGATCAGTGTCTCGGCGATCTCGAGAGCTTGTTCACCGGAATCCGGCTGCGAGATGAGCATATCGTCGATATTGACTCCGAGCTTTTGTGCGTATTCGGGATCCATCGCGTGCTCCGCATCGATATAGGCGCAAATCCCGCCTGTTTTTTGTGCCGACGCCACCACGGTAAGCGCAAGAGTCGTCTTTCCCGAGCTTTCGGGCCCGTAAACCTCGACTATACGGCCACGGGGAAAGCCGCCCACGCCGATCGCTGCATCGAGGCTGAGGCAATTTGTCGAGATGGCTCCGATATCCTCGTGAGGCCGCTCACCGAGCCGCATTATCGACCCTTTGCCAAACTTTTTCTCGATCTGCAGTAACGCAGACTCGATCGCTTTTCCTTTATCCATGCTCATATTGTGTCTCTCCCAAAATAACGCCGACTCCGGCCATATAGACTAAAAATCGAACCGATGCCAAGCATACCAGATGATTGGCGTGAATGCAATAACGTTGCACTAATGCAACAAATGACTTTTTGCGTAAGCCGAATTGTGAGTTCCGGCGAATGACGATTTGGCCAAGTGTAAACCAAACTCTTTCACTTTTCAAGAGATATTTATTGGTTGTTAGTACTCTACGAGAATGTCATGGTTGGAACTCAAAAGAAGTGCCTAATTTGGATGTATCTATGATGACGTCCGTCGAACTGGCATTTTGTAAAACTTTCTCAATGGAGATTGTTAAAAGTTGTTATACTTAGTATCGGCGCATCGAACGGATGATCCCAATTTAGATCGCCGTTGACTACCGACTCCTTCAGACTCTCACTAAGCTGCAGTTCCTACACTCGACCTTCCTTCTATTTCTTCGTTCCCACACCCACATGTTACAAATTAAAGAGGGCCAAACAGATAACCAACCGGGGCCTGACGCGTTGTCTTCATACAGGAAAAGGATATGGGGCATGTTTGGCATTGTATTTGTGGCCATTTTTCTGCCCGGATCGATCTTTATCATGTACAACGGATTTACGATGCTGTCGCTTGCGGTTATGGCGACAGCAGGCGTATTTGGACTGATCCGGTACACGTCGCTGAGCACGAGGGTCCCGCAGCTTTCGATGGCGGTATTTATGATGGCCCTGATGCTCGTGACAGGCCTATCGCTGCTTCAGCGGGGGATCTTCGGGGTCTTCTGGGCATTTCCGGCCATCCTGATGATAAATTTTCTCGCCACACGTCGGCCCGCCAGGATATACACAGGAATATTCGTGGCCTATATCGGGGCCATATCGTTTTATGTTCTGGATACGCCGATCGCGGCCAGAGCGTTGACGGGATTGATCGTTACGACTTTGTTGACAAATAGTTTCCTGGGAATTGTTGCCGAACTTCAGGCCAAGCTCGTGAAGCAGTCGAACATCGACCCGCTGACCGGAGCCCTGAACCGGCGTCAGATCGACCCGATTCTCGAGGAGGCGATCGAACGCAAACGACGCACGAGTACGCCCGCGTCGCTGCTTGTTCTGGATGTCGATAAATTTAAACGCGTGAACGACAATTTTGGCCATGCGGTCGGGGATCGCGTTCTAAAGGAGCTGGTTTCGCTCATAGGCAATCGCGCCAGGCGATTGGACAAGCTCTTCCGGATGGGCGGCGAGGAATTTGTTTTGTTTCTGCCGGATACTGATGGAGCAGGCGCGATCCGTTTGGCCGAGGACCTTCGGATATGCGTTTCCGAGTCGGATTTTATAAAAGATCATTCAATCACGGTCAGTATAGGTATCAGTGAGCTCGAGCGTGGCGAAAGTATCGATGAATGGATAAAACGCGGCGACGATGCTCTCTTCCGGGCGAAACGGGACGGACGTAACCGTTCTGTCGAAGCTCTAATGGTGTTGCCGACCGGGACACTCTGTGCTACTGCAATGATGAAAGATGCTCAGGGCCTTGCGTAAGATCGGCACCCGAGTTGTCACGAACGCGAGCGCCACAAACGAAAGCCGCCATAAGCCAACAAGGCAATTCCCAAGATGACCTCGGAGGTGCGTCCTATGCCGTGACCGCTCGGCAACAGGCCTTCTTCCGTTGCAGCGCTCGCGAGAAACCAGATACCCACGACAGTCATTAGGATCCAAAGAAATTTCATATACACATAATACTTCGGTTTCTGTGTATTGAAAATACTCTTTCTCGATCCCGCTTTTCATATCCGCTGCCGATATTAGATACTTAACCTTTTCGGATGAACCTCAATTGAACTACTACAACTACTTCACAGAGATCGAGGAAGCGTTTGTTCGGCGGCGAGGGAAGAATCTTTTTCTAAGCCCGTTGGATTGGGCTTTGATCGAGGCTTGGCAGGACCGCGGGATACCGCTGCATATCGTCATTAGATCGATCGAATCTGTGTTTGACGTTTTTGACAAGCAGCCTGTCGGGACGCGTACGATAAAGAGCCTGCTTTACTGCAGGGAAGAGATCGAAGCCCAATATATCGAATGGGTGGCCGCTCACGCCGGGCGGTCAACGGCCGAGGAAGGCGAGGAAGACTCGCAGTATTCGACGGAAACGATAAAGGAGCACATCGCGAGTTCGATCGTGAAACTCGGGGCTGTCGAAGCGGAAGCCTTAGCGGAGGATATAGGACGGGCCATAACGAGGCTTCGTGAGCTGTATGAGGCTCTGACTGACAATCTTGAAACCGTCGACGGAACGCTTGGCGACATCGAGAACATGCTCGAACGCGGCATGATGGCAAACTGGGACCGTGTTCATCTTAAAGGCCTGGAAAAAGAGGTCGCCGGGCAGCTCCGTGCATATAAGTCGGAGATGGACGCCGAAAGCTATAAGAATACGTTCGACCTGATGCTGCTAAA
>JBGTBC010000258.1:0-15655 GCA_041749555.1 Pyrinomonadaceae bacterium | reverse complement strand
ATCTCGTCATCGGAGCCATTCTCGTTGTCGGTGCCGCCGCCCCTAAACTAGTGACCCGCGATATGCTTCACCTGATCCCCCATGGAGCCGTGCTAGTCGATGTTGCTGTCGATCAGGGCGGATGTTTTGAGACTACCCACGCAACAACTCACTCTAACCCGACATATTACGAAGAAGGCGTTCTGCATTATTGCGTCGCCAATATGCCGGGTGCGGTGCCGCGTACCTCGACGTTTGCGCTGACAAACGCAACACTGCCGTATGCCCTTGATCTCGCGAATAAAGGATTTGAATCGGCGATCAGGGAAGACGCAGGGCTTCGCGAGGGAGTCAATACCTACGCGGGCAAGCTGACGTACGAGGCAGTCGCGACATCGCAGAATCTTGAATATACTCCGCTCGACAGGGTTCTGGACTTGGCTTCAGCATCGGCCGGCTAGACAGAATAGATAGATTTGCCCGCAAATAACGCGAATTGGCGCGAATAGGAGAAATTCTTTTATTCGGATCAATTGCGCTATTCGCGGGCAAATTCTTTTGCGATTTAATACACTAAGTAGTTTCTCGTATGTACGAATTCGCCGTCACACCTGCTGTCACACAACTCCGCCGCCCGGGCGTGATCATTACTGAGGTCACGCCGGACAGCCTTGCGCAGGAGTTGGAGCTCGAACCCAATGACCGCATCGTTCGCGTTAACGGCCGGCCAGTGCGGGATTATCTCGATTTTAGATTTCAGACGGCGGGTGAAACTGATTTAATTTTTCAGGTCAAGAAACCGAACGGCGAGACGGTTGAGATCGAATTTGACCGTGACGAAAGCGAAGATTTCGGCCTGATGTTCGAGCAGATCGTGCCGCGTCAATGTGCCAATGAGTGCATATTCTGTTTTTGCAAAGGTAATCCGGAGGATGCCCGGCCCTCGTTGTTTGTCCGTGATGAGGACATCCGTCTGTCTTTTCTATACGGCAACTATACGACCTTAAGCTCGATCACCGAAGACGAGATGAAGCGGATCATCGAGCAGCGTCTCTCGCCGCAGTACGTTTCCGTTCACGCTACGGACCTTAAAACTCGTGCATATCTGCTCGGCGTAGACGAATCCCGAGCTGATATCTCGGATAAACTACATCGCTTGCTCGACGCGGATATCGAGCTGCACGCTCAGGTCGTGTTGTGTCCAGGAATTAACGACGGAGCTATACTTGAAAAAACCCTTCGAGACCTTGCTGCTCATTATCCAAAAGTCGTAAGCACCGCCGTCGTACCCGTTGCTCTGACGCGTTACAACACAGATGAGCGGCTGACTCGCGTTACACCTGATTTTTGCCGGCGTACGATCAATGAAGTAGAGAAGCTGCAAAAGGAATTTCGCCGCACACTCGGGGTAACCTTTGCGTTCCTCGGCGACGAGATCTATATCAAGGCCGGTGCTGAAATACCGTCGCGGCGTCATTACGGGAATTATCCGCAGATCGAGGACGGCGTGGGCATGGTGCGATCGTTTGTGAATGCGTTTGAGAAGATATTGTCAGTACCACGTGCGGTGACGAGTGGTTTTACATCGAAAGTACGCAAAGGAGACGTACGCACTCACGCCGCAGCTATGGTGCCGGTGGGCGTGGCGAATACTAAGCTGCAACTACCCGCTACCACCGACCTGTTCGGCACTATTTTGACTGGTGAGATGTTCGCCCCAATTCTGAAGGAACAGATGGACCGGTACAATGCCCTCACTGGTTCACGGCTAAGCGTTGTAGCCGTTCCGAACATATATTTTGGCGGCGACGTTTCGGTAGCGGGATTGCTTGGCGGGCAGGATTTTCTGACCGTTAGGGATAGAATTGTGGGAGATTTTGTGGTTATCCCAAAGGTCACGATCAAATCAGACGAACCGATTTTTATCGACGGCATGACGTATGAGGAACTAAAAGCCAAGTTCCCGGTGCCAATTTATGACCTCGATACAAACGGACTAATAGACTTCCTTTCCAATAAGAAAAGCAGGTGATCAGCCTGCTTTTCTTATTTCTCGCCCGGATATGGTCAACGCGTGAAGTTATACACGATCACGCCAGTTACTTTTACCGGAACATTGGACAGTTTGGTAGGTGTAAATCGGGCACTCCAAGCCGACCTAACGGCCGCGTCCTTTAATAGCGGATGACCGCTGATCGCCTTCGCCGAGATCACTTTGCCGCTTTCATCGATCAGAACCTGGACATCGACCTTTCCCTGCGCATTCATCACAATGGCCGCTTGTGGATATGCGGGTTTCGGAAGATGCGAAGCACGGCCGTTAACCACTCCGAGTGATCGTGGCGGCTCTGACTTTGACGGAGGGGGCTTCACCACAGGTGGCGGGTCCAGCTCCCTGGCAACTTCAGCAACCGCTTTTGTCGCACTCAGTCCTTCACTAGGAGGTCCTGATGGGTCATATGAATCTCCACGTCCGGAACCACCATAGGAGACGGGATTCGCGTCGATACCAACCTTGAATCTGCCTGAAATTGGCATCGCCAAATGGTCGTTGGCTACGACAGAGGTGGATGGAGGCACGTTCTTCGGATCATCAACTCTCGACATGATTATTTTTCGCGAAATAATTGTATCGCGGGATGCAGAAGCGGATCTGAGCTGCTGAGGCTGCGTTTGCTGGATAACAGGTTCGATCGGTGCAGGCGGCGCGACCATCGTGCTCAGAACAAAATTATCGTGGCCGAGGCTGATATCTGCCGCATAGAGGCTAAAAACCACTGCCGTCACGAAAAATATTCCCACCACAAGCGACGACACCATAAAATAACTCCAGCGGCTTTTGAAATCCGCGCTTTCCGGTTCGCTTTCGATCAATTTGTCAAACATTTCTTAATCCTCCTAAAGCGTCGGTGCCAGCCGCTTGGTAACTTAGACACCGGCGATAGAATTTGGTTCCATTACACGGCACGGATGCTGCGAAATGGAAGAAAAAGCATTGATCTAACGTCTAATGAAAAAGATAATCAGGAGGACAGAATGAAATATCATCGTCTCTGCATCTCGCTTTGCGTAGTCAATCTATTGTTATTGGTGTTTATAACCATTCAGGATCGTTCCCAGGCCGATGAACGGATCGAGCCGGTATTGCGCACGAGAGCGATCGAGCTGCTTGACGAAAAAGGCAAAAAGCGGGCACAGCTAAATGTCGAATCCAATGGCGAAGTTGTCTTTCGCCTGCGCGATTCGACGGGAACCATCCGGGCCAAGTTCGGTGCTGACGAGCGGGGCTCAGGGCTGGTGCTGATGGACGAGCGGACCGAGGCAACGGTACAGCTACGGGCAAATGACAAAGGCGGCAACCTTACGCTATTTACCCGGGAAGGCAGGAAAAACGAGTTCAAATGATCTCGATTATGCGGTAAGCATCGGATTGTACATCATGATGGCGTGGTTCTCGGCAACTAGAGCGTCGGATGTCATACCGTCGATCAGACTCGTTTGCCGACGCCAGATGCGGTTGTGGCGCGTGTAGCCACCCCACGGCTGCATCTTGATCAAGTGATCGGACTCATAAACCTCGTATTTCCATTTCGGAGATCGATCCGAAAATATCGCTCCATTTAGATTCTCATCATCGAGCCACAAATTTATTTGAAATGGGACACTCGTATCATTTCGCAATTGCAGATCGATGTAGTTGTAAGCGAGCGTTGCACCGCAGGCAAAAGGTATCTGGCGATTGATATCGGGAAAGACGTCATAGCTGTGGCGATAACGTTCGGTGATGGTCAGAGGCGAGTGCAACGCCATCCAGTAGAGCAGATTGCCGAGTTGACAAAGCCCGCCACCGATACCTTTTTCGATGCGGCCATTGTGAAGCACGAGCCCCTCGAGAAAGCCGCGTTTGACCGTCGGCCTACCTACCAAACGCCAGATCGAGAAAGTCTCACCCGGACGTATCACTACGCCGTTGATCGCCGTGATCGCAAGCCGTAGATTCGTGATCTTGTTGTACTGCAGATACATCTCAACGTCGCGAAGCGGCCGCAGCAAGAAAGAGCGATGTTTGAAAACCGAATGATCAAGACGGATCCTTTTGTCCGGTCGGGCGAAGGCTCGCGAATGAATCAGCCAGGCCAGGCGCCGCTTCAGAACGTAGAACTCACGGCCCGCCAAGCGGCGAAAATAGCTTCGTTTGTCGGGTTTGGCGACGAGGCGGTCGTTCATTCAGGAGTTTGGCCTGATCCTATGATATATCGAACACGGCCTCCAATAGATCGCTGCGTTTGACAGATGCCGTTCTGTCGTAACTTTTATCCGCTGTGGCGACGTCAACAAAATTAAACCACTCGAGGAATCTCGAGAATGTTCGTACTGTGTAGCAATGAATAAAACTATCCCTGGCAGAAATATAAGTCGACTCAACGAACTCATCGATCGACATCGGAAATGCCTTGAGAAACACTTCGGCGTAGAAATCCTTGGGCCGCTCTGTATCTCCAAATTTGCTCAAGAGATAAATAGTGAATCTGTAAGCATAAGTGCAGAGCGGAAAGTCAGGGTATCCATCGTTGTAAGCCCAGTTAAATCTTTCCGTGTAGGCGTGAAAGACGTGGTTGAATATCTTTGCGCGATCGTTCTGATCCATCACCTGTTTGCCCTCCTTCGTCAGAACAAGCTTACCGTATATCTTCCTCGCGAGAGGAGTCATGGCAATCACGTGGTGCAAAGTACGGATCACGACAGAGTCTTCTTCGCGCCTGAGCTTAAGTATCCCTTCGTCTATCGTCCATTCGGCAACAAAATGAAAACTGTGAAGCTCCAATACGATTTTCGGCGGCAGGTAGCCAGCATTTGTGAGCCTGATCGGGCCGTCACGCTTAAGTATTTTTAAAAATTCTTCGGCAAGCCGGAAAAACCCAATTTGATCCAAAGTGTGATCTGAGAGGGGCGTCTTTAGGCGCACCGGCGACTTTTCCGAAAGCGGAAAGTCTAAAAGCCAGTGCATTTCGTTTGGCGACAAGCCGGCAAATTCGTATACCGGGCGATCGTTATATGAGTCGGATCTCCGTTCGATCTCTGCGTTCAATTTGTCAATGGACAAAGCACCCATATTCTTCCTGATCAGGTCGTCTATCTCAGTTTGGAAATCGTCATCGATAACGACACGCGATCTTGCCTCGGCGCTCTTACCCAATTCCTCCAAAAAAAATTCAAGTTTCATTACACTTTCCTTGCTCGGGAATTTTGAGCGGTGCACCGCATTGCGATCTATTTTAATCAGTCTAAACGAATTCAGGAAAACAGGAAATACCGTCGTGACCTACGCGTTTTTGACTGAGATGATCTCGGCGACGATGCTGACGGCGATCTCCATTGGGCTGCGGCTATTGATCGCAAGGCCGATCGGCGTGTGAATACGTGCGAGCCGCTCGCTCGCAAAGCCGTCGTCTTCGAGATCTCGCAGCAGCGTTTTCATCTTCGCCCGGCTGCCGAGAATGCCAAAATACGTGAAGTCCTTGTCGAGAAGGTTTCTCATAACGATCTCGTCGGATTTATATCCAAGCGTCATCACGACGACATAGCTATTTGCTCCGGAGGGAATCAATTTACCAATTTGATCGTAACCGTCGATGATTTTTATCTCGTTGGCAAATCGGTTCTTGTCTATCGTGTTGAGGTCGGGACGGTCGTCGAAAAGCGAAATATGAAAATCCATTTTCGACATCAACTCAGAAAGCGCGAGAGCACAATGGCCCCCGCCGACGATATAAAGCGTGTTTTTCGGAGCAAGTTTTTCGGTATAGGTGAATTCGGATTCGCTTGTTTTCGCAAAATGGAAATCCGCATTCTGCGTTTTGCCTTTAGACGGCGTTAACTTGTACTCAGTTGATGTGATCGAAATGAAAGCGGGCGTTCGAACGTCTAAAGCTCTGATGACCGCGTCAACCGCGACGGCATTTTCGGGCGTAAGTAATTTAAAGATTACGGTTTGCCGGCCCGAGCATATCATTCCCGATGCATTGGCCGTATTTTTTTGATGAACCTGTTCTCTGATAGCCGAGGCAGGGAAACCTGTCGCTACCGCTCCCGGTTCTGACATCTCCGCGTCCCGGCATCGCCGTGTCTCCGCGTCCAGTGTTTCGCGGGCTTGTTCGACGAGCCGCACTTCCATCACGCCGCCGCCTATGCTGCCGCATAGTTCACCGTTGTCGGCGACCGCCATTTTGTAACCCGCACGGCCAGGGCTCGATCCGGAGCTTTCGGCGACGACAAGCAGGACGACCCGCCGTTCAGCGATAAGCTGCGCCTGCACGAATTTCCAAAATTCAACCTCTTTACTCACTTCGAAATGATAGACTTTTTTGCTGCTCGATGGCGAGAAGCCAAGATCGGCGGAACCGCTGACCGTTTCACGACGTAACAGTGTTTCGAGAGCTCATAGCCTCGTTTAACAAAAGATATGATCAAAACCTCTCTGCTTTATATCGCAATTATCTCATCAGCGGCATTTGCCGCGTATGCTCAGGATGCGAATGAAGAATGGCTTCAGGACTACGCATCGGTTAAAAAAGCTATGGCCGAGGCTTACGCAAATCTCGAATGGGCAAGATCGCGGATCGACCTGGTCGAGCTAAATGCGAAAACGACCGAAGCTCTAAAAAAGGCCGATTCTGACGCTGCTTCGCGAAGGATCATCGATCAGTTTTTGGCAGAATTTCGAGACGGGCATTTGAAGCTTTAAGAGCCACTCGGCGGTACATCTAACGGTTCGGGACAAAGATCGATACCGGCTGATGCCGAACCCTCGAAGGCCTGTGCAGAGATGGGATATCGGCTGAGACTCGCCAAATTTTCGGTGCCGTTCGAGACCGTTCCGGGGTTCCGCCGGACGAATGGCCCGGCCGATTCATTTCCGTCGGGCGTTTTTAACTTGGAAAACGGAAAAACAGTGGCGGTCATAAATATTCCGATCTTTATGCCGCAGGGCTACTATTCCGTCTGTACAAAAGCGTGGGAAGAGTTTCGCACCAGTCTTTCGACTGACTGCGACCGTCAGTGCGTCAATCGCTTTAACCAGAATGTCGAATCAATACTTACAAGATCGCTCGAGGGCCAGCTAAGACATCTGATCGCGCAAAAACCCGCCCAGTTTATCGTCGATATCGGTGGTAACGGCGGTGGGAACGATTGGGTCAAAACAGTCGCACGGATGATCTCTCCGAAGCCGCTCAAGCCCGTTCCCACCGGCTTCATACGCCATCCGCATTGGGTGCCGATACTAGAAGGCAATCTCGGGCCGATAAATGCGGACCTTGCACGGACCGATATCACCGCGAAGCAACGCGAGGTTCTAACCGAAGCGAAAAGGCGGCTGGAGCAGCTTGTCACGGAGGCGAGATCGCCCTGCGATATGTCATTTGTATGGACGACGAACGAGAAACGAAAGGACTGTACTCTATTGAATTCATCACCCAAATACTCGAGCGGACTTTTCGAACGCATAGATCCCGATATACTTTCGGGGCTGCATTCGAGATCGATCCTTTACCGCGAGAGCGGTCTCGACGGGGAATCAGTCGTGAAAACTCCGTTGATGGTTCTGGTCGACAATCGAACTGCGTCCGCCGCCGAGAATCTCGCTTCCTTCATTCAGATCTCGCAGTCGGCGACCGTCATCGGCGGGCAGACATTTGGTGCCGGATGTGGATATGTTGACGGGGGCACGAAGTATTTCTTGCCGAACAGCAAGTTACAACTTCGAATGCCGGACTGCGTTCGCTTTCGAGCTGATGGTGTCAACGAGGTCGAGGGGATCAAGCCCGATGTCCAGCTATGGGAAACCAATACCGATCCTGCGACCAGACTGGCTAAGACGCTTGAGTATTTGGCGGGACGATCACGTTAGGCATCGCCATAAAGGCTCATCAGCACCTTTTCGGGCGTTAAAGGTACATCAAATTCCGGAAATGCGGTGTTTGGAGTTCCAGCTTTCGCCGCCGCGTCCGTTGCGGGATCGCCATTTGAAACCGGATCTCTGAACGCTCGTATGGCGTTGCGGATCGCAAAGTACGCCCCGATGCCATACATCAGCGGCGGCTCACCTACTGCCTTCGAGTTAAAGATCGCGAGGTTTTCACGGTCGGTTTCGAGTGGAATAACGCTAATATATCTTGGCACGGAGTAAATGTCAGGCACCTTATATGTGGACAGAGCATTCGAGCGGAGTATGCCTTTTTCATCGTATACGACCTCTTCCATGGTCATCCAGCCCAGGCCTTGTACGATCCCGCCTTCGATCTGGCCGAGATCGACAGCGGTATTCATTGAGGTGCCGAAATCGTGACAGCATCTCACATAGTCGACCTCATAGCGGCCGCGAAGGCAATCGACCGTAACACCGACAACAGCGGTGCCGTAAACATGATAAGCAAACGGATGGCCCTTCGCGGTGCCCCAGTCGAAATGGATTCCCGGCGTAGCGTAATGCGAATGCTCACTCAGGTTGACGCGTTGAAGATGAGCCTCGAGGACCAGCGATTGCCATTCCAAACTCGTTTTTTCACCATTGCGAGAAACGAAGCCATCTTCAATGCTGATTGCCGCGGCCGACTCGGCCTCGACCAGGTCTTTGGCAAATTCAAACAAGCGATCGCGTATTGCTTCACAAGCAAGTTGAGTGGCCTTTCCGTTGAGATCGGCTGCCGCAGATGCCGCGGTCGGGCTTGTATTGGCGACGCGGAGCGTATTGGTGGTGTGGACCCTAACCATCTCGATCGGCAGTCCGAAAGTCTGGGCTGCGACTTGAGCCATTTTGGTATTCACCCCCTGGCCCATCTCGACCGCACCTGTAGACACCGCAACGGAGCCGTCGGTATAGACGTGGACAAGCGAACGCGCCTGATTCATCGGGGTCTTGGTAAACGAAATGCCAAAGCATACCGGCATCATGGCAACGCCTTTCCTGAAATATTTTGACGATGCGTTAAACTCTTCGGTTTCCGCCTGCAGTTTCCCGAAATCGTAGGCTGCGTCGCCCTGCGTCCACGAAGTTTTCGCATCGCTTTCAGCTTTTTGGCCGTACGGGAATTCGTCGCCGTCGTCGATAAGATTTGCTCGTTGTATGTCCGAGGCTCTAAGGCCCAACTTCTCAGCCGCGTGGGCAATAGCAGATTCGATAACGAACATCCCCTGCGCACCGCCGAATCCGCGAAATGCGGTATTGGGCGGTAGATTGGTGCGGCAGCAATAGGCCGTGGCCCAAACGTTTGGGATGAAATAGGAGTTAGTGCAATGAAACAAGGTACGTTCGAGCACCGGCGGCGAAAGATCGCACGATGCTCCCGCGTTTTGAAAAAAAGTCGCTTCGTAAGCGATGATCTTGAGGTCTTTATCGAGGCCGATCTTGTAATCGGCAGAATATGGATGCCGTTTTCCGGTCATCCGCATGTCTTCCATGCGGTGCAGGGCATATTTCACGGGCCTGCCCGTAAGCTGAGCGGCAACCGAGCAGATCCCGGCCCAAGCATTTGCCTGGTCTTCCTTACCTCCGAAACCACCGCCAAGCCGCTGCACGTCCACCTCAACCTGATGCATCGCAAGGCTCGTGACCCGGCAAACCGCACGCTGCACGGCAGTCGGCCCCTGAGTCGAGGAATAAACCCGCAGACCTCCGTTCTCGGTCGGCATGGCATAGGCTCCCTGAGTTTCGATATACAGATGCTCCTGGCCGTTGATCTCAGCCCTGCCCTCAAAAATATGCACGCAATCGGCGAACGCCGCCTCGACGTCACCCATGATGAACTGCTTTGGCGGCACGATAAGATCGCCATTTGCAGCCGCCTCACGCGGATCAGTGATCGGCGTGAGTTCGTCGATCTCAGCAGTGATCTTTTTAGCGGCCCTGTGGGCGAGTTCCTCCGTTTCCGCAACAACGATCACTATCGGCTGCCCCGCAAAATGCACCTCGCCCTCGGCAAGCAGAGGTTCATCAGGCACGATCCCGCCGATCTGGTTCTCGCCGATGAGATCATTTGCCGTGATGACGCGAATTACGCCCTCGCTGTTCTCTGTCTTGCTTGTATCGATGCTTTTCAGCTTCCCATGTGCAACCGGCGAATCGTAGACACACGCATACAGCGTCCCCTGAACAATAGGGATATCATCGAGATAAATGCTCTCGCCGCGGACATGGGAATGTGAGTCGATGTTTTTCAATTTGTAATAGTTTACTTCGGGTCGTAGTCGACCCAGTAGATCCCCTCACAAGTGAAGGGAACGTTGCTTCGAATCCTAATCTTGGAATATCTTCTATCTGCGGCGAGGTCTCCAGTAGGTCTAAATACGGCGGCGTCAAAATATTTCCTACCGAATCCGCTGTGGAGCATGCTCTGCCCCTGTCCCGTCTCATCGTATACTTCGATTTCCGGCCTAACAACTATACCGTCCTGCAATTTTATCTCCGAGACACTCGGATTAGAATCCAGATCGAAGTTCGCGATCCTCAACTTCAGCGACTGGCTTTTATGCGTGGCTTTTAACGCTGGACTAAGAGTTATGTCCGTCCATTCACGAGTAACCCTTATGTTCTCGGCGATGGGACTGGGGGGCCAGTTAATGTAAACGATGAGCGCAAAATAGCCGAATATCACCAGCGTGACCACCCCGAACACAGTTCCTATGCAAATTAGGACTTTGTTTTTCATGATCATAACTTCGCGTTCTGAAGAAATATTTCCACGAAATGTGCTCTGAAAAGCTGCCTTAACAACAGCCGTTTATACTCCGCCGAGCCGCGAACGTCGGAGATCGGCGAGATCTCGGATTGCATTATTTCGTTGGCGGCGGTAATGGTTTCTTCGCTGATCTCGAGTCCGCGGAGGAAGGCGGATGTTTCTTTCAGGTACAGCGGGACCGGGGCGACACCGCCGGCAGAAATGTGGGCAACTTTGATCTTTGACAATTGAATTTTGATATTTTCGTTTAGGTTCTCTGAAACGGGCGGGTTGGCGTCGTAAAGCTCAAGCGAGATCGCCGTATTCACGCTAGCGATGTCAAGATACGTCCGTTTCGAAACCTTTTCGAAATTAAACCGGAAATTAGCATTCGGTTTCTTAAATCGGATCGCGGTGATGATCTCGTCGGGCTGTTTCGCAAGCTGTTTGTAGCCGAGGTAGAGATCGCGCAGTTTCATATCGCGAGAAAGAACCACCCCGTCAGCCGAAGCGTCCGACATCTGTCCTTCGTAAGCAGGGGAGCGTAGGACGATCTCCGCATCCAATGCTAGGAACCAGACCGTCATATCACCGATCGGCGATGCATTTACAAAGTTGCCGGCAAGCGTTGCCATATTGCGGATCGGCGTTGAAGAAACGAGCTTGAGATGCTTGTAAAGATCCGGAAAAACGGACTGCATCAAAGGCGATTCGAGAAGGTCGGTGACTGTTGTTGAGGCGCCGATCTCGATGAAATCGCCGGTGTCGCGGATGCCGCGAAGATCACTGTCGTAAAGCAGAGGCCGCGATTCCATTTCGGCCATAACCTCGGGCCGTTGCACATAGACGTCAGTGCCGCCGCCGACAGCAGGCAGTGGGCGGTGGTCGGTGGCCAGTGGTCGGTCAACATCTTGCGTCATAAACGTAAGGCGTTCTGAAATAGAGCGGAAATACTCGGGAACAACGCGTTGCTTTAACGCTTGCTCACCCTGACAACTGGCCACTGACAACTGGCCACTGACGATCGCTGCTGCTCTTTCGATAGACTTATATCCGGTGCAGCGGCAGATGTTGCCATCGATGGATGAAACGGCCTGTTCGGGCGTCTTGGGTGAACCGTCAATGCAAAATCCCGTGAGCGACATTACAAATCCGACTGTACAAAACCCACATTGCGTCCCGCTTTCATCGACAATCGCCTGCTGGACGGGGGTCAGGCCGCGATCGGGCGGATTTATGCCCTCGATCGAAACTATGTGTTTGCCCGCAGCGTTAGCGAGCGGCATAAGGCACGAGGTCATGCTGCGGTATTTGACCTCATTGCCTATCAATTCACCGACGAGAATAGTGCATGCTCCGCAATCACCCTCGCGGCATCCGATCTTTGTCCCTTTCAGGTTCTTTTTGTAACGAACAAAATCAAGCACCGTCGTTCCCGGGGGCTCATCGGTTGAGATCGCTTCGTTATTGAGGATGAAATGCATCGAGAGCGTTTATCAAGTCCTTCTTATGACTTCAGACCTATGACTTTTAACTTATTCCGGAATAAGTAATAGGTGAAAAGTTATAAGTGAAAAGGGAATTTTGCTCAAATTTCAATACTCGATCTTGTCCGGTTTTCCGGCCCACTCGCTAAAAATCTCCAGAGCGTCTTCCCTCATCAGGCGTATCATAGCCAATTCACGGTCGGTATTGGCCTTTTTTAGCTCGTTGTAAATAAAGTCGTCGTCAAAACCGATACGTGCAGCGTCCTCGCGGGTGCATGCATATACGACCCGCTCGGGCCTTGCCCAGTAAATCGCACCGAGGCACATCGGGCATGGTTCGCATGAGGTATAGATCGTGCATCCATCTAGTTGGAAGTTTTGGAGGGCCTCGCATGCCTGCCGAATCGCGATGATCTCGGCGTGGGCGGTTGGATCGTTTGAGGATGTAACGCGATTATTCCCTTCGCCGATGACTTCTCCATTGTGGACTACGACAGCCCCGAAGGGGCCGCCGGCATTTGCGGCCATACCGGCTCGGGCAAGCTCGATGGCCCGCATCATGAATTCACGGTCCTGATCGTTCATTTCGGAGGCGTCAGCTTTATCTCAAACAGCTTTCTCCAGTTTTTTCCGGTTACAAAGATGCGGTCGCCCTCGGCATCATAAGCGATGCCGTTAAGCGTGTTTTCTTTTCCCCGCTTCACATCGTCGGGTGAGATGCCCTCGAGATCTATCCAGCCCAGCAGTTTGCCGTTTGCCGGGTCTATGCGGGCAATGTGGTTTGGCTTGCCGAGTATCTCGGGTCGATCGGAATGCCAGATATTCGCCCATATCTCGCCTTTTACATATTCGAGCTCGTTGAGCTGCATTAGCGGTTTTCCGTCCTCACGCATAACCGCGATCATTCTGACTGACTTGAAATTTGCCGGGTCCATTACACGAATTACGTGTGTTCCGTCAGTCATAAATAGGTGTGTGCCATCCGATGTCAGGCCCCACCCATCGCCTTGATAGGTGAATTCCCGAAGGAGCTTGAAATCATTAATATCGAAAACGCGGCCGATCCTATTGCGCCATGTCAGCTGAAAAATGTTGCCATCATGCAAGGCGATTCCTTCCCCGAAATTATCACGGGGGAGATCGAATTTTTGTACAACCTTGCCAGTCTCTATCTCGACCTTTCTTATAGAAGATTGCCCCTCCTGTCCCGTGCTCTCATAGAGAAAACCGTTGTGGTAAAGCAGACCCTGAGTGAATGCTTTTGGATCGTGAGGGTAAGCCTTAACTATCTCGTACCCATAAATAGGCAGGCCGGCGGGTTTGGTTGTGTTTGAGTTGCTCACGGACTTATTATTCCCCGGAGCGTCCGCTCCGCCTGAGCAGCTAATGGCGGCCGAAACCGCGAGAGCCATTATCAAAATGCGCATAATATCAAAAGAAACCCGCGGAGCAGATCATTTTTTCAACGCCCGGTCTATTGCCTTTCTAAAGCCCGCCGCTGAAAAACTCCTTACGCTGACACCGTTTACAAAGATCGTTGGTGTCGAGTTAACTCCATAAGAGGTACCGTCCGCCATATCTTTTCGGATCTCGGCGGCCGTCTTTTCCGAGCTAAAGTCTATCTCAAATTGTTTTACATTCAAACCCAGTTCCGCGGCGTATTTCCTTAGCGAAGCGGCATCCAGAGCGTCCTGACGGGTGTAAAGAAGCTCGGTATATTCAAAGAATTTTCCCTGTGCGTGAGCAGCCGAAGCTGCCTTCGCTGCCTGGAAAGCATTGTTATGAATGCCTTCGAGCGGAAAATCCCTTACCACGAACCTGACTTTGTCGCCGTAACCCGCCAGCACGTGTTTCAAGATCGGATGCACTGCGGCACAGGCAGAACATTGAAAATCGCTGAACATTACGACTGTGACCGGAGCGGTGGCCAGCCCTTTCGAAGGGGCATCATCGGGCGAGATCGCCTGAACTGGAGCTTCCGGTTCAGTCAAAAGGATCTTGGTGTTATATTTTGCAGAAAGCTTCGTTCGAAATGCGTCCTGCAAACCGGTGAGTTCCGCGTCCGAGTAATCCTTCAGCTTCGAAGTAATTTCACGGGCAAGGAGGTCGCCGGAATTCATTTTGAGGGCCTTAGCCTCCTCGGCTACGAGAGCATCAAACAAAACTTCCTCGATCTCAGCCAGGAGCTCGTCATAAAAATCAGCGCGAATATTGTAGATGGTCAACTTGCTCTCTTCGTCGAACTCCTTGGCCGTAAGGCTGATTCCGGAAACAGTAAAAAGCACGTCAGAAGGCTTCAAGTCAGGCGCATTTACGTCCTTTCCATAAACGACCTTGTATTTCGCTGCCAGAGTGTCAACATAATCGCTGATCGCCTTCTCTTCAGGTTCGCGCCTGATAAAAGAGACGATCTGTGGGCGGACCTCGGAGAGCGGCCGCCCACCGATCTGTTCCTGATTTGCATCATAAACGGACTGTATCTGAGCCGGTGTCGGGTCTTTTATCTTCGCTGTCTGGAGCTTTAACAGTGCCGCGACAGTTGTCTTGAGCGCTTTGGCTTCGGTTTCAAGAAGGATCGACCCGAGCCGCTGCGAATATATCTGCTTTCGAACATTGGCGATAAGGGCCGGGAGTTTCTCGATCGCTTCTTGTGCATTTGGTGAGAGGTCACCTGTCGTAATGGTACGGCCTGTCAGCGAGGCAAGGGCCTGATCAGGCACCTGGGCCCAGGCAGAAACCGTTAGAAAGAGTAAAAGTATTATTGTGACAATTTTCATTAAAATGTAGAGGTGAACGAACGCAATTTTACCAGATAAGTTGTTGTTTCTGACGCTTATGTGTACCGGATTGGTTGTTTTGCCGATTTTGTTAATATCACGATATGAAATTGGAGCGCGAATTCTATCTTCGCGAAGATACCATAGCGGTCGCCCGCGATCTGCTCGGAAAATTACTGGTTATCCCAGACGAATTTGGAAATCGCGTATCAGGGATGATCGTCGAGACCGAGGCCTACCTCGGGGTAGTGGACCGCGCGGCACACAGTTACGGCGGTCGTCGGACGGCACGCACTGAGGCGACCTATTCTCTTGGGGGCCACGCTTATGTGTTCTTCGTTTACGGGATATATTATCAGCTAAACGTCGTCACCGGTCCGATCGACCACCCTCATGTTGTGCTTATTCGCGCCGTCGAGCCTATAGAAGGGATCGAAATAGTCCGGGATCGTCGCGGCCCGATGAATGACAGAAATCTAACCTCCGGCCCCGGAAAACTATGTATAGCACTCAGCGTTGACCGTTCTTTTAATACCGCCGACTTGCTTGGCGACCGTATCTGGCTTGAAAGCCATCGCACCTTTGACGAATCGGAGATCGCCGTCAGCAAACGCATCGGCATCGATTATGCGGGAAAAGACGCCGAGCAGCCGTGGCGCTTTTCGGTGGCCGGTAATCAGTTCGTAAGCCGCAAATA
>JBGTBC010000257.1:0-12504 GCA_041749555.1 Pyrinomonadaceae bacterium | reverse complement strand
CGGAAACCCCGACGCCGACGCCGACAGCAACGCCGACTGCAACACCGACGGCAACGCCGACAGCGACGCCCACCCCGACCCCACCGGTGACTCCGCGTACCAATCACGCGTTGTCGACGAATGGAGGCATCGCGACGGGATCTACAGAGCTGAGTCCAGCGTCCAATGCGATCAATGGGTTCCGCAATTGGGCCCAGGGCAATGCATGGAAAGATAACACTCCGAACGCGTTTCCTGACACGCTCACGGTGGAATTTAACGGGACCAAGACCATAGATGAGATATCGATCTTTGCTGTGAGGGACGATTTCTCAAATACCCAGGATCCCGACCTGACAACGACCACTAGTACTTATTCGCTCATCGATTTCGATGTCGAGTACTGGAACGGCTCGGGCTGGGCCCCCGTGACCGGCGGCATGGTGAGGGGAAACAACAAGGCCTGGGTGCAACTTACCTTCGGCCCAATCGCGACAACGCGCATAAGGGTGGTTGTGCTTAATGCGGCCGTGGACGGATACAGCCGCATAGTCGAAGTGGAGGCTTGGGGCGGCGGTGGCGGACCACCTCCGACTCCGACTCCGACGCCTGTTGTGCGTACTAATCACGCACGGGCTGTCAATGGCGGAACGGCGGTCGGCTCTACCGAACTTAATCCCGCGGCAAATGCCATCGACGGAAGCCGGGTTTGGGCCCTTGGCGGTGCCTGGAAGGACGCGAACCCATTTGTCTATCCGGACGACCTTCAGGTGAATTTCAACAACGTGAAGACGATCGATGAGATATCCGTATACATGGTACTCGACGACTTCATGAGCACGACACCGCCCACAACGGCGACCACGGGCAGTTTGTATTTGAATACTGACTTCGAGGTACAGTATTGGGATGGTGCGAACTGGGTGACGGTTACGGGAGGAACTGTGACAGGGAACGATAAAGCCCTCGTGACAATGACGTTCGCCCCGATCTCGACCTCCAGTATCAGAGTTGTAGTGAACTTCGGGGCTCCGGATGGATATAGCCGAATAGTCGAAGTCGAGGCCTGGGGCGATGGGCCTCCTTCATAATCAAGACGCATTGTTTTGATCGGGATGCAGTCTGTCCCACTTGGGAACAAACAATGCGAGTGCATTGAAGAGTTTGGCCGTTATTTAATAATTGCCTAAATTGCCGGTTATCTGTTCGGTTCCGGCGAAATTAATTCAAAAGGCCCCGCTCTTATCGGCGAGGCCTTTCTTTGTTTCAAAACTAAGACTAACCCTATAGTTTCATCCCAAGGTTTTTGACAAGGAAGCCGTAGATGTCGGCGAGTTCCTCGATCTGCTTCGATGTCGGTTTGCCGGCGCCGTGGCCTGCTTTTGTTTCGATACGGATCAGGACCGGTTCTTGGCCTGCTTGAGCGGCCTGCATGGCCGCAGCGTATTTGAAGCTGTGGGCGGGGAAGACGCGGTCGTCGGTATCGGCGGTGGTTACGAGCGTTGCCGGGTATTTTGTGCCGGGTTTCGCGTTGTGATACGGCGAATAGGCGTAGAGGGCCTTGAACTCGGCCGAATCGTCCGGATCGCCGTAGTCGGACTTCCATGCCGCCCCGACGGTGAACTTGGTAAATCGCACCATATCCATCACTCCAACCGCCGGAAGGGCCGCCCCGAACAGATCGGGACGCTGGTTGAGCACTGCTCCGACGAGCAGGCCGCCGTTCGAACCGCCCTGGATAGCGAGCTTCTTGTTAGATGTGTATTTATTCCCAATTAGCCATTCGCCGGCGGCGATAAAATCATCGAAGACGTTTTGCTTCTTCAGACGGGCCCCGTTTGCCCACCACTCTTTTCCATACTCGGCACCGCCGCGGATATTGGCGACGGCATAAACGCCTCCCATCTCCATCCATACAACACGTGATACAGAGAATCCAGGCGTCATCGAGATGTTGAAACCACCATAACCGTAAAGAAGCGTGGGGTTGGTGCCGTCGAGTTTCAGCCCCTTCTTATGGGTAATGAACATCGGTACACGCGTGCCGTCCTTGCTGGTATAGAAGACCTGCTTGACCTCAAACTTTGAGGGGTCGAACTTAACCTTTGCCTGACGGAATAGAGCGCTTTTGCCGGTCTTCATATCGTAACGATAGATCGTCGGCGGGGCGTTGAAGCTCGAGTACGTATAGAAAGTCTCGGTTGCGTCCTGCTTGCCGCCAAAGCCGCCTGCCGAACCGATACCGGGAAGTTCGACATCGCGGACGTGCTTGCCGTCCTTGTCGTAGGTCTTTATTCGGGTATAGGCATCTTTCAGATAGTTCAGCACGAACTGGTTGTTGATCATCTGAACGCCGTTGAGGGTTTCGGTGGCCTGAGGGACGACCTCTTTCCAAATCCTCTCCCGTGCAAGTACATTGACGCTGACCAGCTTGCCGCGTTCGGCATCCTTGTCAGTCCGGAAGTAAAAGACAGGGCCGTCATTACCCACGAAAATCCAGCTATAGGCTCGATCGCCGACAAGAGGAACTACGGGGGCATCGGGTTTCGAAAGGTCCTTGAAATGTACCTCATTCATCCTCTGGGTACCTTTGGTTGCATTTATCACAAACCATTTTCCGTCCTCGGTCACGCGGCCGCCCACGAAGATCTCGCCGTCATCAGGACGCTCGTAAATAAGCTTGTCATTCGAAACGGGGGTGCCGAGCTTGTGAAAGTAGATTTTGGGAAATTTATTCGCGGCACGCAGTTCGGCGCCTTTCTCAGGTGCCGGGAAGCGTTGATAGAAGAACCCGGAGTTGTCTTTGAGCCAGGAGACGCCGCCCTGGCGATTCGGTGGAAGCGTGTCGGTGAGATATTCGCCGGTGGCGGTATTCATAATTCGCCACTCGGTCCGATCAGAACCGGAAATAGAAACTCCGTAGGCCCAAAGCTTGCCGTCTTCTGTAAATGAAGAACCGCTCAGGGCTGCAGTGCCATCTGCGGAAAGCTTGTTGGGGTCAAAGAAGACCTTGCCCGGGTCGTTGATGGACGAGGTGCGGTACAGAACGCTCTGGTTCTGCAGGCCGTCGTTGCGCGAGTAGATGTAGAACCCGTCAGTGATCTTCGACGGGGCCGAGATGCGTTCGTAATTCCAGATCTCAGTCAGGCGCTTGCGGATCCTTTCGCGTTCGGGGATCGTGGCGAGATATGAATCTGTAAGCTTGTTCTGGGCCTCGATCCAAGCTTGGGTCTCGGTGGAATTGGTCTCTTCCATCCATCGATAAGGATCAGCCACTTTTGTGCCGTGAAAATCGTCTACCTGGTCGGCTCGCCGGGGTTTCGGGTATTCAAACTTGCTCTGTGCGGGAACAATTGCAACGGCAAAAGCACAAAACACTAGTAGAGATATGGATCTTTTTAACATAACGCGTTGATATACTCCGGAAAGGAAAGATTTTCGATAAGTATAGTTCGCGTAGGTATGAATTTAAAGTAAGCGAATGATGAAGAGGTCTCCAATCGCTTTGAGGTCCGTCTATCTTCTGCTCCTTTGGGACGGGAATCCTTATAAATGTCGAGAGAATAATAGAATACAACTCGATTCCGATAGCCATCGGTGAATGGCTAGAATGCCTGCAGAATTCCTTCGGCGAGAGGCTGCTGGTCGTCTGCTATCGATATCGGTGAAACCGACGGAAGCCAGCTCTTGTTTTCATAAAGTGACTTTTCGGCCACCTCTTTTGTCAGCGGGCGGGCCAGCAGGTAGCCCTGGCCGAAATCACAGCCGAGGTTCTGCAGCAGAGATAATTGAGATTCCGTTTCGATACCCTCGGCGATCACCTTTTTCTTCAGACCCTTAGCCAACGAAATGATCGTCTGAAGGATCTCGGAATTCTCACCGCTCTCGCCGACGCTGTAAACAAAGGAACGGTCGATCTTTAGCGTGTCGAAGGGCAGCCGATGCAAATAGCTGAGCGACGAATAGCCGGTTCCGAAATCATCGATACTGAGCTGTACACCGAGATTTTTGAGCCGGTTCAGGACACTGATCGTGTGCTCGGCATCTTCCATCGCGGCGCTTTCAGTTATTTCGAGCTTCAGAGATGAGGGCGGAATGCCGGAAACTGCCAATGCAGTCTCTACATCGCCGATCAGATCGTCTTTCGAAAGGTGCTTGCCTGATATATTCACGCTCACGATCAGGTCTTGATAATTCCGGCTGATCTTATGCCAGCGGGCGAGCTGATCAGTTGTTTCCTTCAGGATCCATACGGTGATAGGAATAATAAGACCCGACTCTTCGGCTATCGGAATGAACTTATCGGGCGGGATCATGCCAAGTTCTGAATGGTGCCACCGAAGCAGAGCCTCGAATCCGAATAAGCCGCCGTGTTGAAGGTCAATAACGGGCTGGTAATGCATTGAAAGCTCACCGCGTTCAACCGCATTTCTTAGGTCGTTTTCGAGCGTGACACGTTCCAGGAATCTAACCCGAAGCTCCTTGGTAAATACGGCGACGCCGCTACTATCTTCTTTGGCGTAATGCATCGCGATATCTGCATCGCGAAGGATTTCCCCAGGGGTTCGGTACTCAGTGTCGCACGGGGCGATACCGATATTCACGCGAATCGATATCCTGTTCCCGCTAAGAGAGAAGGGCTGGGCGATGCTGTTAAATACCCGCCGGGCAACTTTCTTCGCATTGTCTACACTCGATACGTTCCTGAGGATCACAGCGAATTCATCTCCCCCGATCCTTGCGACCAAATCTGATGGATTGAGCATACGGACAAAACGTTTGGCAGCGACCATCAGCACTTTGTCGCCGATAGAGTGGCCGAGGCTGTCGTTTATGTCCTTGAATTTTAGAATATCAAGGAAAAGCACGAAGAAGCTGGCGGCAGGATCATTCTTATATTCGTCGATCAACTCTCCAAGTATATCGCCGAAATGTTTACGGTTCGGCAGGTCGGTCAGTGAATCATAAAGAGCAGCATGCTGGAGATCCTTTTCGCTTTTTCGAAGCGCTTCGTTGGCCTGTTCTTCCTTTTCGAGTGTGATGGCGAGTTGAGAAGCGTGTCGCTCGGCTTCGCGCCTGCGTTCCCGCTCCGTCTCCGCTTTTTCCTGTTCGGCGGCCTCGACCTGAAGAATGGCTTCGCCGACTTTTCCGATCGACTGCCGGTAACTGAGATACGCCAGGCTCAATACCACAAACGCAATGACGCCTGTGGCTATGTCACCGTAACTGACGACCTTATATACGATTCCGGCTAGGCCGGCCCCGACAAACTGTGTTAGCGAACTCGAGAAACAGTTCCGGATCCAGGTTTGCCAAAGACTCGATCTGTCGCTAGTCGCCCTCACGACGGCAGCCAGAAATGACGAGACGGCAAACTGGGATATAGCTAGACAACCGAGGGTTGACATCAGATGTTGGGTAGTTCCTGACTGGGCCGATGCCAGCATCAGCGCTTCCATGAATGTGAACCAAATGAATGCGGTAACCGTTATCGAGATCGAATTGATCGAGACATTGGTGAGCAGCATCAATCGCCCCATCGGGACACCCTTCGTCCGGAGATAATAACAGCTAGCGAGGCTCTCGATAGCGGCCACGACGATCGCCGCCGGAGCGCCTAAATACAAGAATGCGAGGAAGACTGCCGCGTCAGAAAAACTAATTGCGAATTTTGATCTCGGAATCGCCAAGCTCATCCGCGGTGCAAGTATTGTTGCGTATAAGAGGATCGCTAGAAAACCGATGCTGAATACATCGCGCGAGAGATTAGCTCCGGCCAGAGCGATACACAGACCTCCCAGCAGGATCATGATCCATTTGACAAAGTTTGCTCGCGGGGCTCGGTCCATAGAAGGAGACTGATCTACTAAAGAAATAGTAAGGAAGGGATGTGAGAGTAGAGACGCAATACTCTCCACGGTAGGAAGTTTAACACGTTTAACAATGAAAAGACAGATAAATCTCAACCCCTGGCTGCCAGAATGTATACCTGATACACAATAAATTTGTGTATAACAAATATCCAATTCTCTAACGCTAGTTTTATCAAGGAGTTACGTTGGATTCATTGGGAATCTGTAAACCTAGTATCCATTTATTTCTCGTGGTCATTCGAGTAGAATGCCGGTGTATCTGTTCCCGTAAGCGGTGTGCATTCAGTAAGTTACAGCCTAGAGGATTGGTGAGGCACGGCGTGGCACGCGCCTTGTAATAAGCATATGCGAAACGGGCCCTCGGGTTTCGAACGTAAATTAAAAAAACTTTTTGGAGAAAATACAATGAAAAACACAATCACCACCTTGACCCTAGCGATCGTTCTTACATTCGGAGCAACATTTGCAAACGCCGGTATCATCGTCACCGACCGATCCGACCAGGCAGCAGGCATCATCGTCACCGATCTGGCGAACACTGGCTGTAACTCCACCGAAAGAAGGGGCATCATCGTCACGGATATCTTCGGAACAATGGCCTCGCTTGCTGGAATCATCGTCACGGACCTTACTGGTATCATCGTTACGGATCTTAGCGGTAACAGCGGAAAGTGCACAGACACAAGATCGATGAGCCGCGACGGCATAATCGTAACCGACCGTGCTGCTGGAATTATAGTAACCGACTAAAAATCACTGTAGGTTTCAACCGGGGGGAAGCTAAGTGGCCGATTCGGGAAACCGGTCGGCCACTTTTCATTTTAGAGTAGAGATTCTTAGTAAAGGGGTGAAGATAGTGAATTACGTTTCCGAGGTTGCCCAGATGTTCCTATCACTAAATCCCGACATTCGGTTCCCCAACCCGCCTGACTATGTCTTGATATCAGAGTGGACAAGGAGGAGATTCCGCTACCCCTTTTTCTAGACGCGATTCGTGAATTCTCATATTTGCCGAAAAGAATACACCGTTTTCATTGGCTTATCTAAAGAACAAAGTGAAAAACAATTATGCGCTTTGGCTTACGGATCGTTAGACCGCAAGGGAGATAGCCTCCGAAGTGATTCTAAAGCTTTGGGAAGTGTTTCCATCAGTTGATCTATATCTTCCATCGTGTTGAACCGGCCAAAGCTGAACCTTATGGCTCCGCGGGCACGTTGGTCGTCGGGGTCGAGGGCTCGGATGACGGGTGACGGCTCGAGTGAACCCGACGAACAAGCCGAACCGGTTGAAACGGCGATGCCCTGCATGTCGAGATTTATCAGCAGGCCCTCGCCCTCGATCGCATCGAAAGAGATATTTGAGATATTTGGCAACCGGTGATCGCGGTCGCCGTTAAACGTGAAGCAGGAGATTGACTCTCCGATGCGGTTTTCAAAATCATCCCGCAAAGATTGCAAATTATCAGACTCGCCCGCCATTTCCTGTGCACTGATTTCACATGCCGCTCCAAAGGCGACGATATTCGGAACCGATTCGGTGCCTCCGCGGCGTTCGCGTTCTTGGTGTCCCCCGATATTTTGCGGGTGGAGTCGTACGCCACGGCGGACAAAAAGTGCACCAACACCCTTTGGGGCATAGATCTTGTGCGCTGAGAGCGAAAGCAGGTCGCAGCCGAACGCTTCGACATCGATGGGTATTTTTCCAGCCGCTTGTACTGCGTCAGTGTGAAACCAAATCTTCTTACCGTTGTCACGAAGGTATTTCACGAAGCGGCCGATCTCCTCGACCGGCTGCAGCGTACCGATCTCGTTATTGGCGGCCATTATAGAGATAAGCACGGTGGCATCGGTGATCGCGGCCTCGAGGTCTTCGACACGAACTATGCCGTTCTCATAAACCGGCAAGTAGGTCACGCTGTAACCTCGTTTTTCAAGGTCCTCACAGACATTTTTGACCGCCGAATGTTCGATGGTGGAGGTGATGATGTGTCTACCGTACTTTTCGTTAGATTCTAGGAGGCCGCGGATCGCGAGATTATTTGCTTCCGTACCACCTGACGTGAATACGACCTCGTTCGGCCGCGAATTTATCAGCCATGCAACCTGATGACGGGCCTTATCGACCGCAGCACGTGCTTCCTGTCCGAAAAAATGTATGCTCGACGCGTTGCCGAATTTGTCCGTTAGATAAGGCATCATTGCCTCGACAACCCGCGGATCGACGGGCGTTGTGGCACTATTGTCCAGATAAATTCTACGGAACATAGTTTTATCTTATCTCACACGGGCAAAAAGGGAGTAAGAAGTCGCATGGCCTTTTGAGTTGTAACTCCATCCGAGCTTAAGTTATTACAAATAAACTACAATTTGACGGCAGGCGCTGGCCAACGATATCTTGCTCAGTACTCGCCGTTTGAGATAAAGTAGAACGTTGCGTCGGTGTTCGGCATCTTAACGCCGAAGCAATAGTGCGGAATTATAAGATTATGGATTTTGCAACAAAAGAAATATTCAAAAGATACGCGAGTATTGTGGTAGGCCAGCCGATCTCGCCTGTCTTTCTAAATATATTGGTAACGAGCGTATGCGATATGCGGTGCACACACTGTTTTTTTACTGAAGAACTCGATGACCGGCCCCGCAAAAAACTGCAGATGAAAACCGATGAGATCGCAAAGATCTCGGAAACGCTGGGCGGAAATCTCGGCGTGCTTGTGCTTGCCGGCGGCGAACCCTTCACTCGAAAAGACCTGCCTGAGATCGTCAGGGCATTTTATGAGAACAACAAGCTCGACTCGGTTTATCTGATGTCGAACGGGCAGATACATCCACGAATTTTTCCGGACGTGGCCCGCATCATGGACGAATGCCCAAATTTAAATGTCAGCGTTGCTCTCGGCATTGACGGGATGAAAGACGCTCATGAGAAGATCCGACGCAAAGAGGGAAGTTGGGATAAGGCGATACACACGGCGCGCACGCTGCAGCAGATGAAGCAAGAGCAATATCCGCAGCTCGATATCCAAACATGTACATGCGTAATGCGTTCGAATGAGGATACGATCTTCGACTGGTACGATTTCCTGAAATATGATCTCAAACCGGACAAAGTGAATATCAACTATATTCGTCCACCGTCAGCAGATCCGAACGAACTGAACTTTGACCATCGTCGATACGGCCAGCTCTCGCAAATGATCCTCGAAGATACGAAAAGTGCGGCGTTAAAGAACAATTACGGCGGAAAGTCGGGCTTCTTTAAGGCGGCGGTCGACATTTATATGCACGACCTTATCGCCAAGACCAAAGAGGAGAACAAGGCTCAGCTTAAATGTTACGCAGGAAGCGCAGGTGCCGTCATTTACGATAACGGTGCGCTTTCTTCTTGTGAAAATAAGGCTGACGTTTTGAACCTTCGTGACTACGATTGGGATTTCCAGTCGGCGTGGAAGACGGATCTAATGAAGGATCGTCGTAAAGAGGCCGGTGCGGGATGTTTCTGCACCCACGAATCGAATTGCTTCTACCCGTCATTACCGTTCAACGCAGGACATCTTGTCAAGATCAAAAAGCTTGAAGGCCAGATGAAAAAAGCCGCTAAATCAGCCGGTTTTATAGCGGCGAAAGAGGTCGCACTGAAGGCGTAGATTTAAGATCCGATGCCCCGCAATACGCCAAAAATTCTCATAATCTCTTCCGACACAGGTGGCGGCCACCGTTCTGCGGCGCAGACGATCTCGGATGGGCTTGAGAAGTTTTGGACTGGTGGTTCGCCGGTCGTGAGGATCATTAAGGCGGTGGAGGAATCGCACCATCTTACCGATAAACTCGTCAACCTTTACAACTGGGTGCTGCGTCACAAGCAGGGGTGGATGAAATACCTTTATTGGGCGATGAACAAAATTCGCCCGGAGACGCGGGAATTTGTCCATAAACGGTGTATCGGATATGTTCGCAGCCAATTTGAAAAATGGTGTCCGCACATCGTTGTCAGCGTACATCCGCTTACCCAGCACATCTTTGCCCGCATCCTGAAGGAACTTAATCTAGCAGATCAGGTTCCGCTTGTAACTGTTGTGACAGATCCGTGTTATGGATTTTGGAAAGCATGGGCATGCGATGATGTTTCGCTCTATCTCGTGGCAAATGAAGATGCGCGGGATCAGCTCGTGGATTATGGCGTTTCGCCTACCAAGATCAAAGTTTCAGGTATGCCGGTAAATCCTAAATTCCGCGAGGTCAGCGAGTTCGACGCCCAGAATGCACGCCGTGTTTACGGTCTTGATCCTGACAAATTCACCATATTTGTCAACGCCGGCTGGATCGGAGGCGGCAATATCCCGCAGATCTTTCGCGAACTCGTTCGCGGCCAACTTGATGTTCAAGCCATATTTCTCGCCGGCAAGAACGAAGAGCTCCGTGTCGAGGCCGAAGAGATCGCCCGCAGCGCAAAGTTCCCGGTCAAGGTCATTGGCTATTCCGATGAGATCGAGAAGCTTATGCAGTCAGCTAACGTGATGATCTCGAAGCTTGGCGGCCTGACCACATTCGAAGCTCTCGCCTGCCGTTTGCCGATCATCGCCGACGCGACAACTCCGCCGATGCCACAGGAAGCAGGCACGGTCAGCCTTATCGAACGTCGGGGCGCCGGCATCCTGCTTCATCGCCCGACTGATATCGTCCCGACGATCCGGTACCTTATGGCCGACAACGGATCGTACTACCGTATGAAAGCGGCGACCGCCGGAATGACGATGCCGAATTCGACCGAATCCATTGTCCGCGAGATCAACGCCCTACTTCCAGCCCATTTCACTGAATCCAGGGTCGCAGCTTAGTTAGTCCCGGGAGGAAATCCAGATTCGCATGCTTTCATAATTCCCTGACTGTCTAGACTTCTAAGACTGTCCCGACTTCCTAGACTTATCGCTCGAAATTATCTAACCTTTTGATTTATGTCGATCGACCAGGAGAAACAGATTTGAGTCTCTTACTAGAAGGAAAACGTGCGTTCATCTCAGGCGGAACGCGTGGCATCGGGGCTGCATTGTGCGAAGTGTTTTCACGCGAAGGCGCTGATGTTGCATTCAACTATCATTCCCGCGATGACCTTGCCGAGAACGTGAAGCAAAAGATCGAGGCACACGGTCGCCGTGCTTTGGCATTTAAGGTTTCAGTTACCGATCGTTATGGCATGAAGCACATTGCGCGCGAGATCAAAGATGCCTGGGGATCGATAAATGTTCTTGTAAACAATGCCGCGGTCAATAAACCTGATAATTTCGCGACCACGACGGATAAAAGCTGGGATTGGGTTGTTGACACCAACGTTAACAGTCTTTTTGCGGTAACCAAGCCCTTTTACAAGCAGATGATACGTGAGCGAATGGGCTCGATCCTCAACATCACGTCCGTGGGTGCTATTCGCAGCCTTCCGACCTCGGTCCACTATGCTACTTCAAAAGCAGCAATGATCGGTTTCACCAAATGCTTGTCGCGAGAGGCAGCTAATTTCAATATTACTGTCAATGCGATCGCTGCAGGTATATTCGATACCGACCTCGGGAACACTTTGCCGGAACGCCTACTCCAAATGCATGATTTCTGGGTTTCAAAAGGCCGTCTTGGCCGCCCCGAAGAACTTGCCGAATACGCCGCCTTTATGACCTCCGATCGCAACAGCTTTATGAACGGTGAGATAGTTATCGTGGATGGCGGCGCCGTAACTTAAAGTGAAAAGGCAGATATGTCTTTTCCGGGCTCTCCAATGTCCAATGTAGTCAATCGGACAGTTACGTTCCGCGTTTTGCGATATGTTCTTAAGGTGGACAAGATCCGGGGGGAATCCGACAGCATTCGTTTAAAGTTCGAATTCGCCGCCAGGTAAGCGTCCCAACTTGTCTGCCCGGGCTTTATGCCCGATTAACGGTTTGAATAAAACCCATTCGGGTCTTAGAGCCCGCAACACTAGGCCGGGGTGAATCGCCCCGGCCTTTTGGCGATTCGGGAAGTTTGAATAAATCGTAAATTGTCAAAGATCGAAAAAATCTTGTGACTGGCGATTATCGATCGTCAAGTCCTTCGTACTTATATTCCGATTCTGGCGATTCTCTGTACGGTACGCCGAGCCGCCCAAGGGCCTTTTCTAAAAGTAAGGCCTTTTTCGGGTCCTCAAAGCTTACGCCTCGCGGCCGTTTATTATAGATCGCATCAAAGGCGTCGTACCGGTCGCCTTCGCCGATGTCCAAAACCTGCAATTCTTTGGCAGCAACGCCGCGGTCTATCCGGTCATTTTCAACACAATAGGGAATATTTACAAAAACCATAACGAACACCTCAATAGTTACTCTAACTATACACTTTATAAGATGCCATAATTTGGGGTTCCGTCGAGACTTTCTGGGATTCCCAGACTCTTCAGTTCTTTTGCCTGTCTTTTTCCAGAAGCTTTGTCGTGGAATCCGTCACGCTGGGGGGTTGGAGATCGCTAGTCTCGATCCGGTGTCCAGATCGCGGAACTCGGAATTCGAATCGCGGATCGAGATCAGGTAAAGCGTTATATTGGGGGCCTGCCGCGACGCCATGCGGAACGCCGAATGCCGATTGCTGATTGCCATGCAGCAAAGGCGTTTTGGATTCGAACATGAGAGCA
>JBGTBC010000256.1:0-13573 GCA_041749555.1 Pyrinomonadaceae bacterium | reverse complement strand
ATATCAGCCGAGCATATAATGCCAAGTACAGTCTAGGCGGAGCATCGTACACCGATGTCGGCCTGACCCCCGAAGAGGCCGCCCGCCTCGACGCCGAAGACGCCGCCCGATACGGTTTCGACATTGAAGAAAACGATTCCGAGACTCAGCCAACTCTGCAAACTCAGTCAACTCTGCAAACTCGCTCGAATTCCCAGACTCAAGAAGACGTTTTCATCGCATGCGGCTGCCAGCCCGGCTCCGACAACGACGGCAACTTTATCTGGGTCGAAAAAGCCGACGAACGCGGCGGCCCCATCATAATTTACCAGCCAACAGACGGCCGGTTCACACGATGGAAATACCACCTATTCGGCCGCGGCGGCACCCGAGTAGACGGCCCCGTCTGCATCCGAGGAGGCGGGTGAGGAGGGACTGTAGGGCAGCTTGCGTCCCCTAGTCGGAATTCTTCGCGTTGCTTAAAAACGGGCCCCGCATATATTATCGTTGTTAATCGTCAATTCAGCAGGAGAGATCTTATGAGCCAGACAATTGTTATTGATTTACCGGACGAAACCAAGGCGGCGCTCGATGATGCAATTCGCGAGGAAGGCATATCACGAAAAGAGCTGATCGAAACGGCGCTGAAAGATTATCTGTTCATTCGTCGCTTTAGAAATCTGAGAGAGCAGATGATGTCATCATCTCCAGAAGCCTATTCCGACCAGGACATATTCGATCAAGTCTCGTGAGAATTGTCCTCGACACCAACGTTCTAATCGCCGCCCTTTGAAGCCCAACGCATTTTATAGCTAGTGCGGCTTGGGCCGAACGCATTGGTATAAACAGATTATGGTTACGTATATGAGCGACTTTGATTTGACCAACTTTTGGGAGAATTCGGATTATGCACAAACGGAGTATGTTGGCGCACCTGTTACCGATGAGATGATTGAAGGTGTGGAGGCCGAACTTGGTTACCGATTACCGAAGGCCTACATCAAGCTGCTTCGAAATCAGAACGGAGGGATTCCTACGAATACGCAGCACCGTACACTACAGCCTACGTCGTGGGCAGACGACCATGTTGCAATTTCTGGTATCTACGGCGTTGACCGCAGCGTGTCATCTTCACTGTGCGGCGAATTCAACAGTAGATTTTGGGTCGAAGAGTGGGGTTATCCGGATATCGGAATCTATTTCGCCGATTGCCCCTCCGCGGGACACGATATGATTTGTCTTGATTACCGAGATTGTGGTCCAAGCGGCGAGCCAAAGGTCGTGCACGTTGACCAAGAGTTGGAATACGAGATTACGCCCGTGGCTGACAATTTTGAGGAGTTCATTCGAGGATTGGAAGATGAAAGTGCCTTTTTGTAGGAGCGGATGAAGAGTTCCTGAAAAGGTGATAGATATAGGCGACCGAGGCTCGCTGGCTCACAAATCGAACGCATGACTTACATCTTGAGGAAAGACAGACCGAACAATTCCTACGAAGAATGGCAATCGGGCTGGTCCGCATATTGTGCGTATCTTGAATCGGTGAAGACTCAATTGCCGCGTTCTGCTCACGAGTTTGCGACTGCTCATTGGCATTACAATTTTTCCGATCATCGTTCGCCTCATGATGGATGGCTGGACGCGCTCGTGATCAGCGAGCCTGCGTCTGGCGAACGAAAGGAAATTCGCAAGATCGAAATTGTGGCTCGATTATTTGCCGCATATCACGACGGGCATATTGAGTTAAAGTATTCAGATGTCCAGAGCTATTCACTTGCTTCGGGGATTGAGAATGAATCAGGTCACGGGGATTGGTTGTACGATGAGATACGGCTCTCAAATCAGGGGCATGTATTGCATGAGATCGAGTGGTCCGATGGTGGCACTTGGATGATCGAATGTGGCGATGTCGAGTATAGATGGATGCCCGACTCGGATGGCAGATGAGGTGGTGCACTTGGCAGCAGTAAGTTCGTAAAAGGAGTTAAACGCTTTCTTTGATTATGGAAATACTAACCATTCTATTTTTTGTTTTGTTTCTTGTTGCAATCCCGCCCATCTTGTTGAAAATCGTCGGTGAGGAATAAGCGAGTGATTTAACGATCTCAAACGCGATAATTAAGCTTACGCTTTCTTTCCTGGTATATGTTGCGCTCAGTATCTTTACACCTCTGTTCATACTTTTTGTGTATGTCGGAGCGGACCCCAGGCCAAGTCATACAACATCGTTTGAAGATAAGGTAGTAGGCGTAATAGCAGTTTTCATTTATGGAATCTTCGGATGGCTTTTGTGTTCGTTGGTTTATGGAAAATTCGTTAAGCCGTGGCAGCTTTTCAGATTTAATAAGGAACGTCCGCTGTCGGTTTACGATTCAAAATAAATTCATAAGGCCGTTTATGGATTCAATGTGTCATGGAGCAACTCTCATATGAAGTCACGACTAATACTCCTTCTATCAATAGCACTCTTGATCGGGTTTTCGTCCAGTACGTTTGGGCAAGACAGACCTGTTTGGTTTGTGAAGATCGAGAATGAGCTGGATAAAGGCGAATGGCGGACAGTGAGGAACCGTATATATCTATGGGATCATTCGCAAAAGTTTCATAGCGGAACGATACAGACCGTACACAAAGGTGAATTTAACGCGACGGTAGATATAAAGCTTGAGAATTCCGTGCAAGTTGCGAAGAACACCTTCAAACTTTTTCTTCCAGTTAGGAAATCAAAAGAATCCAAAGTCGATCTGAAGACGATCGCGGGATTAGGCGACGAGAGTCAGATTTCAACGTTAACTGGATGGGTCGAAATACGATTTAGAAAAGGGCGAGTTTACGTGGTGATTTTGGGATCAACCGAAGAAACAGCCCGGACGATGGCGAAACTCGTGGCTGGGCATATTCCGGATAAGATCTAAATCGGTAGCGAAAACGGCCGAAGGGCCAGGGAGGCAATTGATATGAAGTTCAACAACGTCATCCGGTCGGAAGCGGAGTTACGGGAGTTGATGGGTGCACCTGTTGCGCCTCCTGTGGTTGAGAAGACGCTGGCGTCACTCGACCGGCATTGCTTGGCGTTTATCGAACGCGCGCCTTTCGTGTTCGTTTCATCTACGGACGCAAAAGGCCGAATGGACATTTCGCCTAGGGGCGATGCTCCCGGCTTTGTTAAGGTTCTGGATAGAAAGACGTTGGTGATCCCGGATCGGCCGGGTAACCAGCGCTTCGACACTTTTCGAAATCTGTTTGAATCCCCGCGGGTTGGGTTGATCTTTCTGGTTCCGGGCAAGCGCGAGACGCTCCGGATTAGCGGCAAGGCCGAGGTCGTACGTGATCAAGAACTGCTCGACACGATGGCCGCGAACGGCAAGACCCCGGCGTTGGCCATCGCCGTCCATGTCGAGGAAGCCTTCTTCCACTGCGCCAAATGCATGATCCGCTCGCACCTCTGGCAGCCCGAGCAATGGCCGTCCATCGAAGGCTTGCCGACGCTCGCCGAAACGATGAAAGACGCCGCTTCGATCCCCGGCCCGGTGGAGTTTCTGGAAGGGATAATTAAACAAGACGAGGAAAACCGCCTTTATTAAGCGCGGGTTTATACTACGACACATGGCAAAACTTTTATCAGCTTACGGTTATCAGGGCGACGCGATGAACCTGCCCGTCGCGGATGTTGAGGCGGCATTGCCGTTCTATCTGGAAAAGATGGGATTCTCCGCCGTGGAGCGGGTCGATGCCCCTGTCAAAAAGGCCGTGCTCGAACGCGACGGAGTGCAGTTCGCGATCGCCGAAAACGGCGGCGACCCCGCGCAAGACGGCTGCGCCTTTCACACCGACGACGTCCACGCGCTCCGCGACCAATTCATCGCAAACGGCCTCACAGGACTAGGCAAAATAGACACCGAATCCCGCGAAAATGGATCGAAATTCAACGTCTTCTACGTCATCGCCCCTGATGGGCTGTGTTACTGGTTCGGCGAAGCTCGTTGACTTTTTTTGTTCTTTGACAACTTAATTCGAAATGCTACGTCCCCGTCTTGACCGTCGCAGCCGGACTCGGTTTTTGGACATTCGGCTGCGGGGTACCGCGGGCGGCTTTTAGCTTGTCGATCACACGGTTGGCCATGTCGTCGGCGCCGACGTTTCCATCCCAGATGATGTTGCTGCCGGTGGCAATGACGGTGCCGAGCCTCTGGCTGTATATCTTGAACGTGTACTTCCAGGTCATTAGCACATGATCAAGCTCGAGGACCAGATCGGCTAATTGGTAGTCATTAGTAAATGTCAGCCCCCATTCGGTCATCTCCTTTCGCTTGTTAAGGGCGTTGATCATTTGCTCAGGCTTAAAAGACACGGTCCTGCTTCTGACATAGATGGTCTTCGACGCCGCGAGTATCTCGGGGACCGTTGCTGGCTTTACAACTACAGAACCGGGGCCCTTAGGGGCTAGAGGTGTTACGCCGCGTTCGGGCATTGCCACCGAGTCCTGCGGTATCGGACGGGGCGAATTGGCAGGCATCGAAACAGGCATCGCTGCCACACTGGCCTGGGCCGGCTTCGCGGTGACCGAACGCACAAGGCCCAAGACAGAAGACATTGGAACAGCGATGTTGACCCCTTTTACATCCGGCGTGGTCGTGACGATGCCGAGCGAGCGTCCGATCTCGTCCAGGAGCAGTCCGCCGATGAGGGGCGGCCCTGCATTCTGATCGACCGAGTAAAGCCTGTATCCCTTGCCGGCACCGGGGAGATCGTCGGCGATCTGGACAGACCTGACCGTGGCCTGCGCAACGGTGGCCTCAGGGCCAGCCGGATTCCCGATCATGACAACTCGTGAACCGACCTGCGGATCGTCTGATGACGCCCACGGTACAACGCGAAGATTTGCAGCGGGGATCCGGAGGATAGCTACATTTCGGCGCTCGTCCGTGGCAACGATCTCCGCTTTGTCATACGTCTCGCCGTTCTTGAGCCGTACCTGAACGTCCTTCGCACCTCGGATCGGGCTATACGCCGTCAAAACCAGCCCGTCTCCGCCTACGACCACTCCGGAACCTACTGGCTTCGAATCCGACTCGTTCGCGACCAGAATCGTTACAACCGACTCGAAAGCCGCTGAGGCGGGGGTTATTGTTTGAGCGTGGAAAGTAGCGGAGCAAACGATGCAGATCAACAAGGTGATGATCATTCTGTTGGATCGTGCCATGGGATAATCCTCCTGATTTATGCTTCTATATCTTTGGCTGTTGGAGTCCAGCCGCGGGAAAAAGGTTGTTTTGTAGAAGACTATCAAAGTATGGGAGCGTTGGCTAGACTTTTCTGATGTCGGGAAGATCGGACTACGGACGGTTTATTCAAACGCCTCAAGGTATTTGATACCTGACCCGGTGTTGAAAATCACTACGGTCTCGCCCTCGGTGACCAAGCCGTCGGCTATCAGCTTGCGGAGAGCGGGCAGGCATGCTGCTCCTTCGGGTGCGGCGAAGATGCCTTCGGCAGCACCGATCTCGGCAACTGCGGCAACGAGTTCTTCATCGCTGACGGAAATGGCCGTGCCGCCGGAGGCACGGATGGCATCGAGTATGAGGAAATCGCCTATGGCCTTTGGCACGCGAAGTCCGGATGCGACGGTGGATGCATTCTCAAATTCGTCAGCAAAGCGTTCGCCGGCGTGAAATGCCCGCACTATCGGAGCACACGTTTCGCTCTGCACGCTGACCATGCGCGGCCGTTTCGAGTCGATCCAGCCCATCTGCTCCATCTCGTCAAATGCCTTCCACATACCGATCAGGCCCGTGCCACCGCCGGTCGGGTAGAGGATAATGTCGGGAAGAGGGTTTTGAGTACCGCCTTCAGGCGGCAGGCCGGCTAAAGCCTGGGCTCCAAACTGCTCGAAGAGTTCATAGCCCATCGTCTTCTTGCCTTCAACGCGATAGGGCTCCTTCAAAGTTGAAACGTCGAACCAACCTTCGGCATCTTTGCGTTCGGCGACGATCTTCCCGCAATCGGTGATCAGGCCGTCGATGAGCGTCACGTGGGCGCCGGTCTGTTCGCATTCGACAATGTTTGCCCTCGGCGTGTCGGATGGCATGAAAATAAAGGCTTCCATCCCGGCACGTGCCGCATAGGCGGCCATTGCACCGGCGGCGTTTCCAGCCGATGGAACCGCAACTTTCTTAACGCCGAGTTCCTTTGCCATCGAGATCGCAGCGGTCATCCCGCGTGCTTTAAAACTCTGCGTCGGGTTCTGGCCTTCATCCTTGATGAACAGATCAAGTTTGACCCGGAGAGTTGCGGCCAAACGGTCGGCTTTTAGCAGAGGCGTCCAGCCTTCGCCGAAAGTGACGATATTATCTGAATTGCTGACGGGCAAGACTTCGCGATATCGCCAGAGCGATGAGTCACGTGTTGGAAGCGATCCGCGCGTCATTGTCTGGGCCGCTTTGTCGAGATCGTATTTGACCAGCAGCGGCTTACCACAGGTCGTGCAAAGATTCTGAAGTACATTTGCCTCATGCCTCAGGCCGCAGAGGGCACATTCAAGATGGGTGACATTCATAATGGTCCGACAAGCTAATAGGCTATACTACTCCAGTCATGGGCCTCGACATTAACGGCACTAAATTCTTATTATACGCTCGCGCTCGCGGCGTGTCGTTTGACGAGACCGCAATGATCGGCAGGCAGGAAATGCTTCTGGGAATATCCGATCTTGAAGACAATCTAAAACAGTTCGGGCTATCGTTCTCGAATGCAGAAGTCGATGAAATACTAAATGGATCAGGTAAATATGCCGAAGCCTTTTTTAAGGCACTAGGAGCGAAGGACATTGTTTCATTTGATGCCTCAGCTTATGAAAACGCTTCTGTAGTTCACGACTTTAACGCTCCCATACCCGACAGTTTCAAGAATCGCTTCACCACTGTTCTCGATGGTGGAACGCTGGAACATATTTTCAATTTCCCGACGGCCATCAGGAACTGTATGGAAATGGTCGCCGAGGGCGGACATTTTCTGGCTATAACGCCTACTAACAATCATTCCGGCCATGGCTTTTACCAGTTCAGCCCGGAATTGTTTTTCCGAATATTCTCCGAGCAAAACGGCTTCGAAATGCAGCAATTGATTATCTTTGAGGAAACAACAAACGGCCCCTGGTATGAGGTCGCGGACCCAAAGACGGTGAAGGAGCGCGTGGTGTTGGCCAATGAATACCCAACAATGCTCCTGATCATTGCTCGAAAGATAAGGACGGCGGAGATCTTCGGCACAATGCCTCAGCAATCGGATTACATAGCGGTTTGGAACGCCGGCGAACTCTCGGAACCTCTTCATCCGGCTTCTGCAGGAAATCAAGTTTCGATTATCCGGCGAATACCCGCCGCAATCGTTCGACGTATCAAATTGAGGATCAACAGGACCTGGGGAATGCTAAATACGAGACCGAACCACTTCAAAAAGATCCGGCTTCCGTAAACGATCTTTGCCGGTCTAGTCAACCAGCAGCGGCTTTAGTGCCTTGTAAATATTGTCCGCCATTATCTTCGAACCTTTGGCATTCGGATGGATGCCATCGGCTTGGTTGAGGTCTTTATCAAGGGCAACATTCTCCAGCAAAAATGGAAGGAACGCTACCTTATGTTCAGCCGCAAGGTCGGGGAACGCCCTGGTAAAATCTCGCTGGTATTCAGCTCCCATAGTCGGAGGAGCGAGCATCCCGCACAGGAGTACCTTCAGATTCTTAGCCTTCGATTTTCGGATGATCTGGTCTAAATTGGCCTTCATCTTTGCGACCGGGATCCCGCGAAGCAGGTCATTCGCTCCCAGTTCGAGTATGAGTATTTTCGCGTTATCCTGCTCCAGCACCCATTCCGCCCTCTCAAGTCCACCGAGGCTTGTATCGCCGGAAACACCCGCATTGACGACCTCGAAATCATAACCGTCGGCCTTCAGTTTTTCCTGCAGCAGATACGGATATGATTCCTTTTCGGAAAGTCCGAACCCCGCCGTCAGGCTATCGCCAAAGGCGATGATCTTGGGCCGGTTCGAGATGATCTCCGGCATGGTCACCGGCTTTTTCACTGCCCGAGCGCCCGGTTCTGATCCGGTCCCGCTTGCGCAGCCGAATGAGATCCCCGCCAGAATCATGAAACTTAAAAGTGCTGATATTCGAATAATATATTTCATGTGGAACACGGACCTTATACGTCGAAGGCCACTTTAAAGATGCAAACAATCTGAGATGCTTTGCATATTATCCAATGACCCATTAAGCATCTCGACTCCGATATACAATAATAGACTGTAAAGATAATTGTTCGAAAAATGATCACTCTAAGTAATGTAACCAAGACCGTCCGCTCAGGATCAGAGATACTCACGATTCTGGACGACGTGTCTTTTAAGATACCAGACGGGGAGTTTGTCGCCGTAACGGGAGCCTCCGGAAGCGGGAAATCCACCCTTTTGGGCCTGATCGCCGGACTCGATGCACCTTCATCCGGCCAGATCTGGCTGGATGATGATGAGATCACTGCTATGAGCGAGGACGGCCTCGCCAGGCTTCGCAGCGAAAAGATAGGGTTCATTTTTCAGTCATTTCATCTCATCCCGAGCCTGACCGCGTTTGAAAATGTACTTATCCCGATGGAGATCCTCGGCCTGCCTGGTGTGCGAGATCGCGCGGCACGGCTGATCGAGGCGGTCGACCTTACGAATCGCGGACACCATTACCCGGCCGAATTGTCCGGCGGTGAGCAGCAGCGCGTGGCGATCGCAAGGGCTTTTGCAAATTCTCCCAAAATACTGCTTGCCGACGAGCCCACGGGAAATCTTGACACGAAAAACGGCCAGCATATCTTTGATCTGATGAAGGACCTTCACCATCGGCATAATGTCACGCTGTTGCTCGTCACGCACGACGCCGCTCTCGCCGCCCAGGCACAGCGGCAGATCGTACTCGCCGACGGCCGCGTTGTTAGTGATGAGTCTAGGGAATCTGGAGAGTCCGGGGAGTCCCTGATCGCATGAAATTCATCTTCAATCTGACGAGGCGCGAGATTCGGTCCTCCTGGCAGCGGCTGCTTTTTTTCTTTCTTTGTATTGCATTGGGTGTCGGTTCGGTGGTTGCGCTACGGTCGCTCATACAAAATCTGACTCAGGTGGTCGGCAACGATGCCCGGGCGTTAATGACGGCCGACATCGAGGTGGGTTCGACGAACGATTTTTCGCCGACCGATATTGCGACGATCGAGGAGGTCATCGCCCGATTCCCGATTGTCGAGGATCGTAACGAGGTCATAACGACCCTCTCAATGGCGCGCCCTGTTGACCCTGCAAACGAGAGTCTCGAATTCGTCGAACTAAAAGGTATCGAGCCGCCGTTTCCGCTGGTAGGTTCGTTTGCGATGTCCGATGGTTCCCCATTTGATTTCAAACTTCTTGAAAATCGCGGGGCGGTCCTTGCTCGGGTCTTGCTTGAGGAACTCAATGTTAAAGTCGGCGATAAGATACGGATCGGAGAAGCGGAATTCGAGGTCCGAGGCACGATCGACGACGAACCGGGCGGTTCATCCGGGTTTCGCCTTGGGGCCCGCGTATTTGTCGAGAAAAAGGCATTCGACGAAGCGGGCATCACACGAAATTCAAGCCGTGTCCGCCGCCGAATCCTCTACCGCACCTCGGATAATCCGACCGAACTCGTGACTGAGCTTCGCGCAGCATTAAAAGGGTCGACTGTGCAGATCAGATCGTATCGCGAGCAGCAGGAAAACCTAAGCGCTCAGTTTGAACGCACCGAAAATTACCTTTCGCTCACAGGCCTTTTGATACTAGTGCTCGGCGGCATCGGCGTCTGGAATGTGGCCAGGGCTTTTGTCGAACAAAAGCGAAAGACTGTAGCAGTTCTCAAATGTCTTGGTGCCAGCGGAAACAAAATAATCACCGTTTACCTGCTTCAGATCCTGACGCTGGGAGCGATCGGAAGCCTTTTCGGGATCCTTCTGGCACAGTTGGGTCTATGGCTTGCCGCGTGGCGTTTTGCTGAAGAACTGCCTGCCCAAATGAGCTACACGATCAATCCGTCGACGGCGGTCCAGGGTGCGGTCCTTGGAGTGCTGATCTCATTATTATTCTCGGCTCTCCCGCTGCTTCAGATCCGCACGATCAAACCCAAACTTCTGCTTCGCGACGAAAACAACGCCAGCATTTCAAAGCTCGATTGGACTAAATGGCTTTTTGGTGCGGGCTGCCTCTCCGCTCTGCTCGGACTCGCGGTCTGGCAGGCGGGGTCTCTCAGGGTCGGCGCTTTCTTTCTCGGCGGACTGGCCGTAACCGGGGCTGTACTCTACGCAGCCGCCACCGTCCTTACAATACTGCTTAGAAACTTGAAACGGCTCAATTCATTCTCATTTCGCCAAGCCGTTAATTCGCTCTATCGACCGGGAAACCAAACGCGGATCATTCTGCTCGCGGTCGGCCTCGGGGCCTTTGTGGTCATCACGGTCCAGGCCATGCAGTCAAACCTAGTTCGCGAATTTGACCTGACAAGAAATAACCGGTTGCCCAGCCTGATCTTTGTCGATATCCAGAAGAGCCAGATCAGGGATGTGGCCTCTATCATCGAGGGTCGCACCGGCGAAAAGCCTGAGGAGGTTCCGACCGTCCGCGCTCGAATAGCCTTCATAAATGGACAGCCGATCGATTACGAAAACCGAGAAGTTCGTCAGCAGCAGGGCCAGATCGGGCGGGAGTTTGCGATCACATACAGACAGGAATTGGAAGAAAATGAGTCGATCCTTTCCGGCGAGTGGTGGAGCTCCGATGGCCCAGCGGATATTCCTGAGGTTTCTGTTGAAGAAAGAATGGCTAGCACCTTAAAGGTCTCACCGGGCGATTCGATAACATTCGATATCTCTGGACGAAAAATAACGGCACTGGTTGCCAATATCAGAAAGATCGATGTTCGGAATATGCGTACAGCCTTCGTATTCGTCTTCAGGCCCGGGCCTTTGGAGGCGGCCCCTCAAAGCTACGCCGCGACAGTTGTAAATCATATTCCGGCGACCGATCGGCAACGGCTCCAGCGGGAAGTTCTGGACAGTTTTCCTAATGTTCAGATCTTTGACGTCGCGGATATTCTCGAAGCCGTCAATCGGCTGGTAAGTAATTTCGTAATTGCTATATCTTTTGTCGGAAGTTTCGTCCTGCTTAGCGGCATCCTTATCCTGATTGGTTCTGTGGCCCTGACCAAATCTCAGAGGATCTACGAGAATGCGGTCCTTAAAACCCTCGGTGCAAACCGCCGAAGCCTGGCGACTATCCTGGTGACCGAATATGGCCTTCTCGGCCTGCTCTCGGGGTTGATCGCCACCGGGTTCGCCGTCTTGCTTTCGTTTGTTGTCACAACTTATTTGATGGATATCGAATGGCAGTTCGATCCCCTTTTGGCGATCGGGGGATTGGTCATCACCACACTCCTCGTCACCGTTGTAGGCGTAGCTGCAAGTTTCGATGTCTTGTTCAGAAAACCCCTGGCAACGCTTCGTTCGCAATAAATGTAAATATTGGAAGCCGTTAAGCATCGGCACGCCGACTCGGCCGCGTAAGCCACAAGAGGAGGATCCACTGGGATAAAGGACTACTTTGAGAGCGCAAAAAAGATTCAGCCTGATGCTTACAGATCACCGGGCGGCTCGAATGGGTGTTTCTCAAACACCGCTCTGAGGGAAACCTGGCCGAATAACGTTTCGAGAAAAGCTCCGAACCGGTGGAGGATGGGCACAAGGTCCTTGTTGTTGTTAGTTACGAGGATCTCCTCGATAAATCGTTCGACCGTCTCTGTGTCCTTATAGAAAAGATAGCGAATCGATCCCTGCCTAAATTCGTTGAGCGATTGCTTCATCTTTTCGATCCTGGCACTATCCGGCGTTTTTTCAGCGGCTTTTACGACTTGCGCGATCGCCCATAGGTCGGACCGAAGAACGATCGATTGTTCGAGTTTGACCTGAAATTCAGGAAACACCTCAATGATCTCTGTGGTCGGGTCGACGATCCGCATGAAACCGGCGAGTATCTGCTGGAAACCGTCGTTAAGCAGCGAATAAGCAGTTTCGATCCGGGCATAGATCGACGGCGTAGGCCTCATAGAGGCGACTCCGGCAAGTTCCTGGGAGTAAACCTTCTTCAGCTCGATCGATGCCGTATAGGAGGCTGCATCCAGGGTGGAAAACAACTCCGCCTCCTGATTTGGGAACCGGTCGAGACGGCTGTTTATATAGTGAGTGAGATCCAGGACCAGTTCGTTTACCCTGGAAAAAATAAGGAGCGAGGCTTTAAGCGGTTTGTCCGCGTCGAGCATCTTTCTTACCACGCTAAGCCATTTCAAAACTATCCCGAATCTCGGCAGGACCAATATGAGTTCGGCATGTTCAGCCGTGACCGATCTTGGGTCGGCCCCAAGTTCAGCCAAACGGGTCGGCAAAAACCGCGATCCAGAGCTTTCAGCATAATGCACCAGGCTGAAATATGCTCTGGTTTCATCAAAACGGCGATTTAGGAGGTCGGTCCATGCACGCCATTGCCCGGGCCCGAGAACTGTCGAATTTGTCAGCGATTCACTGATGAGAACGACTTCATTTAGGACTTCGGATAGCGCAGTCAGGTCACCTGTTGATAAGCCCGTCGTTTCAACGGGATGAGAGTCCGATAAGCTTCGTTTGTGGCTGAGGATATATGAGTTCAGAAGGACACACCGTCTCAAGCCTACATGAACAATTTTGAACTCTGTCGCTGCATACTGCTGCCCGGCCGCCTCTTCGGATGGATGAAGCAGCCGCGGGCCGGTCGCGAGGTAACTGCGGAGCCCGGACAGCCAGATGCCGAGTTCGGCTACTTTTTCGTCCATTTCGACGGCGTCAGGAAGAATAAGGTTCGACGTATCCGCATCTGCCCGGATCTCGACTGGATTGTCTTTTAAAATGGCTTCCAAAACAGGAACTCTCCAAAAGGACTTTGAATGAATCGGATAGGGGCGGGAAATCCGCCAACTTATTTTATAACCCGATTGCTATTAGATTTACAATACTAAACTGTTCGTACCGGCATTATGACAAACAAGCGTAACAAATTACTTATCGCAACACACAACGAAGGGAAACTCTTAGAACTGACGGAGATGCTGAATGGGTTGCCGATCGAAATTGTATCGCTTGAGGATTTCCCCAATGTGGTCGAGGTGGCCGAATCGGGATCCACATTCGGCGAAAATGCTCGCCTCAAGGCAGCCGGTTATGCACTTCAGGCCGGACTGGCTGCCCTCGCCGACGATTCCGGGCTTGAGATTGCCGCCCTTGATGGTAGGCCTGGCGTACTCTCCGCCCGTTACGGCGGTTCCGAAACAGGCTTTGATGAAAAAATGGCCTTAATTCTCGACGAGCTTGCCGCCGCTGATGATCGTTCCCGCCAGGCTCGCTTTGTATGTTCCATAGCCATCGCCGATCCCGGCGGCGTTATTCTTCACCAATCTGAGGGCATGTGCGTCGGGGCGATCGGGTTTGAACCACGCGGTGTTGAGGGATTTGGCTATGATCCGCTGTTT
>JBGTBC010000255.1:0-6372 GCA_041749555.1 Pyrinomonadaceae bacterium | reverse complement strand
CCGATCTGATAACAAGCTAGTGCAAATGATGCTGGACTACGATTTAGGAAAAGGGAAGAATAAAATATTGGCTAAACGGCTCGATTCTGAATTGGGCACCGGAATGGTGGTATTTGAAGGGGTAGCAAAAGACACAAGAGTCAAAGACTATGCCGGGAAGAGGCAGGCTGACGTACCGCAACGATACGCCGTAACTTACTTGATGTTCGGTGTTGCTGATGATCGAGTGTACCTTGCGGTCGTCAACAACCGGGCAGGATCGTTCTGGCGGGCAATCGAGGGTGAACGATCAGCGACATTGTTTCCCGGGTATTTGAGCGAACTTCAAGTAATCAGCCGGACGCTGGAAAAAAATTAAGTGCTAACATTCGCCCCATACCGAGAAACGCAGGATTCACATCTTGCCTCTAGAAGAACTTTTGATCTCATCAACGTCGAGCTGGCTTTGATTGAGCAGGAATTTGAACGCCAGGCTAGGTCAAATATCCAGGTGATCGACTATCTGGGTGAATACTTGCGCGCGTCGGGTGGCAAGCGGGTACGTCCGGCCTTACTTATACTTGCAAACTACGCCGTTGGCGGCGAGGGAAGTGCGGAAAATGTCATCCGCATGGCGACGGTGATGGAGATGCTCCATACGGCAACGCTGGTCCATGACGACATAATTGACAACGCTGACCTTAGACGAAACCGTCCGTCCGTCAATTCCGAGTTCGGCAATAATACGGCCGTCCTGATGGGCGATTGGCTTTATATGTCGGCGTTTGAGACGACGGTAAAGGAGCGTTCGCTCGAGATCATCGATATTTTGACGCGTGTTACCCGAAAAATGACGGAGGGCGAGCTTATTCAGTTGACCCGTATTGGCAAATTAGATATTTCCGAGGACGACTATTTCGACATACTCAAGCGAAAAACGGCCTATCTGTTCGCGGCTTGCTGCGAAGTGGGCGGCATCCTTGGCGGTGCCAAACAGGAAGAAAAAGAAGCCCTCCGAGACTATGGTATGCATCTCGGCATCGCATTTCAGCTCTCGGACGACATTCTTGATCTGACCGCACACACCGAAAATCTTGGAAAAGCTGCCGGGTCTGACCTCCTCGAAGGCAAATTGACGCTCCCGTTGATCTACCTGTTAAAGAAAAATGGTACGCTGCGGCCTTCTTTGCAAAATATCATTCTCGAAGGGCAATACGGTGTCGTTTCGCGAGCAGCTCTTCAGGAAATGCTGGCCGACCACGGTATTCTTGACGAGATAAAGGCCCGTGCGGGCGAATTTGTCGATGCTGCAAGAAAAAGTCTTGATGTTTTGCCGAGTTCAGAGTATCGTTCTTGTTTGGGCGATGTCCTTTCCTTTGTTACCGAAAGAAATTCGTAGAATTTTACGCAATGCTTCGATTTTAGAAGCGGCAGGCACTCGGCCAAACATATACATATGTTAGATGAAAACCTAATACCGACCCTCGAGCAGAGTCTCCTTCAGACACGAAATGCCCAGAACCGGCTGATCGCGCGTCTACGCGAGACCGAGGCCGAAGTAGAGCATCTTCGACTCGAAATCAGTGCGCTTGAGAATAGTGCCGCGCAAACCGAAAAAGCGATCGACAGCCTGCTGGTCACTACGCGCTCTGGCCGCCGGATGATGACGCTTGGAAATACAATAAAGATTGACGATGATTACGGCCAGCAGTCACGTCATTCCAGTTCGCGTACATCGGACCGCGAGCAGCATTCAAGGCCTTATCGCCGCGACAATTCGGTCTCGTATATCAATCAAAACCGCGGCATCCCTTCGATCAGCAACAACTCAGTAGCGGTCAGCAACAGATTCAGCGATCGGACGATAACACAGGCCTGCACCTTGCTCCTGCGCGAGTCAGGCGGGCCGCTCCACGTTAACGAACTCTATAATCTGCTCGTGGCCGGCGGTATGAAATTCAGGGGCAATAACCCGACGATCTCAGTCGCCGTCTCGCTCAGCCGCAACAGCCGTTTTCGCAAGGTCGATCCAGGTACATTCGATCTCGTTATTCGCGAGGCCCTGCAAGCCGCTTCGTAACAAAGCTTCCCAGACCCCTCCAAATTTAGCCTGCCTCCCGTATTTTACGGAGGCAGCTTTTATTTGAGGGGGTCATTAAATCAGTAATTTGCTTTTTTTGGGTGGCGCAGTGACGACATAAATTGCTAACGCTGATGATTGATGAGGGTATATAATATTTGTTGGACCATTAGGTCTATTCATAAATAAGATGTTGCTGCCATATTTCATTACGATCAAGCGGGTTATCGGATTTATGCTGGTCATCGCAGGCGTGCATACCGTTGCGGTCGGCGCTCCGATCGAAAACCTGCCTCTTCGTGCGAACATTACACCGATTTGTGAGCCAGTCTCCGGTTATTCTCAGTGGAAGTTCGCTGATATTTATGCAGACGGAAATATTGCGGTCCAGGGGACTTATAATTGCCGCGGCGTCTTTATTTATGATCTGACCGATCCGGACAACCCCGTACTCGCCAGCCATTACAACCCCTCGCCGACACAGGCCTTTCTCGAGGCGACAGTCATTGGGAATCGTGGTTATTTTGCCAGCGGCGGACCGTACCCCGCAGGAACTGCCGATTCCGGTGACGGCGTTCATATTGTTGATCTGACAAACCCATACCAGCCGCTGTTGCTCGGAAAAGTTAACGCTACGCACGGCGGATTCAACGGGATTCACGAGATGGTCATCCAGGGCAATTATCTATTTCAGAATTACAACAGCACCTCGAATAAGGTTCTCAAGATCTTCGATATCAGCAACCCTGCGGCACCGGTCCTCAAATGGAATGTCGTCCCGATCGATTCATTATGGGTCCACGCTGTCCATGTCCGGGGCAACCGGATGTACACCTCAGGCTGGCGCGGCAAGATCGAGATTTACGATATCAGCAATCTGGCGACGCAGCCGCCCGCTTTCCTGGGTGCGATCACTGGCGATAATAACAATCACACATCGTATACGAGCGAGGACGGGAATTATCTTTATTCCGCCCGCGAAACCTACGACGGAGATATCCGGGTCTATGACGTTCGCGACCCGGCGGAACCGTTTCTCGTAAAAAGCGTTTCGACGAGCGAACTGGGACTCCAGGCGATCAGCCCACACGACCCTGTGGTGATGGGCGATAAATTATATGTTTCCTGGTATCAGGCTGGCGTGCAGATCTTCGACATCAGCGATCCGGTCAACCCTGTCCATGTCGCTCAATACGATACTTTTGACGAAGTATATGTGGCTCCATCGTCTCTCAGTTCTGTCGCTACTGCCGAAGGAGACCCGTGGGATATTATCTGCGGCGTGCCTGGCAATAATCTGCAGAATGTGCCGCAAGCCACTTTTGACGGGAGTTGGGCCGTAACGCCTTTCCTCGGCGTAGACAAGATCCTCGCCGGAGATATGACGCGGGGGCTCTTTATCATAGATGCTTCCTCGTTATTTGCGGCACCTGAGATCACCCTCTCCGGCCGGGTCATGACACCCGACGGCGGCGGCCTTCGCAATGCTCAGGTGATGTTGAGGGACGCCGACGGTATAGCCAGAACCGTTCCGACCAGCTCGATGGGATATTACTCATTCGACAACATTACTAACGGAACCTACACGGTCACCGTTTCATCCCGACGGTACCGATTCGAACAGAAAAGCGTCGACCTAAGTGCACCTCTGTCGGAATTCGATTTTGTCGGTCTCGAATAACCCCAAAACAAAACCAGGAACTGGCAAACAGATAGTTACCCGATAAGCCCAATGTCAATGCTATATGCTTGACATTGGGCTTTTTGTTCCTATTATTGCAGTATGAAACTACAACTGACGTTGGAGAGCGGGAGCCTCGCCGGACGGGAGTTCGACCTCGAAACCGGGTTTTTGACGATCGGCCGCGGCCAAAATTGCAGCGTCCGGCTCGATCCGATGACCGAAAGGATCGCGTCAAAACAGCACGCTTTTATCGAGGCCCGCCCTGACGGTTTCTACCTGAGCGATAACAAGAGCACAAACGGCACCCTTTTAAACGGCCAGCGGATAAATATGGCCAAGCTGTCTGACGGTGACGAGGTCCAGTTTGGCGTGAAGGGCGTTACGGGCAGAGTTCGAATAGTCCAGGGCTCGGCCAGGGTAGAAACACCGCAGGATTACCAGGCACATGAGCAGCAGGTCTTCGATCTGACAGCCGCTGCCGAACCTGTCAATCTTCAGAATTCCATCTCAAATCTAGGCCTCGGCAGCGTAAGTTCGGTCAAGCCCGAGCCGCGGAAAACAGGTCGTTACATCGGCATCGGAGCGACCATTTTTGTGATCCTCTTCCTGTCAATGGTCGTCGCTCTGCTGATGTTCGCCAGCGTCGGAATCGTCCCAGCGGTGATTGCAACCGTCGTCGCTTTCGTGCCGGCCACGCTCTACCTGATCCCGCTGATCTGGCTTGACCGCTATGACCCCGAGCCGTTCTGGCTGCTGGCGTTGGCGTTCGCGTGGGGAGCACTTGTTGCGGTGGTCGTCTCGTTCATTGTAAATACGGTCGTCAGCATCGTCGTGGCCATTGGCATCTCGCCCGAGGCCGGTATGGCCGTCGGTGCCGTGATCTCGGCGCCCATTTTTGAGGAAGCCTCAAAGGGTCTGGGCGTGCTTATCCTCCTGATATTCTTTCGTAGATATTTTGACGATATCCTGGACGGTATCGTTTTTGCGGGGGTCATCGCGCTCGGGTTTGCCACGGTCGAGAATGTGCTCTATTACGGACGGGCCATCGGCGACGCGGGCATGGGCGGCCTTGCGGTGCTTTTTGTGCTTCGCGGCATTATGTCGCCCTTCGCACATGTTACCTTTACCGCGATGATCGGGATCGGCTGCGGCATCGCCCGCGAATCGCACAAAATGTACGTTCGTATCCTTATGCCCATAATCGGATATTGCGCGGCCGTCGCCCTTCACGCTATCTGGAACGGACTCGCGGTCATCGGGGGACTGCAGGGGTTTATCGTCGGTTACGTGGTTCTCCAGATACCGTTCTTCCTTATCTTTGTCGGATTCTCGTTCTACGTGATGCGGCGGCAGGGCAAGATCCTCAAGGAAATGCTAGCCCTTGACATTGCCCGCGGGCTGATCACTCCCGAACTTGGCGAGACCGTCACATCGGCATTCAAAAGCTCCGGCTGGCTGATCTCCGGCCTCTTCAACGGCAAATACCGGGCCCGCAGCCGCTATCTCCGCGCCGTCGGCAAACTCGGCCTCAGCTACTGGCACATCCAACGCGCCACCGCCGCCCAGGGCCACACCGGCAGCTTCCAACAAAACCCCATCCTCCGCGAAGAGGTCCTAAAATGGCGCGATAAGGTGTAGCGACTGTGTTTGTGGCCCGCACGCGTCCGTAGCCCGCACGTAAGTAAGGGTGCACCTATACCTGCGTGAAATTCTAGAGTTCTAATTTCCTTGCACAAAGCGGCTGTAGCGTTGTATCGTTTTCCTATGATGGAATGGTCAGAGTGTCCAGAGCTCGAGCAAAACCCCCGAAAGGTCAGTGGTGCCTGGGTCTTTCGTGGTACACGTGTTCCCGTCGTTTCTCTGTTTGAAAATCTTGAGGCTGGAGCGTCCATCGACGACTTCCTGTCTTGGTTTCCCGGCGTCACGAGAGATCAGGTCGAGAGCGTTCTTGGCCACACTATATCTGTTTAGTCCTCATTTTGAATGTTCTTACTGGTCCTCACGGGCTATTCATCGTGAATGCCAGCTTCCACGTATCGCCATTTTTTACGTATAGCGATGTTCCATAAATAGGTCCGCCCATTGCCTGGCCGTAGCACGTTCCTTCGGCGTTTCCCTTAAAGGTCAGGATACTCACGGTTGGCGAGAGCGATATACGGACGCCGTCAGTAACACTCACACCCTTGACCTCGCATTTGTGCTCGGACCAGAGCTTTATGGTATCCGCTTTTGTGGATGTGACGTTCCCAAATATATCCACGAATGACAGGTCCTTGTTTGTTAATTCCTCAAGCTTCTTGGCATCGGTTGCCTTCCATGCCTCCCATACCGATCTTTCTATCGCAATCAGGGCATCGGTGACGGGATCACCTGCCGGAGTGGCGGCCTTGTCATCCATCGCCGGGGCTTTCGCCTTTGCCTCCGATTGCGTGGGCGGCGAAGCCGCTGCATTGAGATCGACGATCTGGTTCTCGCCGTGGAATGCCGCCGCCCATTTGTCGCCGCTCCTGACCCAAACAGTGGCCGCACGTACAGGGCTCGGGGCCTTCTCGGTGCTTCCGTCCACAGTGCAAGTGCCGTCAAGTGTGCCCTTGAAGTTGAGTATGTAAGTGTACGCATCGATCGCCGA
>JBGTBC010000254.1:0-26671 GCA_041749555.1 Pyrinomonadaceae bacterium | reverse complement strand
AGTCGGGTCGGGCCCGATCAGGGATTCAAGGTCGTCGGTATTACCGTGGACCCGTCGATAAAGTGCCGCGATAGTATCGTAGCGAAACCGGTCCGGCTGGCCGCCCGCCTTGTATGTTCTGATATAAGTTTCGAGTGCTTCAGTGTCCTTTCCGCCCAATGCAAGTGCGGACCCCAAACGCCATGATGCAGACCGCCACCAGGCACTATTGGCAGGAAATACACTCACAGCTCTTCTGAGCCGGATCACAGCTCCCAGAGCGTCGCCCATCTGATATTTCGCCCATCCATTGATCTCTTCAATACGGCCTCGAACTATTGCCGACAATGTCGCCCGCGGAAGCTCCGGAACATTCAAATATTCGCCGCGAGCAACGGCGATCGCACGATTCTCGTAAAGTTCGCTTGCGAGGATTGCTCCATTAGCATTCGGAACCGCGATCCCGGTATCCACGTGGGCGATCGCTGCTTGCGCAATTTCGGCTGCTCGGGTCAATGCTATGTTTTTCTCCAGCAATAACCCGGCTGCATAGAGCTGTCGGTGGAGTTTCATTGCATCGTCCCCCTGAACAAACTGCTCCACAGCCATTAATGCTGAATCAGTATTTGGCTCCCGTGAATCAAGAGCCTGCTTCAATGCAAGAAGAGCCATCAACTTTGCTGAATTCTCAGGAGTGTCCGCCGGCGACGATACAAAGATGCTCGCACGACGCTCAAATCCGACCAGTTCAGTCAAATCTTTTGAACCTCGCGAGATCCGGCCGCCGAGTTTCGTTCTGATCAGTCCGTCCGAAACAGAGAAACTTTTCGCCATTTCTTCGGCGGCATCGCGAAAAAAGCCCGCCGCGAGACGCGTCGATGCAATTTCGTATTCAAGTGTTGGGAAATTGCCGTATCTGCGAGCAGCCAGCAGTGTTTTCTCAGCCTCGTATGGCTTCTTGAGCAATAAGTATCCACGTGCCAGGGCGATATGTGACCAGATAAATCTCGGATCGGTGTCGATCGCTTGTGTCGCACATTCAACTGCTTTTTCGCCTTGACCGTGAGCGGCGTACCAGTATGCCGCTCCGCTGAGCAGAATTACGTTACCGGGATTCTCTTTAAGGGTTGTTGCAAGTTCGGCCTCGGCATCACTTTGCTTTCCGGCATCGAACATGGAAAGTATGAGCCCTGAACGAGCCGGTAAATTATTTTCGTCACGTGAAAGTATTTCTCTGTATAGCACGATGGCTTCATCGGCTTTTCCCAATGACCGCTTCATTTCGGCTAGGCCGCGTCGGGCTAGATCCGAATCAGGATCGATCTCCAATGCCTTCTGATACGCTAATGCCGAATCGTCGATCAGGAAATCCATTCGATTCGCTAACCCAAGTGTTTGGTATGCCGTAGCCGATTCGGGCTTTATTTGTATAGCTTTTTCGGCAAGCCGTCTGGCCTCTGAACCGCTCTCGATGCTCAAATAAAAATTAGCGAGAATAAGAAGCTGATCCGCGTTGTTGTCCACACTTTCTTCAATAATTCCGGCAATGCGAAGTGCCGGTTCACGAGCTCCGCGGAAATATAGATTTGCCGGAAGTTTTGACAGAACTTCAGTAAAAAGCTGATCGCCGATGGGATTTTCGGCCTCGGTCGCAGCGGCAATAAACCGGGTAGCCGCAGCGTCGAGTTCACCGGATTGAAGTCGAAGATTCCCTTCCTCTGCCTCTGAAGTCACCAACAGATCTCTTGCCTGGAACTTTGAATCGGGAAAAGATGCGATAAATTCCCTTACGGCGGCGGCTCGGTCACCAGGGCTAGCAATTGCCGAAACCCTCTCCCACTCCGCTTTCTCGCTAAGGGTTTGGACAGGTTCAGTTGCCCGAGGCCTGGCAGCTTTTGGTTTGGCCGACGATGGGGAAGCTATGGATTTCGCTGTTCCTGTTTCGGGTTGCGGCGCCTGAGAAAAGACTCCTATGTAGATGGATCCGGATAGGACAATGATCGCAAGAGATTTCATAAGCCAATATTAAACAGCGTCCATCCCAAAATGGTATCACGAAATTGCCTTTTCCAAAGGCTCGTCCTATCCTCGCCTTATGGCCGAACTCGACCAAATATGGATGGGCTTACTGGATCAGGCCTCCGTAAGAGCCATCGAAAACGGCCAGCATGGAGTTGCGGATTATCTCCGCCTCAAAGTGGCAAATGACACTATTCGTCAGGCCGGTGTCGATTGGCTCTTTCAGACCCTGATCGATCAGGCATCGGAGGCCTCTAAAGATCACCCTCAATTAAAGATCGACCGTGTTTCTCCCCATTCATTTAAAATAGGCTCGTCAAACATGGTCGGATCTCTGATCCAGGTTCTGCATGGTGTGAGATGTGTGAGCCTCGAAGCGGGTTGGGTGCGAACTCCCTCGGATGGCATTATGCGAAATAGCGCTTTGGCTCACGCCCGTATCAAGCATTTTGGAATGTCGAAGGAGGATGACGAACTCAGGTTGATCAGGAGCGATCCCCTTCCAATATGGATCGACGACGAAGGGGCCAAGATCCAAGCCGATGATATACAGAGGCATTTGCAAATTTTTCTAAGGCACTGAGAGAGCTTTGCCATGACGTTATTGTGAGTTAAAATTAAAGTTTAGCCTTGAAGGCTAAGGGAGAGATCATAAGTGATAGCAGAACTTGGTAAATTGATAGAACTACAAAAGACCGATACCAACCTTCGTAGGTTAAAAAGGTCACTTGAATTGGCAGATGAGAGGCGTGCGGAGATCGAACAAGAGTTTGAACAGCACGCCTTTTCTATTCGTGAGATACAGAGCAAACGAGATGAGCTTCATGCCCGAAGGGCCGAACTTGAAAGGCAGATCTCAGAAAATAAAACGTATCTGGAACGTGCAGATCGAAATCTGAAACACTCACAAAATCAAAAGGAGTATGAGACTGCAATGCGCGAGACAGACGCTTTGCAGAAACAGATCGCTGCCTTCGAAACACAGATCGTCGAAACGATGGAAGAGGTTGAGACCCTGGAATCCGAACTTGAAGGCCGCGCAGAGGAGATAAATACGCTTGACACTAAGCGGGACGCTGCCATGTCCGAGTTTGATGCTCTTGTGTCAAAGGACCGGTCAGAGTATGACGCGGAACTAAAGCACCGGGCGGAGGCATTCGCAACGCTCCCGGCAAGGCTTGCTTCGGTCTATGACCGGATGGCTCAGCGGAGCCGTGACGGGATCGCCGTGGCCGAGGTCGTAAACGGTTCATGCAGTGCTTGTTATATGCAACTTCGGCCTCAAGTCCAGCTTAACGTAAAGAAAGGGGACGAGATCATCACTTGTGAAAGCTGCACTCGTATCCTTTATATAGCTCCTCGGGAAGCTGAGGCGAGTGCCTGATAAGGTATTGCCGGTTATCTGTGGTCCGTTTTTATGAGCCAACTTGAAACAGCAACATTGGCCGCCGGATGCTTCTGGTGTGTCGAGGCCGTATTTGACGCTCTTCGCGGAGTTGAGGATGTTATTTCGGGTTATTCGGGCGGTTATACTGAGAACCCTACGTACCAGCAGGTCTGTTCGGAAAAGACGGGACATGCCGAAGTCGTGCAGATCCGTTTCGATCCTGCTGAGCTGTCATACGCCGATCTTCTCCGCGTATTTTTTACAGTACACGATCCAACAACTCTGAATCGCCAGGGAGGCGACGTTGGCACCTCTTACAGATCGGCGATCTTCTATCACAGCGAGGAACAGCAGCAGGCCGCCGAACTGATAATCGCCGAGATCACGGCAGAAGGGCTTTATGACGATCCGCTGGTCACTGAAGTGACTGCCTTTGACAAATTCTGGCCCGCCGAGGAATATCATCAGGAATACTTTGCAAATAATCCGAACCAGCCTTATTGCGCTTCGGTCGTAGCTCCAAAGGTCGCTAAATTCAGACGGAAATTTGTTGACCGTTTGAAAAGCTGACTTGCCTCGGCCCTCACAGTTTCCCGATCAACATCAATACGCCGATCGTAATGAACGCGGTCGCAGCGATCCTCTGAAGCCATTCTGCCGGGACCCATTGCGTCAGCACACCGCCAATGAGGACGCCGAGAAGCGTGACCACCACAAGAGCCAGGCTTGCGCCCAAAAATACCGATACCTTCGCCTCGGTGGACGCGGTCATCGTGATCACGGCGAGCTGGGTTTTATCGCCAAGCTCAGCCAGGAAGAGAGTAACAAAAGCAGTTCCAAATATTTTCCAGTCCATGCGCTTGAGTTTATAACGGAGCAGTTCTCCAGTCTATGTATGTCGGAATCTGATGCTTTGTTGAACATCGTTCTACCAGCTTTGATCTGATTTACAATTCTTTACACTCTCCCTAAAACCAATTGGGATAGAATTGCGTCTTACTCGCGATAGATCTTATTTATTTCCTTTAGGAGCATTTTGTATGAGACGTAATATTTTGTTTGCAGCGATACTTTCGCTGTTTCTGATGGCAATTTCGGTTTCCGCCCAGAAGGGGTCAAACTTTTCGGGAACGTGGACCCTCGACGTCAGCAAGTCAAAGCTGGGAGACCGAGTCACTATTGAATCGCAGACACTAACCGTGACCCAGACTGATAAGGACATCAAGGTCGCAACGGTTACAAAACGTACTGCACCTCCCGCCGGTGCACCCGCAGGCGGTGGTGGCCGGCCCGGTGGCGGGGGTGGCGGAATGGGCGGTGGTGATAACACCGTCAGTTATAACCTCGACGGCAAGGAAGTAACGATTGAGCAGGAATCGCCTATGGGAAAGATCCCGGTGAAAATGACGGGTAAATCGGATGGAGGCAAGTTTACCCTGGCAACTTCCCGAACCTTTAACGGGCCAAACGGTGAGATCACATCGACTTCAAAGGAAACATGGTCGCTGTCTGCCGATGGCGCTACGTTAACGGTGGATCGTGAGTTGACCTCTCCGCGTGGCACCACCAATACTCAGTCGGTATATACCAAAAAGACCTAGTCTTTCGTCTGACTATGGAAGATAGGGGCTGTCCGAAAAGGCCGCCCCTTTTTCTTTTTTCCCGCCGTATGCGAGAACGTGCCCGCAATACAAAAAGTTAATTATCAAAGATCCAACCTCACGAGATCATAGCACGAGCCGTATTATATCGCAAACACAATTGCATCGCTGCAACATCAGGACGATACGAAAGCTGACGATCTTCCTCCGGATCCGTCGGCTTAATCGGCGAACTGCAGAGTTTCTATTATCTCACTCATATACTGACGGCCCTCGTCGAGGGCATCCGGTTTAAGCGAGACTGCGCCCACCACCGCATGACCGCCGCCGCCGTATCTTTCGCAGATCTCGGCGATATTATGCAGACGCGGGCGTGGTGACCAGGGATTTGAACCGATCGATATTTTGGTTCGGAATTCGCTCTGGGTAAGGGCAACGTTATAGGTCGTTTCCGGATAAAAATAATACGGAATGAACTTGTTATAACCGTCAATGCCGGTATCGGTCAGGTCAAAGCTAACGACGCCCCGCTCATAATCTGCCCGTTCTTTGATCAGGTTTACGGTATTCCAGTGGCGTTCGAGTATAGGCGTCAGTTTATCCTGGATAACATCGCTCTCGAGGATCTCGTCAAGGGTCTTTACGGTCAGATCGCGGATGATATCTTCGACAAAGGCCGGGTCTTTCTCCCCTTCGATCAACTGCATGAGCCTTAAGGCTGACGATCTGAGTTCTACGCACTGGGCCGGCGAGTCGTATAGTGCACCGTCGATTATATGGGCCCACTCGATAAGCTCGGCAAGTGATTCATCTTCCCAACCGAACTCCTCCTTAGCAATGAGTGCGATAAATTCGGCGCAGGATTTGCTCGTTGTATCGAGAAACTTCTTGCCGGAAGTGTCAGCAAGGAAATGCTGCTCGTCAGACTCCGACAGAAATGCGGATTCATGGTGGTCGAACCACCATGTAAGGCGCTCATCGGGGCAATACTTGAAATCGACGATCGCATTTTCGTCACCGTCAAATTGCTCGCGATCAAACGCGTTTCCCGCCCGGTGCATCGTCGGCGTGTAAAAGATCTTGGCGTTCGCATCAACCTTTGCCCGATAGAATTTGCTGAAGACCGCGGCCGACGAAACGCCGTCAAAACAGTTGCCGTGATAAAGTATCCGAAGTTTCATAAGATCGGTTTGCACCCGATGGCAAAACATTTTAGGCTAGATTACGGGCACTGCCCGCGTCAAGTAAACGATTATGAATATTAGAGTTGCCACTTCACATGATGCAGACGCGCTGATCGAATTTAACCAGGCGATGGCCCTCGAGACAGAGGATAAGCAACTCGATCCCGATGTGCTCGGGCCCGGTGTGCGGGCTGTATTTAGCGATCCGCAAAAGGGTTTCTACGTCGTCTTCGAGGACGAAGGACACATCCTGGGGGCCCTGATGGTTACCTATGAATGGAGCGATTGGCGCAACGGCTGGTTCTGGTGGATACAGAGCGTCTACATCCTGCCCGAGGCTCGGGGACGACGGATCTACAGCCGCCTGTACGAATTTGTCAAAGATCGGGCTGCCGAGGCTGGCAACGTTTGCGGATTTCGGCTTTATGTCGAATCCGACAACAGCCACGCACGCCGTGTATACGAGAACGTCGGCATGGAAGCCTCGCATTATCTAATGTACGAGGAACCGATGACGGAACCGCCGTCGTAAGCGGGCGATCAGTTCGACACATCATAGAATGACAAAGATCACTGAGGCCGAATTTGCCAGGATCGTCGATGGCATCCGCGAGGACCGCGAGAGCATCATCAAACACAACCCGATGGGCCCTGACGACGAGGTATTGCTGTGGATGCTATTGAGCTGCCTCGTAAGCTATCTCAACCTCGAGGAGATCGAAACGCCGTGCTTTAACGGAAAGCCCGACGCTAAAACATATCGCGATGCGATCCTCTTTGTGCTGAACGATCGACGCGATCCCGTTTTCGACCTCTCTCCATACCTGAGCGAGTTGATTACAAGTTAAGAAGGCGGTCTAAGACCGCCTTCTAAACGGGAACGCAGAGGATATAAGTTAAAATGAGTAAAACTATGCTCATCGAAAAATTTACCCTCACTCCATTCCAGCAAAACACCCGTGTTGTCGTGTGCGGAGCGACCGGAAAAGCTATCTGCATCGATCCCGGCGAGGGGTCAGACGAGATCGTCGACTTTCTCAACTCCAATTCATACACACTGCAGGCGATCACGTTGACGCACGGACATCTTGATCACGTTGGCGGCACGTCAGACCTTTCGAAAGGCTTTCCCGATGCCGAAATACTGCTTCACAAGGACGATGAGGACCTGTATTACGGCCTGCAGCAGCAACCGCTGTTTATGGGCATCCAGCCCCACCAGATGCGTGATCTCGGTATGGTCTATGACGACCCGCCGAAGCTCACGCGAAACTGGCAGCATGGCGAGATATACGAGGTCGGCGAATTACGTTTCTCGATCCGCCATTGTCCGGGCCACACCCGCGGGCATGTGGTGCTCGCTGAAGAAACCGAGCAGAAGGTCTTCGTCGGCGATTGCCTGTTCCTGGGTTCGATCGGCCGCACTGACCTGCCCGGCGGCAGCTACGAGCAGCTTATGGAATCCATCTTCCAGCAGATCATGACCTTACCGGACGAAACCGCCGTCTACAGCGGCCACGGCCCCGAAACAACCATCGGCCACGAACGGACCAACAACCCTTTTCTTACTGGAGTCTATCAGCCCTCAAGAGGCAGGTTCTTTTAGAGTTCAATATTCTGAGTTCAAGGTTCAAGGTTCAAGGTCTGGGGTTCAAGGTTCAACGCCTAAACCCAAAACCAAAAGCCTTGATCTCAAATCCCAACTAATTTTCCATCTTCCCTTTTTATTCTCCATTTCTCCTCAAATCGCCTGTAACTGTCCCAGGCTGGGACAGTACAATCGGCGTAACCCACTTGCAATGTGCTAGTTACAGACCCAGGTACTGTCCCGCGCAAAAGGAGTGTGGGTATGACAATGTAATACACGGATTATAAACAACGGAAATTGAACAGCGAAAACCGGTCAACTTGTCAAAGATCCGCCCGGCCTTCTTTGGGAAAAAAGACCGAGCACCGCAACAGGTTAACGTATTTTATAGGTCGATTGGAATACCAAATGTCGCGAATTGTAGCATTTGGCGTGAATGGCGTGAAAAAAATGATCAGGTAATTTAGGAATCTCCTATATGTGGCAGCCGCTGCCTGAGTGAGAATGCTGTTAGGCAGCAAGTGAACAGGCGGCATAGCTGCGAGGATAAGGAGGGCAGGCTGGAAAAGCAGAGCCTTTCCGCAAATGGAGCGGCAAAGCCGCCGATCCGCATTGATCATCTGTAAGCCAAATGATCCGCATTCGAAGAGTTTTACCGTTTCTCCAACTCCTCTTTTAAAACACTCATCAAAACAATGCTAAAATTGTGGCACTTTCTTGAATGAGAGCTATCGCGGAAAAACACAAAAATACGGTTCGGGAAGCGATCGAGCATTTGATCTCGCGGGCAGAAAATGCGCGCGGGCTTTCGGGCGATGATATTGCCGGCCGCGTGGAGGCGGCTGTTGAAAAATACCTGCTTCGCGATAATCCGAATGCGGCTCACGTCGAGATCGAGGATTTTGTGCACGAGATCCGGGCTGACGACCTGTGCCTGATAATCGCGTGTGAGAAGGGTGACGAAAAGGCTTGGGAGGACCTCGTTGCCGGTTTCGATTCAACGGTTAAGTCGGCGGCAAGAAAGATATCATCCAACAACGAGGATGCCGAGGATCTCGCAAGCTCGATCTGGGCAGAGCTTTACGGCCTGCGGGTAGACGCCGAGGGCAATAAGAAGAGCAAGCTTGCTTATTATTCCGGCCGCGGATCGCTTGCCGGCTGGCTTCGGGCGGTCGTTTCTCAGCTGGCGGTCGATGAATTCAGGAAACAGGCAAAGTTTGTCCAGGTTGAGGAAGATCGCGAATTTGAGAATTTGGCCAATGAAGCGGGCAATAGCGATAACAACCATTTTGTTTCGCATATCGACACTCCTGAAGAGATCTTTAGCGAGGGGCAGACATCGGGCGATGTAAGCGCCGCTCTTGCGGCGGCGATCGATTCGCTCGACGCTGAGGACCGGCTGATTTTGAAGATGTACTATTTTGACGATCTAAAGCTGAAGGAGATCGCCGCCACATTTGGATATCACGAGGCGACGGCGAGCCGCAAACTGGCCCGAGTGCAGTCAGAGATCCGCAAACAGGTGGAAAAAGGGCTTCGCGAGCGGCACGGCTGGACGGAAATTGAGGTCAAGAATCACCTTAGCGAGACAGCGGCCAAGCTGGGCATAAACCTCGAAACGATGTTTGCCGTATTTGTGCTCGCCGCGTTAGTGCAAGATTTTTGGGTGTGACACGTTCTTTAGATGGGTTACGAAACCTCGGGCCACAGAGGATGCAGAGGTTACCCAGCCGATTATGGAGTATTCTTTTAGAAGTAATGGTAAACGGATACACCGTCTCGTAACTTTGTATTCTCTGTAAACTCTGTGGTCATTACAGTTTGATGGAACTTGAATTCGACAAAGAGATTGATGCGATCCTGCGAAAAACGCAGCGCACTGAAGGTGTGGCTGCCGCTTCGCCGCATCTTGATGCCGATGTGATCGCCGCATTTGCCGAGAATGCCCTGCCGGAGCGTTCAAGAACGCTGTATGTGCAGCATCTGGCGGATTGCGACCGGTGTCGAAAGATACTTTCCCAGACCATTTCGATCAGCGACAACGCGGTGAAAACAACCGCGGCTGTGCCAATTGCGGCCGCGGCGGCCGAAGCTTCGATCCCGTGGTATAAGGCGATCTTCAGGACACCAAATCTGGCGATCGCGATGGGCGGTTTGATACTCTTATTTACTGGCGTTCTGGGATTCCTGGTGATGCAGAACAACCGTGATTCTGAGAATGCCATTGTTTCGCAAGTGACCGAACAGGAATCACAGCCCGGCGGCCCTTCGGTTTCAGACGTCTCGGATTTTTCGGCCAGTTCTAATGCCACGATGCAAGGCATACCGGAGAATCTCGCCGCGGCAAATTCAGCGGCCACATCACCATCGGCCAATACTGTGGCTAATGTTTCTATTGCTACAACGCTAGGAGAAACGGCAAGTAAACCGGTGAGCGAGCCGGCTCCAGCCCCCGCCACGGAAATGAATGTTACGGCCCGACAAATGAATGAGCTGCCATTAGCCAGACGACAAGCGGCCCCTGGTAGCATGGTTCTTGACGGCGTAGATGCGGACGAAGCGAAAAAGGACGCCGAGACTCGCCAAGCTGAGCGCAGCGATGCCAGTCTCGCAATGAAAAGAAAGGAAAGCGATGCCGCGCGTTCGCGTGACTTGCCACCCGCGGCTGCAAAATCAGGCCCCGAGCGATCCGGCCCGGTCCAGATGCAGTCTATCCAGAACTCTCGCAACGCCGTTCAAATGAGCGTCACACGCTCCGCAGGGGGAAAGAAATTCACCAACCGCGACGGTGCCTGGTACGACACGGCATATAATAACCAGGCTACGACAAATGTGAGGCGCGGAACGGAGGATTTCAAGAAGCTGGATTCAGGCCTCCGTTCGATAGCCGATAAGATAGATGGCGTTTTGGTAGTTGTGTGGAAATCAAAGGCATACCGCATTCAGTGAATCCATAGTATTCAAGGAAAGTTCGGGTTAATATATTAGGTATGAGAGTAGCTGTTTTGCTTTCCTGCCTTTTTGCCACTGTCATCGGTTTCGGCCAGACAGCCTGGCAAGCTGGCCTCGATTCCCAAATTCATTTTTATCAAAAGACAGACTTTGGGATCGTGCTCGCGGGAACTGAAAAGAGCCTTTATGCCATCGACGGACAGACTGGCGAAAGGTTGTGGCGGCGGCAGACCGGCAGGATCCCCGAGACGGCTGTGACACCGGTGCCGGGAACCGACCTCATACTTTTTTCGAGAGATCTGGGCAGCAGATCGCGGCTCGAGGCGGTCGACCTGCTGACCGGAGCGAGGATCTGGGAGAGCGAAAAGGTCAAGGGCGATGTGATGCAGCTCGCCGTCGACCCGGAGCACGATCTGATCGTGGTTGTATTGGTCAAGGATCCGCGGGGCGATTCGGGAAAGACATTCAAGAAAAAGCCGGTAACACACGTGCTGCAGCTGTCGACTGGCGACGAGCTGTGGAAACGTGACTTTGACAGCTCGATCGAGATGATGCCGACGCGTTTTGGCGACACCGGCAAGGTCGAACATACTCTCGATAATTACCGGGCTCCGCTGCTGCTCGACAGACGACTATTCCTATTTTACGAGGGCTCGACCTCGTATGATGCCCGTACCGGAAAAGAAAAGGAACGCGAGAAGTTCAAGATAAACGAGGACGGTTTGGCACTGACCGAGGCAGACCCTGTTTTTGACGACCGGCACGTATATGTTTCCGGCAAGGGCCGAATCCGCGCGATCGACCGGCGGACGGGTCAGGACGTGTGGAAGGCAAGCGACCTCGGTATCTCGGCCGAAATGGCCCAGATCGGCAATGTTCTGTTTGTTCGCACCGGCGGGCAGTTCACACGGCTCAAGGATGGTGAGCTACAGGAAAAAGGCCCATTCGGAGTTTCGGCGATCGACACGGCCAACGGCAAAACCTTGTGGCGGTATAAGGGCGCTGACAAAGGTCTGACGAATTTTATCTTTTCGGACGAGAATACGATCGTAATTGCAGACAAAGATGACCTGATCACGCTCGATTCCCGAACCGGGAAACGGATCGCAAAACGCGACCATAAGGTCGATCAAGCTCAGTTCGTTCTTATAAATGAGGCAAGACAGGCCGTAGTTGGCGGCAGGAACGAGATCGCTGCTTTCGTGATCCGCGACCCGAAGCGGCCCGAGGTCTGGCGGGCGAGGCACACGGCGCCGGGCCGCGGTGTTTTTCGCACCGCTTCGGGGATCGCATTGCGAGCGGCGGCATTATACTTTCGGTACGGCGGTATAGCCACGTCGACGTTTAGCCTTGCACGCGGCGGATTGAGCCTTGCATCGGCGGCGAACTCATTTCGATGGTCAGGGCTGAGGACGCGGTTCGGTTCGGTGAACCTGACATCTCTCGCCAGCAACTCAGCCAGAAATTACGTTACGGGCAGAATTTACTCGTACGGTTCGCTAGGCCGCACTCCGAACCTCCTGGCGAGATTTCGCGGGCTTGATCTGGCGATCCCGAATGCTACCGATATCCGAGGCCGCGTGATCGGCAGTGCAATTAGCCGAGCCACGCCTTCGCGAGCCGATGTGCAGGAGAGCATCTTTGACCGGCTCGACCCGGACCGACAGATGGACCGATTCTCGGACTACCTCCTCCGGCGAAAACGGCTCGCCGAGCTGCGTGCGAACCATATGTATTTCTACACCGATCTGCCAAAGCCCTACGAGAAAAAAGGGCTGGTGGGTGTAAATGTTCACACTGGACGTGATGCTAGATATGCTCTCGTTTCGGACCCGGATCCGATGTTTGTAACGGATGACGTATCGGGACTTTTATATTCAGCGGATGGGAGCAAGCTGCGGGCTTTCAGTTTTGTAAACAGATAGTTGTGCCGCAGATGAACGCGGATGGACACAGATATCGAGCGATCTGTGTTAATCTGTGGTTTCAAACAATCAGCAATATGAAGATTAAAATCTTTTCCTTGGTCGCTCTGTGCCTCTGCGTTTCCGCGGTGCAGTTCAACGCCCAAACGAGCATAACCAAAGCGGATCCTGAGGTCGCCAAGATGGTGAAAGAGGTTTCGGCGAAGAGGGTCGAGGCTGACATTCGAAAGCTCGTGTCATTCGGCACGCGTAACACTCTTTCTGAACAGGATAACCCCACGCGGGGCATAGGTGCGGCGAGGGACTGGCTGTATGCCGAGTTTCAGCGGATCAGTGCCGATTGCGGCGGGTGCCTGGATGTGCAAAAGCAAAGCTTCGTCCAGCCAAAAGCGGCACGCATTCCAGAGCCGACCACTTTGACCAATGTTTTCGCTATATTGAAAGGCACGACCGATCCTGACCGGATATATGTGGTCTCGGGCCATTACGATTCGATGTGTAAATCGCCGACAGATGCGACCTGCGATGCTCCGGGTGCGAATGACGACGCGTCGGGCACAGCGGTCTCGCTTGAATTGGCCCGTGTGATGTCGAAACGCAAATTCGACGCGACGATCGTATTTATGGCGGTTCCGGGCGAAGAGCAGGGCCTGCTCGGTGCCGCTCATTATGCCGAACAGGCCAAGGTCAATAAGATGAACATCGAGGGGATGTTCACAAATGACATTGTCGGCGGCGTTACGACGCATAAAAATTCACAGTTTAGGAAAAAAGTTCGTGTCTTCAGCGAGGGCGTTCCTTCAGACGAGACACCGCAGCAGGCGGCGACCCGGCGAAGCGTCGGGGGCGAGAACGATTCGGCATCGCGTCAGTTGGCACGTTATGTTAAAGAGCAGTCGGACCGTTACCTGAAGGATTTCGGCGCTTGGATGATCTATCGACGCGACCGTTATGGCCGGGGCGGAGATCATATCCCGTTTGTCGAACGCGGTTTTGCCGGCATACGTTTTACCGAGCCCGATGAGGATTACACTCACCAGCACGAGAATGTAAGGACCGAGAACGGCAAATTTTTCGGCGATACCATCGATTATATAGATTTTAATTACACCGCCGACGTAACGCGTGTTAACCTGATCGCCCTCGCGAGCCTGGCTTCGGCACCCGCAAAGCCTAAGAACGTCGGCATTGTCACTTCCGGTCTGACAAATGACACCGTGCTCAAATGGGATGCCAACACGGACGCCGATCTCGCTGGTTACGAAGTTGTCTGGCGCGATACGACCGCCGCGGTGTGGACCAATTCGGCATCTGCAGGAAACGTTACGACCTACACAGCCAAGGGCATGTCGAAAGATAATTTCTTTTTTGGGGTCCGGGCTGTTGATAAGGCCGGTAATAAGAGCCCCGTCGTATATCCGCGTCCGATGCGTTGACCCACGGGATCAGGAGAGATGTATGGCATTGTCCTCGAGCAGCCGCATCCCACGGTCGAGGGCATCGAACGCCGGGATTATCTCAAGAAATTCGACCAATTCTCGCGCTTTTAAGATCTGTGCATAGCTGAGCGCTACATCGAAATCCTCAAAAACCTCGCTGCCAAGCCACGCCAAGGCAGCCAGTTCCTGCTGCTCGACCACCGGAAGTCGGAGCACCGCTTCGCGGAGAGAGGTGATATTCGGGCATCTCGTTAGATCCAGCGCGGCAACTTTCTTTGATTTGACGTTTCGCACCGTCTCGCTCTTAAGGAGGACCTCAGTGTTCAGATCAAAGATCTGCCGGACTGTCGCATGAGAAAGGTTGAGTGTCTTCGTAATGGCCTCCGAAAAAATAATCTATAAGCGTGATAAAACTAAACGTTAGTTTAGCCCGAAACCGAAGGGTGAGTCTGTGCGAAAGCACACAATGAGACCTACTTCTCCAGGGAGTGTGGCCGAGCGTCGTTTCGAGGCTTCTTCTCATTTTCCAGGGCGCCCCGGAAATTCATTTGAGCATCAAAATGTGGTAAAAAGGTGTATTGCCCCTTTTTTCAGTACATCGGCTGTTGCTTTCCGGTTTTATTAATGAAGAAATTTTATCTGAGCTTTGCAGTACTGGCGTTGTTTGCCGTGTGGTTTGCTGTTGGCCTCGGACACCCGGCAGCAGCAAACGGAACCGCATCCCCGCTGGTTTCTCCAAATCTAGTTATCAGTCAGTTTCAGGCCGGCGGCACAACGAACTTTAACGACGAGTTCATAGAGGTACATAACACGGCTTCGACAGCGGTGGATCTTAATGGCTTTCGGGTTGTTTACCGCTCTCAGGACGGGGGCAATGACGTTACATTCTTAGCCTGGGCATCGACAACGGTGCTGCAGCCGGGGCAGTTCTATTTGATCGCCGCAACATCATATACCGGTTCCGTCACCCCGGACGCGACATTTAACAATACGACGTGCCAGTGTGCGCTGGCAGCTGCTAATGGCGGATTGGCGATCCGACAGGGCGATGCAAACACCGGTGCCGTTATCCTGCCGGCCGGTTGGTATCAGGTGCTCGACACTGATTATTCAGGGTCGGGTTATTCGCGCGGGCATATTGTGCCTTCGGGTGACCGCACCAGGTCGATCCCGGACAATTCGGCGACCTTCCTGATGACGAATATGATGCCTCAGCTCGCTGCTAATAATGAAGGGCCGTGGAACGATTTTGAAAACTATCTCCGAAGTCTGGCGAACGGCGGAGATGAGATCTATATTATTTCTGGGCCGACCGGGAATCAGGGCCTGATAGCCGGCGGTAAGGTCGGAGCGCCTCAATACACCTGGAAGGTCGTATTGATACTTCCAAATGGCAACAATGACCTTGAGAGAGTTTCTAAAGCAACGCGTGCCTTCGGGATCGTCGTTCCTAAATTTTCGCCGATAACCACCAATTTGTGGCGAAACTATCGCGTCACGGTCGACGCCGTCGAAAACATCACAGGGCATAATTTTTTCTCGGAGATTCCTAAAAATACCCAGGAACTCATCGAACGTAAACGGGACAAGCTCTAATGAAATGTCGTCACAGCGGTGCCAGCCGCCTAAGAGATCTGGCTTTGATCGCGGTCGTATTTGCAACGGCGATATCTGCCTATAGCCAGAAGGAATATCCGATCAATGCCATCCAGGGCGATAAGAACGTTTCGCCATACGAAAGGCAGGTCGTAAAGACCACAGGCATTGTCACGGCCCGGATCAGAAACGGATTTTTTATCCAATCGCCCGATGATAAAGCGGATGCCGATCCAGCCACGTCTGAGGGGATCTTCGTTTTTACACGAACCGAACCGGGCGGTGACGCTGCGGTCGGAAATCTCGTGACAGTTTCCGGAACGGTCGGCGAATTTCGCCCGACAGCCGCACCTGACAGCTTGCCGATCACTCAGATCACTATGCAAAACGGCCGCGACCTGATCCAGGTAATATCGCGGGGCAATGAGCTGCCCAAACCCATAACGCTATCGGCTGAACATTTTAGCCAAAAGGTGATCGACGAGCTGGAACGATTTGAAGGAATGAGGGTCGCGGTGGCCGAAATGACAGTCGTACAGCCGACGGGCGGACGCGTCGATCTGAAGAACGACCGAGCGGAATCGAACGGCGTGTTCTACGGCGTCGTCAAGGGCCTTCCGAAACCCGTCAGGCTGCCGGGATACGACCTTTACGATTACATCTTTCTGTCGGAGAAAGAGAAAGCCGAATTCAAGAAAGCTTATCCAAAGCTGCCGATCTTCACGTCAAATCCTCACAAGCTGCGTATCGAGAGCACTGCCCAACTGGGGTCACAGGCGATCGATGTACCCGCACAAACAGGGCTAAGAAACGTAGTCGGGGTGATGAATTACGCATATCGAGCGTACGCGATTCTCACAGATCCGGGCACGAGGCCGTCGATCTCGAATACTATCACGCAGGTCAGCATGCCCCCTATGTTGGATAGCCAATTCTCCATAGCGGCGATGAATCTGGAAAATCTCTTTGACGATGAGGATGATCCTGCGATCCGCGAGGACATCGTCACGACCGAGGCATTTAACCGACGGCTCAAGAAGATCTCAGCCGCAGTGCTGACTATAATGAACATGCCGGACGTGATCGGAGCTGTCGAGGTCGAAAATCTGTCGGCGCTCAAACGCCTTGCACAAAGAATAAATGCGGACGCCGAGGCGTCAGGCAATCCCAATCCGAAATACGAGGCCTATCTGATCGACGGAAATGACGGGCGCGGCATTGATGTCGGATTCCTCGTCAAATCGTCCAAAGTAAAGGTGATCGAGGTCAAGCAGCTTGGAAAAGACGACAAATACAAGCATCCGATCTCAAAAGCCGACATTTTTCTGAATGACCGTCCGCCGCTGATGCTGCGGGGCTCGGTCACCGGACCCGCATCGGAACAGGCTTTCGAATTTACGGCGGTCGTCAATCATAAGAAATCGTTCCTGGGCTATAACGATCCGAAACAGCAAGACAATGTCAGGCTCAAGAAGCGCCTCCAGGCGGAATTTCTTGCAAAATTCGTTCAGGAACGACAGAAGGCGAATCCGCAGGAAAAGGTAATACTGGTCGGCGATTTTAATGCCCATCAATTCAATGACGGAATTGTGGATGTCATCGGGACCATAAAAGGACGGCCTGCCGCTCAGGGTGAGGTACTAAATCCGTCGGAAGACCTCGTAGAACCGGATATGGTCAATCTCGTCGATCTGATCGCCGTCGACCAACGGTATTCGTACTATTTTGATGGGAATGCACAGGTACTCGACCATATTCTGGTCAGTGCGAACTTGCGGCCGTATGTACATGGCTTTGGCTATGCCCGCATGAACGCTGACTTCCCTTCAACAGCTCGAAATGATGAAAACCGGCCGGAGCGTTTTTCGGACCACGATCCCGGTGTCGCTTATTTCAACCTGACACCGAAGTCAGCGGTCAGTGTGAGCAGAGAGCGGTGAACAACTATCACTCACCTTCTGTGAACCTTCAACTTTGGACAACTCCTGCCCTCAAACCCCCTGTTTTTGTACCACCCCTGGTACAGCAATTATGACATAACCCTTGCGATTACAGTAGGTTAGCCACTTGTACCACGTACCACGCATTTTCCCAGGATCTGTATTACACCCGCGCAGTCGATGGCCGGTGGGCAGTTCTTCCTTCGGGATCGTCACTCCGCATCCCCACTCCGCACTCCTCACTCGCCACTCCGCACTCACCAGACCCCCTGTTTTTGTACCACGGCTGGTACAGCAATTATGACGTAACCCCTGCTATCGCATTAAGTTACCCCACTTGTACCATGTACCACGCATTTTTCAGTTTTGTGTATTACGATGTATGACAGCAATCCAAAGCTAAGGTTCCGCCCACCATCCACAGCAACGAAAACTCATCAACCATCAACGATCCACCATCAATGATCAAACCCACAACCATCAACGAACAAACCCCGACGATCAACGATCCACGATCTACTAGCGAACCTAGTTATCAAATATCATCCGGACCCAATCCGAAGCGTTGCAAGTATAGCACACAATTGCGTGCATGGTCAATCGAATTCAAACGCGTCAATTGGCCGCAGGGACATTCACACTCGCCGGTTGGTCGCTCTGTCAGGAATTAACCCTCCAACGTCGGCAGCCTGCTCACTGCCGCCACGCCTCTGCCATCTAAAAAACAGTTCGCGACGAAACTCGCCAAAACCGATCAGATGAACTGATCGGCTTATCAGAAAAACAATTGCAACTTTGCATGACTGACCCCAAATTTGTTGGCAGTTTCTGAGGCGCGGAACTTGCGTCAATATTTAAGACGAAGACATGACTGGCGGACGGGCGGAGCTATTAGAAGGCGGCAAATCGCTCGGTCGTTACCGAATTTTAAAAAAACTCGGCGCGGGCGGGATGGGTGAAGTTTTCGTGGCCGAGAAACTCCTGAGTTCACTGGCAAGGATTGACGGGCTGAAAGTTGCCTCCCGTTCGTCAGCGTTCTCGTTCAAGGGAAAGGATACCAAGAATCTCGGTATTTCTGACAGGCGTCGCCGAGCATAGATTGAGGGCGAGTAGAACTCGCCCTTAATGTAGCGAACACTTTCCAAGGTGCGGCTATTGACGCAAAAATCCGTGGGCAAGGACTCCGCCGGCCGGGTTTGGAACGGTATAAAATCCGACGATGTCGCCTTTGGCATTCACGCCCATAGGGACGGTGTTAACAGCTCCCGGAATGTCGAAGGACTCGAACTGTCCTTCAGACAAGACAAATCCGTGAAAGGTTGTGGGTGACGCGTATCGGTACCTGCCGACGATCGTCCCGTTCGGGCTGATATCAGTGGCGAGAGTCGTATAGGCTCCCGGATATTGAAACAAGGTCATCGCGCCGTCGCGGATCAGATAACTCCATTCCGGGCGGTTACTAGGTTGAAATGAGGATGTGCCGTAATAGTAGCCCACGACGTCGCCATCGGGGTTGATCCCTAAATTCATGCTGCGAGCCAATGTCTTCTCGATGGCTCCGTTCTTGTTCAACCCGAACCCGTACATTAAGGCTAAGTTGGTTCCACCCGCCGGGCTTGTGTTTTCATGGAGGCATCCGACGATCGTGCCATTCGGGCTAATCTTGAAAGGCATCGTATTCTGGTGGCCCGCGATGTCGATCTGCCGGAACTCTCCGTCCCTTAAAAGAAATCCGCGTATTGTGGTGTTGACACCGTCGAACCAGCCGTACTGGCCCACGATATCGCCCCGAGGGTTAATGCCGTAAGCATCCGTCCAAAGGGCGCCGGGATAATCAATGGTCGTATACGTCCCGTTTCTCAACAGGAATCCATGCCATCCGGCCGCATCACCGAAGCCGCCAACCATATCACCGGCGGAATTGATGCCCCAGACCTGTGTTTGTACAGCCCCCGGGTAGTCGATCGTGGTGAAGTTGCCCGATGCTGCCGCATACGATGAGAATGCGAACAGAGCGCCAGCGAGAGCAATGGCTTTGAAATATCTCGATTTAAACATATAGCCTCCTTTAAGTGCCAGAAAAAAATGGCGAATTAGATCGGGGTATGCGTTCAACAGTTATCGCCGCCTCGCTGTTGAACTATAGTTACGTCTTGAGTTGACCTTCCTGTTCGGGACCCGTGCAGTTGGTTTCTTCGATTCATAGAATCCGTTGCTATTCTCAGCCGCATGGGGGTAGAATGAGTCGTCGCCGATTTGCGGTTGGTCGCTCTTATCCTCAAGTAAGGGCACTGTCGCCCAGATCGGGGCCAAAAGTATTTCCGTTTTTGTCTCTTTTTTGTCTCCTTTTCTTGACTTTTTCTTCACCCGATGGAAATCACTGAGGGAAACGGCATTATCTACGAATTCGGCGGATTCATCCTCGACCCGAATGAGCGCACGCTGGTCATCGACGACGTTCCTGTCCATTTACCCGCCAAAGAATTCGATACGCTCCTCTACCTCGTTGAAAACAACGGACGAGCCCTTAGCAAGGAAGAGATGTTGTCAGCGATTTGGCAGGACACATTTGTTGAGGAGGCAAATCTAGCAAAACACATCTCAAAACTTCGGAAGCTCCTAAACAACGGACGTACTGAACTAATCCAAACGATACCAAAGCATGGCTATCGTTTTGCGGTTTCGGACCTCCATCGCCGCGAGCCGCGCATACGGGAGCCAGTACAGGAGAAACTCGTCAATGGAGTGAGGCTTTACCGGAGTCCCCGGATCGTGGCGCTGGGTGTGCTGGCACTCGCATTAACGATCGGATCGGTCTGGTATTTCAACCGAACCGGCGGCGGGCCGCTGTCGGAAAAAGACACCATTCTGCTCGCCGATTTCGAGAACACGACCGGCGACGCCGTATTCGACGGAACCCTGAAGCAAGCGCTTGCGATCCAGCTCGAGCAGTCGCCGTTTCTTAACATCTTGTCGGATCAACGGGTGCGGGAGGCGCTGCGCTTTATGAACCGCTCGCCTGATGAGCGAGTCACGAAAGACATTGCACGGGAAATATGCGAGCGCCATGGATTGAAAGCCTATCTCCTAGGCTCAGTTTCCAGTCTCGGCAGCCACTTTGTCATTACATTGGAGGCCGTGAATACACAGACGGGAGATATAATTGCCCGTCAACAGGTTCAGGCAGAAAGCAAAGAGCAGGTAATTTCGGCACTGGGCAGCGCGGCGACGAAACTCCGTGAAAGGCTGGGCGAGTCGTTGGCTTCAATTGAAAAATACGATGCCCCGATCCAGGAGGTTACTACATCTTCGCTAGAGGCTCTTAAAGCTTTTTCTATGGGCCAGCAACTGACTGATAAGGTCAAAATGGAGGAATCCATACCGTTTTTTGTGCGAGCGGTCGAGCTTGACCCCGCCTTCGCCCTTGCTTATGCCAATCTTTCAGAGTTGTACAGTCTTACCGGAGAAACGGAGCTTGGTTTCCAGGCAAATCAAAAAGCATTCGATCTGCGAGACCGAGTTAGCGAGCGGGAAAGGCTTTATATTATTGCGCAGTACTACAAGTGGAGAAGCGAACTGGAAAAGTCTCTCGAAGCTAATGAAATACTGACGCGCATCTACCCTCGCTCGTCGGGTCATTGGAACGATCTGGGGTATAACTATCTCGAAATGGGGCGCACAGACGAAGCGGTCGAGCCGTTTCGCGAAGCAATTCGGCTTTATCCGAATGCATACCCTTATTGGGGTTTGGGATGGGCATTGACACGCCTCAATCGTTTCGATGAAGCAAAGGAAGTCCTGGAGCAGGCCCTTGCCTTGAGCGATCATCCCCTTTTTCATTCGGGCCTCTACGCGATCGCCTTTGTCGAAGCAGATGCGGGGGCGATGCAACTACAAGTTGAATGGGCAAGTGCCAGACCGGAACAACTGCACCTGATCTGGCAGGGCCACGTTGCGGCTTTTTCAGGCCAATTGCGGAAAGCCAGAGCCCTCTATAAGAGCGTCATCGAGATCGAGCAGCTCAATAACAAAGAATATTCCAACAAACGACTGGCCGCTATTCATACCGCCTTGATAGCTTTCCTGGAAGCGAGCACAGGAAATTGCGAAAACGTCACAGAAGACACCGCCAAAAGCCTAGCCATTATGCGTGAAGATGCCGCTAAGTGGAGATCCGCAGTAGCTTTGGCGCTATGCGGCGAAACAGCCCAGGCGGAATCTCTTCTTGATGCATATGCTGAACGGAATGTGAAAGGAACGGCATGGGTGCCGTCCGTGCCCACGGCGCGTGCCGCAATTGAAATTCGACGCGGCAACCCGGCTGGCGCGATCGAGCTTCTAGAATCGGCTAATGTTTTCAGTAACGACGGCTATGAGCATCAGGCTTCTATCATTGTCCTATGGAATAAATACCTGCGCGGCGTTGCTCATCTGGATCAAAAAGAGGGCTCCAAAGCGGCGGCCGAGTTCCAAAAGATTCTCGATAACCGAGGAATGGTTCCGATCAGTATTCATTATCCACTCGCGCATTTGGGCATGGCACGCGCCGCCTTCCTTTCGGGTGATATAATGAAAGCTCGCAGATATTACTTGGATTTCTTAGAACTCTGGAAGGATGCGGATTCGGACATACCTATACTCCAGCAAGCCAAAATTGAATTTGGAAAATTGAAGTAATTATGGACTAGAAGAAAGCGAAAACAAGTGATCTCCATGGGGTGTTTTTGAAGGCCCCTCATCCAATGAGGGATGGACAGGCAGGAGTAGGATCGTCGATTACTGGACATATGAAGTCTGGGAAATTAAAGGCAAGGTCGAGACCGTCCTTTCCCGAGGCCGCGTCATCATCCCGAATAGCCCGGAAAAAATCTGGGGTCAGTCATGCAATATTGCAATATGTTGCTCCTGATCTGATAAATACATCGACGCAAAACCATCTATTGCGATTCTCCGACTGGCATTTTCGCCATAACTCACATCCGATCTTATCATTTGATGGTTTTTTGGTACCCATCGATAGCTTGCTTGCACAGTGCTTGCACCGCCTCGCTTTCTCTCAAGTTGATCCGAGAGCATCATTGTGCCTGCTGATGGTCGAAGCGTTCAGCCCGCTAAGTGGCCTGGACGATGTGTTTGCCCTTGGCGGGGCCGCAGAGGTCCTCTCGTAAAATGCCGCATGCAAGCTCGATGGCTCGGAGGAACTCATGAGCCCTGAAACTGTCCGGGGTACGGCCGAGCCGCCCATCAGTATAACGGGGAACTCTGAACACAATTAGGCTTTCTCCAATATCACCTGAGCGACGGCGTGTTCTGCCGTATGCGAGATGGACAGGTGAACGCGGTCTGCACCACGTTCTTTTAGTATGATGGCGGCCTCGCCGGTGATCGTCATTGTAGGGGCACCGCCGTCGAGCGAAATGACCTCCATATCGTGCCAGGTGATGCGGCCGCGCCAACCCGTTTGAAGGGCTTTCAGGAACGCCTCTTTGGCGGCAAATCGTCCGGCGTATGACTGGGCTGCGGCCACGCCTTTGCCCTCGCAAAAAGCCCGCTCTTCGGCGGTATAAACACGCTGGACGAATCGCGGAGTTCTGGCGATCGTTTGGCGGATACGGTAAACTTCCACGATGTCGATGCCGATGGAAAGTATCATGGGGCAGTAGTCAGTAGTCAGTAGTCAGTAGTCAGTAGTCAGAACTGTCTTAGTTTACGGCTTGCTAACAGTGAGATCTAACCAACAAAGTTTAGCCGAAAAAGGGTTCGTTTGGCGAGAACGAAACGGCGTTAAGGTGCTCGTTTGCCGGCCGCTCGAGGAAGCGGGATTTGTAAACGGCTTTTCGACAAGGCTTGGCGGCGTCTCGGCCTTTCCTGAGGGCGACCTTAATCTGGCGGGCTACGACGAAGATACCGCAGATAATATCGAGGAGAACCGGCGGCGGTTTTTGAGTGCATTTGATGGTGGATTCACCCTCGCGACGGTCTGGCAGGTGCACGGGGACAGGATAAAGGTTGTTCGCAATTCCGCAGAAGCCGCTGATACGAATGAACGTGCCGATGCTGTCATTTCTGACCTTGCCGGCATGCTGGCCGGCGTCAAGACGGCGGATTGCGTACCGGTCCTGATCGCCGATCCGGTCAGCGGCGCTTATGCGGCGGTTCACGCAGGCTGGCGCGGGACGGCGAGTTCGATAGTTTCAAAAGCGGTTCGGAAAATGTCGGATATTTACGGCAGCCGGCCGAAAGATATGATCGCGGCGATCGGCCCCGCGGCGACTTGCCGGAATTACGAGATAGGGCAGGATGTGATCGATGCTTTTTCAGGATTTGAGGACAGCGACAAGTATTTTACGCCGACGCGGCCCGGACACGCTCTCGTTGACCTCATCGCCGCAAATCATGACCAGCTTACCGACACCGGGATCGCCCGGAAGAAAATATTTATTTCGCCGTTTTGTACGATCACCCATACCGACCTTTTCTTCTCTTACCGCATCGAAAAGAAGAAGTATGGCAAAACGGGCCGCCTGTTATCAGTGATAGGCCGCCGTTGACGCCGTGGATATTCAGGAGACGTTTCGACATTTGAATTTTCGTTCAATTTTTAGCAGGTGTATTTTCCCGGCAGGGGTCTTATTGTGCCTTTGCGTCCAAGTTTTCGCCGCGAGCGAATGGACATCGGTACGATCCAGGAATTTCAATGTGGCAGGTGAAGTTACGGAAACGGAGCTTCGCGATGTTGCCGAGCGACTTGAGCAGTTTCGGGAAGTATTCGGCCAGCTTTTCCCGCAGTTCGGAGCTGACAGCAAGGCCCGGGCTAATGTGATCATTTTTCGCGACGCGGATTCATACAGGCCATTCAAACCCAAAAGGCCGGACGGCAGCCCTGACGATGGGATTGCAGGGTATTTTCTCGCTGGAGAAACGGTCAATTACATTACCCTTGCCCTGAGAGGCGGCAAGACGGATCCGTTTCACACAATTTTTCACGAATACATCCATTTCCTCCTGAAATCACGAACCGGGAAAAATGACCTGCCGCCGTGGTTAGCCGAAGGCCTGGCACAATACTACGAAACGCTGAAGATCACGGCGGACAATAAGGTCGTGCTGGGAGGTGCTCCGCAGGGACGCGTGGGAATGCTTCGCCGCGGAGAATTGCTGCCTGTCAGCGAGTTGTTTTCGGCAGAGCGCACAACGGTACACGGCACAGCGAGCGTGCAGAGGTCGATGTTTTATGCACATTCATGGCTGCTTGTTCATTATCTTTTGAATCAGGGTCAGGGCAGCGCACACGATCGCTTGGAGCGGTTTATGCGGCTGCTGAGCGAAGAAACCTCTACCGAAACAGCCCTAAAACAGGTTTTCGCGATCGAATCCTCCCAGCTGAATGAGATCCTTCGGGAATATTTGCTCCGGCCGGAATTACCGGTTTCTATTGAGCCGGTACATGTCACACCGGTGGTCAGCGGCGAACAATCTGCCGTCAAGATCTCAGACGCTCAAGCGAAGGCCTACCTCGGAGACTTGCTTCATCATATGAACCGTCTGAGCGAGGCTGAAACCTTTTTGCGCGATGCTATCGCCGCGGATACTAAGGTCGGCCTTGCCCACTCGTCGCTGGGGCTTCTTCTGATTCGGCAGGAAAAGTTTGCCGAGGCGGCCCGGCACCTGGAAACAGCGATCGCGGGCGGATCGGCCGACTATTTCGTTAACTTCAATTACGCGTACGCACTGAGCCGCGCCAGCGGTTCCGGCGGCCTTGTTACCCGTTTTCCAAGGGAAACGGCAGCTAAAATGCGCAACGCACTCCAGCGCGCCATCGAGCTTGAACCGAAATTTGCCGAGAGCTACCGGATACTTGCATTCGTAGATCTGGTTAACGGCGAAAACCTTGATGAAGCAGCCAGATTACTTGAAAAGGGTCTCTCGATCCGGCCGGGAGATGAAACTTTCGAGATACTTCTCGCGAAGGTCCTGCTAAGGCTCGAGAGATATGACGATGCCCGAGGATTCGCTGAGAAACTAAGCCAGAGAGCGAAAGACCCGCAGGTGCGTGCGGACGCCAGGGAGATCTTGTCGTCAATTACCCAATATTCCAAGGCGCGGCTCCAGATCTCCGCGATGCCCACCGCGAGAGGCGTCCCCTGGTCGCCGTCGCTCCTGCTGTTGAAACGTTCGTGGGTGAGCGAGACGGATATTGCCGCCATCGAACGGGCACGTGATATCACAAATCTGAATCGCGTCCTCGAAAGGCCCAGGCCGGACGAGCAGCGAGTTTTGGGCACGATCCAACGTGTAGATTGCGTGAGCGGAAATATTACTTATTACGTCAGGTCCGGCCGCGAGAATCTCAGGTTCTATGGTGAACGCTTTGACGATCTACGCATGGCGGTGCTCGTCACCGGTCAACATTCGTTTAAGATCGACTGCGGCGTGCGTCTGCCGACAGATCCGGCCGTTCTGTCCTTTGTTCCGCCATCGGCCGATAAGCGTTTAAACTCAAGGCCACGGCTGACGTCGATCACGTTTGTTCCCGATCACTTCGAGCTTCTGACGCCCGAACAGCTTGGGGGTTCAAGACAGGTGATCATCGAGAACGACCTCCTGAAAAGGGTGCAAGGTACGGAAGAACGTATTGAAAATGAGTCTATTGATCCCGACGGGCGATGGGCGTCGATCAGGGCGGATCTTCGACCGCTGCGGACAGGAGAGGTGAGGGCTGCGGGAACTCTTGAATCGGTCGTCTGCACAGGGAACCGGTTTTCTGCAGTCGGCGTAATTAGAGGTAGAAAACAAATATTTACGGCCGACGAAGACTTCTTGCCAAGATGGTTCAGTGCGGAGGCATCCCAGATATCTCTCGCCTGTGGCAGCTCGCCGCGTGTCCAGAACGTTCTATTTACTTACCGTCGGTCGGAAGGAGTAGAAGATGGGGAGCTGAATTTGGCAGCGCTGGAATTTATGCCTGAAAGCTTTCCGATCTCGTCAGTTACCGGACCTTCGCATTGACCGTTATCGTCTTGGTCCTTGGCGGGTAGCAGACTTCATCCGTACATGCCTG
>JBGTBC010000253.1:0-13029 GCA_041749555.1 Pyrinomonadaceae bacterium | reverse complement strand
CCGACGGCTCGGATCAGACTCAGCTCACGGCATTTGAAATCGCCAGCGACCAAGCCTATCCTTATGAGCGATTTTCGATGAGTTGGTCGCCCGACGAAGAAAAGATAGACTTTAATGTAGCGAGTTATCCGGACGTCGTTTCGCAAATATATTCGGCCAATAAAGACGGGAGCGGATTAACGCAGCTTACCAATAATTCACCTAACAATTTTCATCCCGCCTGGCAGCCTTTGCCCGTCGTAACCGTTTCAGGCCGAGTCCTGACGCCGGACAACCGGGGCCTGCGGAGTGCCGCGGTAACCTTGACAGATTCGGGAGGCGTCGCCCGTACATTAATGACGAGTTCCCTCGGTTTCTACAACTTCGACGGCGTGACGGTGGGTAATTACACGATCAGCGTCTCGTCAAGACGTTTTAGGTTTTCAGCTCGTACTCTGGAGATAAACGACAGCCTGGCGGGTCTGGATTTTATGGGACTGGAATGACGTCGACCAGAGTTCGAAAAACGGGTTTTTGACTTTTAGCAAATGCGACCGTCCACAGATCAGGAGACCATCATGAGATCCAATTCTCCAAAAAGCACGATGTTTCAGACGACCGTTTTGATATTCCTGTTACTGACGGCACGTTACGGCCAAGCCGCCCCGGGCTCCCTTGACCCCTCTTTCGGCAACGGTGGAGTGTTTTCGTTTCCGGTGGTGTCGTATCCGAGTACGGGGGTTGATTTTGTTTCGGCCAATGCGATCGCAATTCAAGCCGACGGCAAGATCGTTGTAGCCGGTTCGGGCTACAACGGCGCGAACGAAGGGTTTGGCCTAGCGAGATTTAATGTGGACGGCTCGCCCGACCTGACGTTCGGTCTTAACGGCAAAATCGTTACAATTTTCCCCAATGGCAAAGCCTTTGCCGATGCGGTAATAATTCAACCTGACGGTAAGATCGTGGCGGCCGGCGGGAATGATCTTTACTACTCAGGCACCGGTGTGGAACCTGAGAATTATTATGTTCTGTTGGCCAGATACAACGCCGACGGCTTGCTCGATACAACTTTTGGACTGGGCGGGAAGATAATGACTGATTTACGCAGCGTCACCTACGGGGCTGCTGACATCGCGCTTCAAGCCGACGGCAAGATTGTTACCGTCGGTAGACTCTTCCACCAATACGGTACGGATTTTGTATTGGTGCGATATAACAGCGACGGCTCGCTCGATAACTCGTTCGGTCTGACGGGTAAAATTACGACTCGATTCAGCGATAATAGCGGCGCTGTCGGCGTGGCGATCCAGTCAGACGGCAGGATCGTAGCCGTTGGTTATAGCTGGGATGACGGCCCTCCCCATCCACGTAATTTTAGATTCGCGGTGGCGAGATATTCCGCTGACGGTTCGCTCGACATGTCATTTGATGGGGATGGAAGAGCGGCTACCGCAATAAATAGCATCGAAGGCAGAGTAGCGGGAGCTACGACCGTGGCGATACAGCCAGACGGGAAAATTGTCGCTGGGGGGTATAGCTACGATGGCCTATTTACTAACTCGACATTGGTCAGATACGAAACGAAAGGCGGGGTCGATCCAACCTTCGGGACCGACGGCATAGCCGTAACTGCTTTCAGCCAAGACAGCGACAGCTATACAACCGACGTTTCTATTCAAACTGACGGCAGGATCGTGGTTGCCGGCTGGAGTAATAATGTAAGTTTCGGCTACGCAGCTCCCAGCGGTTTTGGATTGGCTAGATACAATACGGAAGGCTCACTGGATCCGACTTTTGGAGCAGGCGGCAAGATTTTAACCAGTTTCAGCCCTGGCAATTGGGGTTCCTACGAAGCGGCAACTGCAATTCAATCGGACGGGAAGATCGTCCTGGCCGGTTATATCGGCCCCCATTCCGCCTTGTTTCGTTACGTGGGAAGATCAGAATTCGCGAGCATTAGCGGAAGAGTCACATCTCCTAACGGCAGCGGCCTACGAAACGCCGCCGTTTCGCTCACAGATGGGCAAGGCGTAATTCGGACGGTAATAACCAGCTCATTAGGATTTTATTCATTCGACACTGTCAAAGTCGACTCATCGTATACGATAGCCGTCTCGTCAAAACGGTATCGGTTCGCAGCTCGCAGCCTACAAATGAATACCGACCTCACAAATATTGATTTTGTTGGGGTGGAATAACTGGAAACGGAACCAACCGTGCTACAGCAATGCAAATGACTCATTCTAAGATACGCAGGAATAAATTTATCGCCCCAGTAACATTGGCTGCGATCATGATCCTAGCGGTAGCAAGTTATGTTACCGCGCAGGGGAGCGGCTTTCCAACAGAATCGATCAATATACCCGAATTCAGCTTTACTCCCGCCTCATTGATTCGACTAATGGTCCTCAAACCGTCACGGTGACGGGTCGTGTAACAGATTCCGAGCGGGATTTCTGGTGCATGACAATTAATTTTAGAAGCCCGCGAATAGGTCATGGTTATAGCCTTCATCCCGCAGATCGTATCTCGGGAAATGCGAGAAACGGTGTTTACAGAAAAACATTTACATTTGGGCAATATGCCGAAGCGGGAATCTGGGTTGTCGATAGTATTCGTGTGACTGAAGGAAATAACACTTATTTCCGTTATAGGTAACTGAATACTTCGTAGCTTTCGGCCCGCGGTTTCCGGACGCAGTTACACGTCATTAATAACAATGAGGCTGACCCGCCCGAGATATGTGATTTTAGTTTTACCTTCCTTTGTGGGTAGCTCACGAAGCGTGACGATCTCACTTCGGGCAAAAGATGTGGCATCAGGAGTAACTTCAATTGTAGGCAGTTTCTCCAACCCGCCGAATTGCTATATTTATGATGAACCTTGCACCACTATTAGTTTCGCTTTCACCGATGCGCATCGTATTGTCGCCCACGGCAAGAGATTTTTCTTTGCACTTGATGACTAATCGCATCTGCTGGACAAGTTCGATACCTCCTGCGAACAGAGAACTCACAACAACCTGTTGAGCACGCACGCAATTCTGTGCTATTCTTGCAACACTTCGGATTGTGTCCGGATAGATCTATGAAAAATAGGTTCGCTGTTAGATCGATCGTTGGGAGTTGATCCTTGACCCTTGATATTTGCGCCTAGAGGCACCGACCACTGACTGCGCGGGTGTAATACAGATCCTGAAAAATGCGTGGTACGTGGTACAAGTGAGTAACTTACTGTGATAGCAGGGGTTACGTCATAATTGCTGTACCAGCCGTGGTACAAAAACAGGGGGTGCGGGAACGGCAGTTCAAGGTTCCAAGTTCCAAGCTCCAAGTTCAAAGATTAAGGTTCGTCATTCGAATCCTCGATCGGGGGTAGTTGTAGCTCGATCCGATCAGTGGTTAAATCATCTTTCTGGTCTGAATATATGGCAAACGAACTCAATGATCTGCATTTGGCGTTTATCGGATGTGGAGTGATGGGCGAATCGATGATCGCTGGTCTTTTGCGAAGGGAGCTGGTCGATCCGAAGAAGATCTCGGCGAGCCATCCCCGCGAATCGAGGCGGGCGGAACTAGCCGAAAAATACGGGATCACGGTGTTCGAGAGCAACGCTGCGGCCGCAAAAACAGTCATCGGGCAGGAAAACTCGGCCGTCGTGATCTGTGTAAAGCCGCAGCGGCTATCGCGCGTTTTGAGCGATCTTACCGGCGTTTTGCATCTCGATCAGTTGGTGGTTTCGATCGTCGCCGGAGCGCGGATCGAGCATTTTGCGGACGAACTCGGTACAGCCAAGATCGTTCGTGCGATGCCTAATACGCCCTCACAGATCGGTGCCGGTATAACGGCCTGGACCTGTACTGAAGCGGTCGTCGAGACCGAACGCGGCCATGTTCGCGAGATCCTCGCCGCTTTGGGTAAGGAGCTTTTTGTTGAGACCGAGAACATGATCGACATGGCGACCTCGCTCTCAGCTACGGGACCGACTTACATTTTCATGGTCATGGAAGCATTGACCGACGCGGGCGTCCATCTCGGTTTCTCACGCGATATGGCAAAGGAACTCGTCCAGGAGACTATGCTCGGCTCGGTCAAATTCGCGATCGAATCGCACAAACATCCGGCGGAACTCCGCAACATGGTCACATCCCCCGGTGGCACATCAGCGGAAGCTATCTATCAGATGGAAAAAGGAACGCTGCGAACCGTCCTGTCGAAAGCGGTTTACGCAGCGTATAAACGAGCGGTCGAATTAGGCAAGAAAAAATAGTCTACTTCAGATATTTATCAAACCAATCAAGGTTGCTCTGCATGGTCGCGATCTGGAGCCGCGGTTCCTGGATACCGTGAGGCTGTCGCGGCAATACGATCATTCGCGTCGGGACGCCTTGACGCTTTAAGGCGTTGTATAGTTCATAGCCCTGCGAGATCGGCACTCGAAGGTCGTTCTCGCCATGCTGGATAAGCGTAGGCGTTTTTGCGTTCTTGATATTGAACATCGCCGAATGTTTCGAGTAGATAGTTGGGTTATCCCAATACTCCGATTCGAAATAGTCAGGAACGAATGACGGGATATCTGCCGTTCCATTGAAGCTCATGAGGTTTGTCACAGGTGCTCCGGCCGATGCGGCCTTGAAGCGGTTCGTTTTAGTAATGATCATTGACGTCAAATACCCACCGTAGCTCCAGCCCATAACGCCGAGACGATTCGGGTCGCCAACGCCCATCGCGATGACGTGATCGACGCCGCTCATCACATCCTCGTAGTCCATTATGCCCCAATCCTTAATATTGGCGCGGCGAAATTCGGTGCCATAGCCACTCGAGCCGCGAGGATTTGGCCGCAGTATGGCGTAACCTTTTGCCAAGAAACTCGCAAGTGGATACGACCCGCGATTACCGACAAATGACCGTTGAAATACGCCCGCCGGTCCGCCGTGGATATTTAGGATCAAAGGAACCTTTGTCCCGGCAACGTATCCGTTCGGATAATGCAGAAGCCCCTCGATCTCGCGGCCATCCCGGCTTTTCCACTTGATGACCTCGGTCCGGCCCGTCGATATCTTGGCCGATTCTGCATTCGCCTGTGAGATCTGTCGAAAACCATCGCCGCCACGAAGAAGCACAAAAATTTCCTGAGGACGATCAGCCGTCTGCATAACAAACGTTAAGGCAGTCCCGGAATCGTTAGCGTTGACATTTGAAATAACGGCTTGCTGATGATCGATCTCACGGATCGCGCCAGTTGCAACGTCGGCCTCAAAGGCGGACGTTCCCGTGCCCTTCGCCTCGGTGAACATGATCTTGACACCGTTCGGATCGGGCATCCAACCAACTATGTTTGGCTGGCCATCGTGCGACAATGCCATTACCTTCGGCGTTCCGCCGGAGGCCGGGAAAACATTGATCCGGTAGCTTTGTGCCCAGCGAGTCGGCATTTCGGTCACTGTCATGGCGATCCAATTGCCGTCCGGTGAGAAACGGGGATTCTGTTCCGACGCTGCCGTCGCTGCGAAGGGCGTTACCACGGAGGTAGCAATATCGACAATGCTCACATCCGAACTCGGCCAATAGTCTGCCAACGGCCCGGTCACGTGTGCAAAAACTATCCTCGAACCATTTGGAGACCAGTCAAATGATGTCACGTGTCGATCAACGGATGTCAGCTTCCGAACATCTCGTTTACTGTCAGCCCCTTTCACGAGCGGGGTAACATAAAGCCGTGCGAGCTTTGTGTTTTCATCGATCCAGCGAAAATCGTTGCGGCCTTTATCGTTCTTTTCTTCATCCTCGGTTTTTGGGTCGGTCATCGTAAAGGCGAGCCATTTCCCGTCAGGCGACCATTCAAAGTTACTCACGGCAGCCTTACCGTCCGTGATCTGCTCGGACTCACCGCCATTCAACCGCAATACGAACATTTGGTTCCGATTGTCCTTGCGGTTCGAAGTGAAAGCGATCATTGAACCGTCAGGCGACCACTTCGGGTTCGTAGATGACTTGTCGCCAAATGTGATCTGTCGGTTATCGGTGCCATCGGTCGCGGCCAACCAAATTTGGGTGATAAATTCGCTCTTGTCGACCGTCATCACAGGTTCGTTGACGGTGTAGACGACCCGCTTTCCATCGGGCGATACCCTCGGTGAGCCAACAGCTTTCAGTTTTACCTGCATCTCAGGCGTCCACGTACTCTGTCCGAAGGCAGCAGCAAATGTGAAAGTGATGAGTAGAATTGCGACAAATATCTTACTTACGTGCATGGTCAGGGTCTCCTTTCGCAGTGATTTCTTTGAGCTCCGCCTAATCATTGGCGGAAAAGCTGGATGTTTCCGCCAACATACAGGCAGAGGTACAAGCCTTACCGGATGTGCCAACTACATTTCTCGTTCAAGTGTAAATTTCCACACCATTCTATCCTGACTTTCGTCAAAAATGTAAACACCCTTGACCACTTTCCACGAGCCCATATATCGCCACCGGCCCGGAGCGAGTTTGTTGAACAGCGGGACAGCGATGCCCGCTTCCACAGCGTCCAGCAAAGCGCGGTTTTGAGCATCTAGTTTCTGGTCTCCCCTGCGTCCGTTTCCGGTGTAAAGTATAGTATCTGTCGTATCCCCGTGCTCATCGGGATAGCACGGATTGATGCGCCCAAAATCAGTTAGCAGCGATATCAGTCGTCCGTTCCGCTGGTAGATGCCGTTTCTCGATCTGTGGATACTATTGACCTCACCCCAGGTCATTGAACCCTCATGGTCGTCACTTCTATAAGGAATTTCGGCTTCATTCATTACGGCAAAGAATAGCATTTACATACCTCGAGATGATCGGTCAAGAGACTTCACTGGCGTGATGGGAAAGATGGCCCCATTTATTTTGTTGTAAGATAGAGATATTGGCATTGCGACCTAACAGTGAATCGTCCAGGCAATAGACGTGCAGCTACGACTGAATGCATACTCCACAGTTATTCACAGACCTGCTCGTGATCCTGCTGGCATCGGTGCCTGTGGCATATCTCTGCCTGCGTTTGCGTCTGCCTCTGGTAGTAGGATTTATGCTGACCGGCATCGCTATTGGCCCATACGGTATGGGCCTGATCTCTGACATAAGCGGGGTCGAAATATTAGCAGAGATCGGCGTGATGCTCCTCTTGTTTTCGATCGGGCTCGAATTCTCGCTGGCACGTCTGCGTGAAATGAAACGACTCGTCCTACTGGGCGGAGGCCTGCAAGTGGGCGTGACGATCGGCGTGGTTGCTTTTACCGCGTATATGATCGGACGGGAGATCGAACAGGCCATTTTTTTTGGGTTTCTGGTAGCTCTTTCGAGTACCGCGATCGTCCTAAAATCCTACGTTGACCGCAACGAAGTAGACGCACCTCACGGCCGCGCGGGCGTAGGAATCTTGCTTTTTCAGGACATAAGCATCGTTTTCATGCTGCTCTTGATCCCGATGTTGGCCGGCCAGGGAGGCGAATCAATGTCGTCGGTGATCGTCAGCCTTGGCAGCTCGCTGCTCGCGCTGGTTCTGATAGTGGCGGGAGCCTGGCTATTGATACCGAAATTCCTCGGCAAGATAGTTCGATTACGAAGCCCTGAGGTTTTCTTGCTTACCGTCGTTCTTCTTTGCCTCGGGTTGTCGTGGGTAACTTCACATTTCGGACTCTCGCTCGCCCTTGGAGCTTTCATCGCTGGAATGGTGCTTGCCGATTCCGACTTCAATCACCAAGTGACGGCAGAGGTCCTTCCGTTTCGTGACGTTTTCAACAGTATCTTTTTCGTATCGATGGGGCTGCTGCTTTCCCTGTCGGCTCTGCTGGCGAATCTGGGATCCGTTGTGCTGATATTTGTTGGCCTGATCGTTGTAAAAGCGCTGATAATATGGGCGATCGTGCGTATTCTTGGCTCCCCGCAGCGGGTGGCGGCGATGGTTGGGCTCGGACTCGCCCAGATCGGCGAATTTTCCTTCGTACTCGCGCGGGCCGGCAAGGGCGCAGGGCTTTTGCCAGACGATGATTACCAGATATTTCTCGCTTCTTCGATCTTGTCGATGATAGCTACCCCGTTCATGATCGCATTCGCCCCCCGATTTGGGCTCGCGATCCAATCGTTTTTGTCGGACGGCCCTGTCGGCGACATTGAAAATATAGAGGACGACATTCACCTGACATCAAGTGGAGGACTTGAGCAGCACGTGATCATAGTCGGTTATGGGCTTAACGGCCGCAATCTCTCGCGGGTACTTAGGTCCGTGGCTGTGCCGTACACCATTCTCGATGTCAACGCTGACGCGGTGCGGCGGGCTAAAGACAAGGGTGAAAAAATAAACTTTGGCGACGCTACCCGGCGTGAAGTGCTCATACACGCCGGAATCGACAGAGCGTGGGTCTTGGTGCTTGCAATGTCCGACCCGCTCGCAAGCCGACGCACGGTCTCGCTGGCCCGTTCGCTAAACAACAGGCTCCACATCATCGTCCGGACCCGTTACACGGCGGAGATCACAGAGTTGCTTTCACTTGGTGCTGACGAGGTGATCCCGGAGGAATTTGAAACCAGCATCGAGATATTTGCCCGCGTGCTGTACCGGTTTGGCGTGCCTAACGACGTTATTGAGGACCAGATCAGCAAAATCCGGGGCCAGGGATACGAGATGCTTCGTTCGGCGTCTCTTCCGCCCGTCGTAATGGGTAACCTGAACGCAGCACTTCTGCAGGCGATCACCGAAACAGTCACGCTAAATTCCGGCAGCAGCGTCATTGGCAAGACGCTGGGCGAGCTTGATCTTCGTAACCGCACCGGGGCAACCGTCGTGGCCGTAATTCGAAGCGACAAAACAAAGGTCAGCCCGGGCGCCGGGTATGTGTTCCACGAGAACGATACAGTTGTGCTGTCTGGATCTTCTCCTAAAATAAAAGCGGCAATAAATATACTTCAAAGCGAGGCCGCCGTGTCGAATAAGGCCGCCCCCGGCGATCCCATATAATGCTCATAACATTGGCAGGAAGTTTTTGGAAAGCGATCCCCGGTAAATTGCGAAGGTGGCTTATACGGTTGGTGCATCCGACCTTTACGGTTTCGGCAGCCGGAATAATTACGAATGAGCGCGGCGAAGCATTGCTGCTGAATCACGTCCTGCGTGGCTCTGTATCCGGCTGGGGGCTCCCCGGCGGCTTTTTAGAAGCCGGCGAACAACCGGACGAGGCTTTACGTCGAGAGATAATGGAAGAAACCGGACTCGACTTGATCGACGTGAGACTATTCAGCTGTCGAATCATGCGACGTCATGTAGAGGTGATAATGATCGCGAAAAGCGTAGGCGAAGCAAAGGTCAGGAGCCGCGAGATATCCGAGATGGGATGGTATCCAATCGACCAAATGCCAGCGGAAATGAGCCTCAATCAAAAGTTGTTCATCAGGAATGCGCTGGAACCAAAAAATTAAAACATTGCCGATGCCAATTGGAAAGACCTGACTCGCGTTGTATAATCGGCTATTTATTGAAGGAGACACAAGATGAATCTGATCCCTCCGCCCGAAGTGGTGATGAACATTCTGACCAGAACGGAAGCTTACCGAAGGGGCCATTTTATCTACCCTAACGGTAAACACGCATCACATTACTTCCAAATGCCTCTCGCATTTCGCGAGCACGATAACGCTCGGGTCTTATCCGTCGGCCTGAGCCGGATGTTTCGTATGGAAAAGCGGATAGCGAAACGGCTTCCCGAAGTTTCCATCGTCAGCCCGAGCCCCGGTGGCATAATGGTTGCTTTTGGCGTACGCGAAGCTCTGGGCGCGCAACAGATCTACTGGGCCGAAATGGAGGAGGGCAAGCGTCAATTTCGCCAATATATCGGAACTGGGGAACTTTTTCCCGCTATAATCGTCGACGATATCCTAAGATCGGGCCGCGCTATACGAGAAACCATGGATCTTCTTAAAGAGATCGATACTGAGGTGATCGGCATCGGTGCGATCATGGCGTTTGAAAACGCTCCTACCGATTTCGACGGTATACCGGTAAAATCGATGCTCAAATTTGACGTAAACCTCTACGATACAGAAGAAGAGTGGAAAACATCGCGAAACGCGTCGGACGTTCCGGCAGAAGTTGTGCGATTCTAAGGTTTATATGGCGTGACGATTGGCCAGGGCACGGTCCATCGTCACCTCGTCCACAAATTCAAGGTCCGAGCCAACCGGCATTCCCATCGCGATCCGCGTTACCAGCACTCCAAGCGGTTTTAGTAGGCGAGCTATGTAGTTGGCGGTAGCTTCGCCCTCGGTCGTCGGATTGGTAGCAACGATTATCTCTTTTACCTCGATACCTTCGTTTGCATCAGGCCTCATTCTCGTTAAGAGATTCGCAAGCATTAGTTCGTCCGGCCCGATGCCTCGCATCGGCGAGAGTGTGCCATGCAATACGTGATAAAGACCTCGAAAAGAACGCGTTTTCTCGATAGCGACGAGGTTGTACGGTTCTTCGACGATACAGATAATCGAGCGATCGCGTTTGGGATTTGCACAATACAGGCAGGGATCGACGTCGGTAAGGTTATTGCAGGTTGCGCAAAAAACGATCTTCTCTTTTACGTCCCGAAGAGCGTGGGCAAACTGCTCGACCTCGGCCATCGGCCTGCGCATTATATAAAAAGCCAGCCGTTGAGCTGACTTATTGCCGATGCCGGGCAGCCGTTTGAATTCGTCGATAAGCTTGGCGACGGGTTCTGAATAATCAAGCATTCATTACATCAATCCGGGCGGGAGCATGCCGCCAAGCTTACCCTTGAGTGATTCTTCTACCTTACGGCGAGCCTCGTTGAGGGCTGCCACAGTCAGGTCCTGGATCATTTCGACGTCCCCGTCTTTGATCAGATCGGGTGAGATCATCAGACTAACGACCTCGAAATCCCCACGCATCTTCACCGAAACGGCCCCGCCGCCGGCGGCTGCGTCGACGACCATCTCTTTCATCTCACGGCCCATTTTTTCTTGCATTTGCTGGGCCTGCTGCATCATCGAATTTAGATCTAATCCACCCGGTAATTTCATTATTTTCAATTCCCTTTTTTTCGAACCTGCTAAAGAGACAATCGTAACTTCACGGCGTTTCAAATGCAAATTTTGCTCAATACTCAAATGACAGCAATTCGAAGGAAGAAATAAGTTGACTGCACGCTGAAGCAGGCGTATCTTGGCTGTATGTTTTAGTGAACAAGCGGCGTTACGGGTCTTTGGTCCGCCAATTATAGGGAGTTCTTAGATGGCTACTGAAAGAAACGATTATTTGTTCAATGCCGGTGTTGCCCTGGCGATCGGCCTTGTTCTTTCTTCGATCATTTTCGGGTGGTTTTTTTCGAAAACACGAAAGGGCGATGAGGCGATCACGGTGACCGGTTCGGCAAAGAAACGCATTTCGGCCGACCTTGTTTTATGGGATGCGGGAGTAACGGCTCAATCTCCGCAATTGGCCGATTCATACAAACAGCTCAGCGAGAATATACCGAGAATTAAAGAGTACCTGCTTTCAAAGGGCATCCCCGAAGACCAGATGGTCGTCTCGTCGATCACCACGACCACCCTGAAACGGCGCGACAGCGACGGAAACGAATCCCCTGAGATCACTGGTTATTCGCTGTGGCAGCAGATAGAGGTACGTTCGAATGATGTGGCCAAGATCGCTCAGATCGCCCGTGAAGCGACCGAATTGATCAATCAAGGTATTCTCATCGAATCGAGCGCTCCAAAATATTATTACACCAAGCTCGGCGACCTGAAGATCGAAATGCTCGGCGAAGCCGCAAAAGACGCCAAGGACCGCGCCGAAAAAATTGCTTCGAGCACCGGCAATTCGATCGGGTCGGTAAAATCAGCCCGAATGGGCGTCTTGCAGATCACTGCGGCGGATTCGACGGACGTTTCCGATTACGGCGTATACGACACGACAACGATCGAAAAAGACATGACCGCGGTTGTGAACGTGAGTTTTGCGGTTAATTGAGTCCGACAATATCCAGGTTCCGTTCGACATCGGTTGAGGTTTTTGCGAGCCGCGAGACGAATGAGCTAGAGATGAGCGTCATACCGGTACCGGCCGATATTAAGCGATTTCCGGCAAGAATCAACTAATTCATATAATTTTCGATATTCGGAATGATATTATTTCGCCATTGGCTTTTGCGCCAGGCGATCTCAGCGAATAAGTGCGCCCCGGCTTATATATTTCTGACATTCTTTTCATTACAATGTCATAAACCTGAGCATCGGCTCGTGCGTATAAATACTCGATCACCCTACAAATTTATGAATTCTGCGCATTCTCGTTTCGGATTCCACTTCATCTTCGCGTTGGGATTAGTTTTCCTAGTGGCTTCTGCCAACGCTCAGACATCAACGGCCTACATGACCGAGCCATCTTTCTCGCCCGATCGGAAGGAGATCGCTTTTGTTTCGGGCGGCGATATCTGGGCGGTTCCCTCGGAGGGTGGTTCCGCACATTTACTGGTCTCGCACCAGGCGACAGAATCGCGGCCGATGTACTCTCCTGACGGAACGCGGCTGGCATTCGTTTCCAACCGTACAGGTGGAGGCGATATATACGTACTGGACCTCCGCTCGGGCGCTCTTTCACGGATCACCTTCGATGATATGAACGACATTCTCGACGGCTGGTCGCGCGACGGCAAATGGCTCTACTTTTCTTCATCAAGCAGGGATATCAACTACAGTGATATCTATCGGGTGCCTTCCTCGGGAGGAACGCCGATGCAAGTGTCAGCCGACAGGTATACGGCAGAATACTTCGCCGCGCCGTCTCCGGACGGATCAAGCATTGCATTCTCAGCCCGGGGTATCGCGAACGGCCAATGGTGGAGAAAGGGCCGTTCCCACCTCGATGAAAGCGAGATTTGGCTAAAGAAGGGAGAAGCCTACGAAAAATTGAGCGCCCGTGGAGCTAAGCAACTCTGGCCCATGTGGCATCCGAGCGGCCAGCGGCTCTTTTTTATGTCCGACCGTTCGGGCCATGAAAACATCTGGGTACAGAATATCGGC
>JBGTBC010000252.1:0-3963 GCA_041749555.1 Pyrinomonadaceae bacterium | reverse complement strand
ATTCTGCCCATCCAGCCGTATCGCAGCTTCAAAATCACGCATCGCCGTTGGAAATTGTCCTTTGGCCGCGTACGCTCTCCCCCTATCTACGTACTGATCAGAAACCTTCGGTGCAAGCTATATCGCGGTCGAGAGATCTTTAATTGCGAGATCATATTGCTCGCTTTCCAGGTACGCTTCGCCTCGTCCGCCGTAGCCGTCGGCTTGTTTCGGTTTGAGACCTATGTATTTTGAATAATCTCTGATCGCCAGATCAAATTCTTCATTGTATAAATGTAAGGCTCCCCGATTAAAATAGTGCGCAGATTCGCCGGGGGCAAGGACGATGGCCTGATCATAGTCCTTTAACGCGAGTATCTTTTCGCCTTTTCTGTTATAAGAATTCCCTCGGTTGCCGTATGCATCCGAGTCTTTCGGGCTGATTTCGAGAGCATTCGTATAATCCTCGATCGCTCCTTGAAAATCGCCAGAATCGTGCCGTGCCAGACCCCGGTTGATCAAGATGTCAGAATCCAAAGGATGAAATTGGAGAGCCTTAGTATAATTTTCAATCTGGCATTTAAAGTCGTCCTTGGCACACGCGTCCGCTCGGTCCGAGTAATCGTCACAGAGCCTTTCCCGCACCGACGAAATCAAATCATCGACCGCTCCGGCGTCCCGAAGACTTTTCTCGATCGTTGCGTCAATTTCAAAACTGATCCCTTTTTCTTCGATCTGTTTTATGAGAATGAGATTGGCTGTCGCAAGCCCCGATTTGGTTGTCATCAGGGCTGTTTTTATCTCGTCAACGGTTAGCGGCTGTTTATTGGGAGCATCCTGTCCTGAAATATTAGTAATAAGGCAGACGAACAGGAGTGTGAAAATTAGGCTACCGGAGGTTAACTGGAAAGGGCGATAATGGGACATACTAACGATTCACCTGGTATTTTTTAGGAGTTACTGGCCCTTAAATCATAGCATCGATAAAGAAAGACTTTAAACCTGACTCAATGGCAGATTGTCTGGTACTATTTCACTTTCTCAATGGTCGAATCCGATTCAAGCGAAGCCTCTGTTCCAACTAACAATAGCTCTTATTTCGCGCTTATAGTTGCTCAGGTGCTTTTCGGTTCGCTTCCTGTTATAGGCAAGGTCGTATTGAAGACCATACCAGCCGTTGCTCTTGTCGGCTTCAGAGTCGCTCTGACCGCTCTGATCCTGGTTATGGTTCAAAGCTATCGCGGGCGTTTTTGGCTGCAGGAGCGCGGCGATTATTGGCGTCTGGGTGTCCTGAGCCTGTTTGGCATTACCTTCAACCAATTCCTGTTTATCATCGGGCTTTCGCTTACCAAGGCATCCAATGTTTCCTTGCTGGCGGTGACAATTCCCATTTTCGCACTCACGGTGGGGTCGTTTGCCGGATTCGAAAAGCTGCGGCGGTTGAAGATCATAGGTATCATCCTCGCCGCTGTGGGCGTGATCATATTGATAGATCCCCGCAACGCATCGTTTTCATCTGAATCGACACTCGGAGACATCCTTATCATCCTCAATTCCCTTTCCTATGGCATCTATGTCGCTACATCGAAAAGCGTGATAATGCGAAACGGTGTTTTTCGCTCGATGATGTGGGTGTTTCTCTTTGCGTCGATCATTTGTGTACCGATCGGAGCTTATTCGTTTGTCGGTCTCGGCCCGTCGACAATAGACGGATCGATCTGGCTATTGATGATCTATATTGCGGTCGTGGCTACGGCTGCCCCTTACCTGTTGAATGCCTACGCTCTTTCTCACGTAAATCCTTCGACGGTGGCCGTCTTCGTCTATCTTCAGCCCCTGATCGGATTTCTTATGGCGGTGTACTTTCTGGGTGAAAAGGTTGACTACGTTTTCGGGATCGCAACTGCTCTTATCTTCGCCGGAGTATTTCTCGTCACACGCAGATTCATACCAAGTGAAACCTGAGCGGACTATTTCCGTATTACCGGCATCTAAAAACTGTTAAATGGCCACGCAAATTACCCAAACAGACCATCCGGAAACGAATCGAACCGTTCTTCGCGTTGAAGGCGACATGCTGAGGGACGACGCCATTTTGATCGAGAAGATCGCAAATTGTGCTTCATCTGAAACGGGTCATAGAATTACTATAGATCTGGCGGATCTCGACTATATGGACAGCGATGCGGCCTCGGTCCTTCGAAAACTCAAGGACAATAATGGCTTTGATATCGAGGGTGTCGAGATATTTCTGCAATCGGCGATAGATATGGCCGAAAGATCATAACCGTCCTACTCACCTGACTTTTCCCAAAAAACAATTTACATTTAATGGCATGACGACTAAGGAGATCGCTGACCTTATTACCGGTAAATTGATCGGTGACGGATCCGTAGAAATTCTGCGTGTTGCTGCCCTTGAAACAGCAGCGGAATCGGAACTGGCATTTGCTGAATCTGGACGGGATGTCATTACGACCAATGCCGGATGTTTGATCGTCAGTGACGATTTCGACGCGAAGCTCTCAGTTCCCTTTATTAAGGTGCGATACCCCAAGCTGGCCTTTGCAAAAGTAGCCAGGAGACTACAACCGATCAAATATCGAATCGATGGACGGCACCCGACCGCCATCATTGATCCGACATCCACGGTCGATGCAGGCTGGATCGGCGCCTTTGCTACCGTGGGCGGCGATTCGCAAATAGGCCAAGGCTGCCAGATTCACGAGGGCGTTCGTATCGGTCAAAACGTCAAAATCGGCGAGAGAACGATCATATATCCTAATTGTGTGATCTATGACAATGTCAGCATCGGGAATGAATGCCTGATCCACGCCGGGGCGGTGATCGGTGCTCCCGGCTTTGGATATGTTAAGGACGAAGCCGGCGAATATCATCAGTTTCCCCAGATCGGCAAAGTTGTGATCGAGGACCGCGTCGAGATCGGTGCAAATTCATGCGTCGACCGCGGGGCCCTGAGCGAGACTCGAATAGGCGAGGGTACCAAGATCGATAATCTTGTGCAGATCGGACATAACGTTCTGATCGGGAAACGGGTCGTCATAGCCTCTCAAACAGGTATTTCCGGCAGCGTGACCATAGAGGATGATTGCGTGATCGGGGGCCAGGTGGGGTTTGGCGACCACGTCCGGGTTCAAAGCGGGGCGGTGATCGGCTCGCAAGCCGGCGTTTTACCTGGAAAGATCGTGCGGCCCGGCGTCTGGTGGGGCACTCCCATTCAGCCTCTTGAAAACTTTAAGAAACAGAATGCGCACGTCAAGAGTCTGCCTCGCGTAAAGGAAGAACTAAAGAAATTGAGGGAGGATATTGATCGTTTGAAGGATTTGCATTGACGATAACTGCGGATACTGACCTTTGAACTTGAGGCTCTGAAAGCCGCACGAAAGGAATGATCCGCTAGTCTGATGAGATAATCTCGACAATGAACTTCGCCGCCCGGTCGGACGCACCTCCGTGGCCTAGCTTCTCTGTAGCGACCCTCAATTTCTCGCGGCGTCTCGAATTCTCTGCGGGATCGAGCAACCGCATGATCTCACTGGCCAAAATCGACGGGGTGAATTCATCCTGGATCAATTCTGCCGCCACCCTCTCGCCGGCGATCAGGTTGATTAGCCCGTAATGTTCGACCGAAATCAGAGGTTCGAGCAATGTGTAATTTAACTTTGACGTTTTATAGACAATAACCAAAGGTGTACCGATGATTCCAGCTTCCATCGTCGCCGTCCCGCTTGTCACAGCGGCGGCATCTGCGGCATAGAGCAGATTGTATGTCTCGTTTTCAACAATAGGGATTCGGTTCAATGCGTTTGATCCTCGGGCCGATGAGTCCTCAAGGATCAAAGAAATTTGCTCCCTGCTTGATCGAGACGCCGCTGCTATCGCAAATTGTATATCGGGATCTTTTTGACGGAGCACTAGGGCCGCACCGATCATCTCCGGCAGGATCCTTGCGATCTCCTTTTG